>CAZYGM010000080.1:0-13401 GCA_964647015.1 uncultured Planctomycetales bacterium | reverse complement strand
CGACTGCGGCCGGGCCGTGCCCCCCGGCGATCCGGCCGCCTTTGCCGACGCGGTAGTGTGGCTGCGCGATCATCGTGACGAGCTGCCGGAAATGGGCGCGCGGGCCCGCAAGCTCGCTGAAACACGATTCGCCCGCGATATACTGGCCGAATCGTTCGTCAAAACATTGGAGGACGTGCATGCGAACCGCTGACGCCAGGCCGCCCTGGCCTGCCAAGGCCGTCTGCGGTGCAGGCGCGACGCGGCTGCTGGCAAGACCGCCGGCAGTCAGCGGCACACTGGCGCGTGTGCCGAAGGAGTAAGCAGAATGAGTGCTGCGGAGTCGAAGTCAGAGGCGCGGAACCGTTGGCGCAACGAATACGTCCGCACCGGACGGCTACCTCTATCGGCTATCGTGCGACTGGGATTGCGCGACGCCCTGACACAACCGTTCTGGATGTTCTTTAAGTTCCTGGGCGGCACGATCGGCTTCAAATCGCGCCAATGGCTATACCAGCATTCACTGGCATATCAAGGCAAAGGCGCGCTCATCGACATTGGCGTTGAGATCACCAACCCACAGTCCGTTCATATCGGGCGCTACACGCTCGTTGACAAATACGTCTCCCTGCACGCCGGCACTGGCAGCATCCGCGTCGGCGAGCGCTGCCACTTCGCGCCTTACGCCATGGTGCTGGGTCATGGCGGCGTCGTGATCGAGGACTACGTTGCCATAGCCGCCGGTGCGCGCATCTTCTCGATCAGCGACTGGCCCGGCAAAGGCAAACGCGTCTGCGGCCCCATGGTGCCGGATGAGCACCGCAATCTGAACCGCGCACCCGTGGCGATCAAGAAGGACGTGTTCATCGGCCTGAACGCCGTCATCCTCCCCGGCGTAACTGTGGGTGAAGGAGCTGTAATCGGCGCGAACGCGGTGGTCAGCAAGGATATCGAGCCGTGGAAGATCGCCGTCGGCGCGCCGGCCAAGCCCATCGGCGAGCGCGATCCGGTCACCGTGCCGGACCTGCCATGACGCTCCCGGCGCGGCGGCCCGGCCTCCACCACACGAATTCGCGGGCTCTTGCCCGTTCCTACGTCAAGCGCCCTTGCCACAACCAGCCCGAACCCAGCCGCCGCGGCTGTACCTCACGCAGCAGCACGCTGTCGCCAACCCGCTCTAGCCCTCGTCCCTGCAGCGCGCCCGGCGCCGCCCGGCCGCCGATCAGACGCGGGGCCACGTAGACCTGCACCTCGTCGGCCAGTTGCTGATCGAAGAAGCTCCCCAGCAGCGCCCCGCCGCCCTCGACCAGCACGTTCGTCATCTCCGCCTGCCCCAACACATCCAGAACCGCCGGCAGATCAAGCCCGTTGCCGCCCGCAGCCAGCGGCACACGCCGCACCACGCAGCCGGCCGACTCCAGGCTGTGCGAGCGCGACCGCGGCCCCCGCAGTCCACAGAAGATCCATGTCGGAATCTCCCCCGCCGTCCGCACCAACCGGCAATCCGCCGGTGTGCGCAGCTTCGTATCCAGCACGACCCGCGTCGCCACGCGCCGCGGCCGACCCGCCCGACAGGTCAGCAGCGGATCATCCGCCAAAACCGTGCCGCTACCGACCATGACGGCGTCCACACGCCCGCGCGTGCGGTGAGCGTGGGCCCGCATCTTCTCGTCCGTGATCCACTTCGAATCGCCCGTCTGCGTGGCAATCTTGCCGTCCAGGCTCTGGGCCCATTTCAGAATCACCCACGGCCGCCGTTCGTTCATCAGCTTCGCAAACGGCGCATTCAGCGCCGCCGCCTCGGCCGCCAGCAGCCCGACCTCCGTCGCGATCCCCGCCCGCCGCAACAGCCGCAAGCCCCGGCCGGCCACGCGCGGGTTCGGGTCGCGCATGGCCGCCACCACGCGCCCCACACCCGCCGCTATCAGCGCATCCGTACACGGCGGCGTCTTGCCGTGAAAGCAGCACGGCTCCAAAATCACGTATACCGTCGCCCCGCGCGCCCGACCCCCGCATGCCCGCAGCGCCTCAACCTCCGCGTGCGGCCCGCCAAACCGCTCGTGGTAGCCCTCACCGATGACGCGCCCCCGCCGCACCACCACGCACCCGACCAGCGGGTTGGGCTCAACGCAGCCGCGCCCGCGAGCGGCGAGCTGCAATGCCCGGCGCATGAACCTCGACTCGTCCGCTCTCCTTGTGGGCATGCCTGCTCCCAACCGGACCGCCCGGCCCGGCCGCGTCGAACGTCGCTACTCGCCGCTCGGGCCGGCCGCCGGCGCAGCACGCTCCGCCGACAGCAGAAAATCCTCATCGCCCAGGGTCACGCTCGCATCGATGTCGTCATAAAAGTACGCCGCATCCAGCGCCCCGGACGGCAACTTCAGCAGCGTGCCGACCGGCAAATCAGTGACAATGTCAATGTATAGCTCCTGGATCGGCGTGCGCTGCCGCGTCGCCGGATACTCCAGGTGCAAATGGTGCACTGTCCCCACGCGCTCTGGCAATTGCGCCAACCCAAGGTACGTCACAATGACGCCCTCGCCCGCCTCGTCCAGTGACGCCAGCGTGCGCTCCATGAGCCGCTCCAGCCCGAAGTCCGTCAGCGGACGCTTGGATTCGCCCCAGATAACCGGCGTCTGCAAGTCAACCTTATTAACGCCCGGCGGCGGCTTCAGCGGCGGCACCCACCAGCGCGTCGTGAACCGCACCTTGTTGTCCGCCGCCCCTTCAACATACGTCGACTCGCCGTACTTCAGGCTCTCGTCCAACCACAGCATCCGCACACTGAACGGCGCGCGGCGAAACCAGCAGGCAATGTGCTCCGGCCCGTACATGAGCTGCAGCAGCCCGCGGCGCTCATAACGCGTAAATCGCAGCGTGTACTGCTCTAGCGCGCCGCACCTCGCCGCCACCTCACGCAGATACCCCACCGGATCACGCCGAACCGCCGCCGCCTTGGTATCCGCCGTGACCGGCGGCACCTCCACGACGCGCGCCGGCTCGATATCGATCCGCCGCGCATCCGTCGCACAGCCACACAGCAGCGCGCCACCAACGAGCACCAACCACGCCGCCACACGCGTCAGCAATGTGGGGAATCCCATCAGGTCACCACTCTCTCGAACCGCCAGGACACGGCCCGCCCGCGTCCAACGACTCCGCTGTGCCGACATCGGCCCAGTCACCTGATTGTACCCCGCCGGTCCAACAGCGCCGCGGCCGGCTATTCAGCCAGCCGGCGCACTTCGGCTACCACGTCGGCATACGACGGCTGCCAACCGACTCGCACGTAACGCACCACCCCCGCACCGTCCAGCACCCGCACGACCGGCAACGCCACCGGCCGCTCCACGGCGCCCAGCGGCCCAGCCAACACGTGCACCACACCATCCGGCAACTCCGCCAGCCACTGCCGAGCCGCCTGCTGATCTTGGTCCAGATTCAAACAAATGACCGGAATGCCATCCACCGCCAACTCCCGCTGCATGGCGTGCAGCGCCAGCACCGTCCCATCCGCCTGCGGCGCTCCCACACTCCACAAGCACTCCACGACCGGCCCGAGCCGAACCTGTTCACTCATCAATGGAGCGCCGCTGCGGTCCGTCAGACTCCACGGGATCACCGCCTGCCCCAGCCAGCGGCCGACATAACGCGCCCGAGCACGCAGCCCGGCGCGCTCCTCCCGCAACGCCCGCTGCCGCGCGCGGCACAAAGCGTAAAACGGGGACTCACCCGCGCCCGCAAACTCAACCAGCATCCCCGCCCACAAACGCTCCAACCGCTCCAGAGCCTGCGCCACGCCATCCGGCTGCGCCGCGATCTCATCCAGCAGGCTGTCCTCACGCCGCTGCGCCGCCAAATAGCGCTGCGCTTCGTTGATCCGACGCGCCACCCAGTCGCCGGAGTACTCCTGGCGCTGTCGAAGGACCGTCACCGCCGTCAGCCGCACATCCCCCGCCCGGTCCTCCCGCACAATGTCCAGCCGGCTGACGTGACCGCCGGCCTGGTCAAACCAGTAGCGCTCCCGACCGGAACGGCCGAACTCCGCACCGATTCGCCCGCCGTACTCGACGCTACACTCGATGCGCACGTGCTCGGCTTGCTGTGCGTCCCGGCCCATCCGCTCGCAATGCCGAACCCGGCCGAACAGGTCCGCCGGCGTCTGCCAGCTCAGTTCCTCTTGCAGCGGCCGGCGCTGCACCAGGAAAAGCTCCAGGGCCGCGTCAAGCTCAACTGCCCGACGCTGCGTCGACTCAGGCATGCGCACACGCCCATACGAGTCCACGTATGCCAGCCCCCCGCAAAGTACTGCCGGACGCCCGTCAACCACGGCCACGCGATCCAGCAGAACCAGCAACTCCCCGCCCTCCGCCGCGAGATACCAGACGCGAATCTGATCGACCAGCTCGCTCTCACGCGCCGCGCCGGAAAGTGACGAAATCGCGCCACGCCGCTCATAAACCAGGCAGTCCCCCGGCTCACCCCGGTACATCAGGCGCGGCTCAGCCGCGACCGCCGAACTCGCCACGGCCAGAACGAGCGCGCCCACACAGCGCAGCGCGCGGCCCAACGCCATAGAGTGCGACACGAACATGCCGCGGTTGTAGCGGCTGGGCCCGCCCCTCGCAACAACGCCGCCCCCGGCCGCACACGCCCTACTCGTCCTCGGCGTAGACGTCCGCCGAGAACAACAGGACCTCGGTATCGGCATCGCGCCAGGCATCCGCCGGCAGCCCAGCCTTCTCACTGCAGCACCGGGACAAGAACGTCTCCTTGTCGAGACGATGCTCCGTGGCCACCTGCGGCAAGAACAGCCCACGCTTATTCTGTCGGCGAATCAGTATGCCGTGACGGCCGAGTTCGAGCTCCGCCAGATGCCCCATCGGCCACGGCGACGAAAGCACCGACACCTCGATGCGCAGATCCGCCAACTCACCCGCCGTAACCGCCGGAAAACGTGGATCATGCAACGCGGCCGAAACGGCCGCCTGCCGCACCGCGTCCGCCAGCGACTCTTCGGGATTCAGCGTCCCCATGCACCCGCGCAGGTGCCGAAACTTCCGCAACGTCACAAACGCACCGCCGTGCGACTGGGTGGCATTCGCCGGCGGCGGCACACTGCGGGTGTCAGCCGCGCTGACGGCCCGTTCAATCACGCGCCGGGCATATGCCGGCCAGGAAGACGTAACGTCGGTTTCGCTGTTCATCGTGGCCTCCGAAATGCCGAGGCCGGTGCGACGAGCTGCCTGCGAGCGATTACTTCAGGCCCTCGGTACTCATGGCATGACAACGACACGGTGCTCCAGTGCAGCCACTCCAGGCAGCACCGGATGCGGCACCGTTTGCCGATTGCGATACTTGAAGTGTTCCTGCCGGCCAGGAGTGGCGGTTCCTGCCCATTCTGCCGACGGCGACAACCCGTTGCGTGCCGTCGCGCTCGCCCTCCGCCAACGTCTAGCTGGCGCGCGAACGATAGATCTTCAGGCCCACAATCAGGGCCACCAACACGCCCACCAGCAGAACGTAATACCAGAAGCTGCCTATGAACTCGGCCAGCATCAACGTCTCGGTCATAACACGCTCCTGCGACTGTCTCTCCAAGCCCGAGCAAACCGCTGCGAACGCGGTCTTGTTACCCGACCATCCCCCCGGTGTCAACGACATTGGCCCAACGAGCAGCCCAACGGTCAAAACTGACACAATGCGCGTACACAGCGTTCCTCCCGAGCCCGGGCGGGCCCCGTGCAAGCCGTGGCAGAAAACCCCAGCCGCGCCCGCCCGCGCGTCCCTGTCATACCCGCTGCCTCCCGGCGCTCCGCCACCTTGAGGCCTTGCAGCGCCCGCTCTTCATTCTGGCGCCAAGCACCCTCACCAAGCGCATGGCAGCGAGGCGTTCAGCAGGGCCGCCGCAACCGGCTGCCCCTTAGCGCCAACGCCCTCAGACACACAACAGTCAGTTGCAGGGAACGCTTTTGCCGAACGGCGACCCAGGAGCACGCGAGCCCGTGCCGCGCTGACTGATGCGGGATGCCAGGGCACTTCGCGGACGAAGCTGGCGGTTTTTCGTCACCGCATCAACACGACCCAATCCAGCGGATATCCTAAGTCTCTGCGGAAAAAGGCTTTGCCCAAACGGACCGCGCAGTTGACGGATTGCCGACACATGCGGCGATTTACCTCTACGAGACAAGCTTGGCCAATGAGGACGTAAACACCTTGCCATAAATGCCTTATGTTATGTCGCCCATTTTGCCCATATCTGGAACGTAAAGTGCAGTTACGTCAACTTCAATTGGCGCGGTCTCGGTTTGCGCCGCCGTTATTGACGTGTGGGTATAAACGCTGCGCGGCTGACTGGGCTGTTGTTGTGCTGCAGTCCTACAAGCGTGGCAACTAATCAAGGAGAACTCTATGGCCAAAGTGATGTTACGCGCTGCTGTGCCACTGGTCCTGACGGTCGCCGTCTTGGCCGGCCCGGCCGCAGCAGACGGGACGACGCACGACCACGATCAGGCGCTCGCTCGTCTGGAAGCGCTGCTCCAGCATCAACAGGAGCAGATCCAGATGCTCGAGCACCAGGTGGCTGCCGCCAGTCGGGCGGATGCGGATGTCGCGCGAGTGGATGAGGCAATGATGCGGCAGCAGATTCGGAGCATCCTGAGCGAGCAGGAGTTCCGTGAGAGCCTGATGCCCTCCATGTTGCAGGCCGGGTACGACAACGGCTTCTTCATCCGCAGTAGCGACGACCTGTTCCTCATGAAGGTCAACGCCGGAATGCAATTCCGGTACACGTACTACAACACCCGGGCGCGGAACCGGTACCTCTCCCCGCGCCTGGATCGGCACGACCGCTCCGGCTTCGACGTCCAGCGCCTGCGCCTGGCGTTCGGCGGCCATGCCTACTCGCAGGACTTGAGCTACTACATTGAGTTCAAGGCTGATGCGCCGAATGGTTACGACGTGGTGGCCTCCGAAGCCTACGCGAACTACCGCATTGCCGACGAGTTCCAGCTCCGCGCCGGTATTCTCGGCGTCGTGGCCACGCGGGAATCAACCGTCTACGGCCTTAACCAGCAGTCCATCGATCGCTCCCTCGCCCACACCGTGTTCGGCTTCGGCACCTCGGTCGGCGTCCAGTTCTGGGGCCAACTGGCTGACAAGCGCCTCGTCTACAACCTGGGCGTCTATAACGGCCTGTCCGATGGAGAGAACACCTACTGGGGTCGCACAGTAACCACCGATCCGGCCGAGAACGACGGCAACCCCGCCATCGTGTTCCGGCTCGTCTGGCATGCCCTCGGCGAGGATCCCGAGAGCGACTTCGCGACCCAGAGTGACCGCGCGCGCCGCGAAGTCCCCGCCTTGGACATCGGCTTCCACTACGCGTTCAACGACAACTACGGTGACCGCGCCGGCAACACGCGCCTGCCTTTCCCGCGCAGGTCCGTGCTCCCCGGCGGCTTCGGCCTGACGGACGACAGCGGCATACAGATCAACCAGTTCGGGCTCGATGCCGGCTTTAAGTTCATGGGCTTCTCCGCCACCGGCGAGTACATCATCCGCGTCGTTGATCCGCGCCGCGCCGGCCGCACGCCTTTCACCCCGTGGTGGCTCCTGACCGGCGACAGCTCCACCGTCGCCCAGCACGGCGCCTACGTCCAGCTTGGCTGGTTCCTGCCCGTCCCCGGCCTCGAGGACAAGCTCGAAGCCGTTACGCGCGTCGGCGGCATCTCCACCCTGGCCGGCGACCGGGAAGGCACGTGGGAGTACATGCTCGGGCTCAACTACTACTTCGATGAGAAGGTCAAGTTGCAGACCGACTTGACCTATATCTATGAAGTCCCGATCACCAGTAGCTATGCCAGCCTGGCAAACGTAAATGACAACGCACTGATCTTCCGCATGCAACTGCAGGTGGCTTTCTAGTCGTATAGAGTGTCAGCTTAACAGCACTATTTCTCAAACTCCGAACACTATCGGTTTCACGGAGGAACTCAGAATGAACAACCGGTTCAAACGTGCCTTGGTCCTGGTCAGCCTTGGCGGCATGACTTTCGCGATGGGGCTTACTGGCTGGGCCTGCCATCCTTTCGCCCAGAACCAGCCCTACATCAACTTCGTTGACGACATCGGGCAGTATGCCGTCCAGGTCGGCGTCGATGAGGCAATGGCGACCTTGAACAATCAGACCCTCGACGCCTGGCTGAACGACCCGCTCACCACGCTCTACCAGAACATCTGGTCGGGCTGGGTTCAGTACCAGTATCCCCAGGATCCCACGTACGACAGACTGCTGGTCAACTAGCCCGCTATTCGCTAAGCAAGTTTGACCGAAACGGGCCGCGCCGCTCGGCGACGCGGCCCGTTCTATTGCCACGTCGAACAGCCATCAGCCAACTGCGCACCCCGGAAACCCACCAACCAGAAGCTCGACGCGCAATACACCACCCCCTGTGCCAAGCCTGCGGCGCCCCCCCATGTCCACCATATCGAACCGCCGTCGCCCTCCCGCTAGCCCGCCTTCATCGCCGCGATTAGCAGGTCCGCTATCTCCGGCCGCGTGAACTCCACCGGCGGACGCTCGCCGCGCGCCAGCATCTCACGCACCGCCGTGCCCGACAGGAACACCCGGTCCGCCTTCCCACTGTTCGTCGTCTTGTCGCTGGCCATCGCCCCGGACTTCCGGCACCAGAACGAGTGCTCAAAATTCAGCGGCGTAATGCCGACCGCGGCCGGATCCAAGCCATCAAAGATCCGCTGGGCGTCGTAAGTACCGTAGTAATTCCCCACGCCGGCATGATCACGACCCACAATGAAATGGGTGCAGCCGTAATTCTTACGCACCAGCGCGTGCAGCACGGCCTCACGCGGACCCGCGTAACGCATCGCCGCCGGCCAGACGCTCATCATCGTGTTCTTGGGGTTGTAGTAGTTCGCCAACAACACCTCGTAGCAGCGCAGCCGCACATCAGCCGGAATATCCCCCGCCTGGGTCTGCCCCACCAGCGGATGGATCAGCAGCCCATCACAAATCTCCAGCGCACACTTCGTGATGTACTCGTGCGCCCGATGGATAGGATTGCGCGTCTGGAACGCCACGATCGTCGCCCAGCCGTGCTCCGCGAAGGCTGCCCGGGTCTGGGCCGGCGTCAACCGATAACGGGCAAACTCCGGCTCATGTCGTGCACACACGACTTCCAGGGCGCCGGCCAGGCATACCTCCCCCTGCGACATCGTGACAGCCACGCCCGGATGGGCGTCGTCGCTCGTACGGTAGACCTGCTCAATCTCCTTGCGCTTGTCGTGCGGGTACTTCTCCCGGACCGTCAGAATCGCCAGCAACCGGTCCCGCTCGTCCGTCAGGGCCACCGCCTGGCCCGTGTCGATCTGGGCAGCGGTGTTCGCGTCCACCGAGCACGTGATGGGCACGCTCCAGATCGTACCGTCGGCCAGCCGCATGTCGTCGCAGATCGCGTTGAAATCCGCCGCCCCGACAAAGCCGCGCAGCGGGCTCAGCGCCCCAACCGCCAGTAGTTCCAGGTCGCATTGCTCACGCTCCGGCAGCGGAATGCGCAATAACCCCGCGCTCTGCGCCTCCAGCTCGCGGCCGCGCTCGGCGCCAACGACCAAATTCACCAGCTCCCCGCCATGCGGGACAATCAGACCTTTGCTGCTCATGCGTTTCTCCAGGGCGCATCAGACCGCGACAGCGGGCCACGGCACGTGCCAAACCGATTCAGTATACGCCAAAAACGCCCCGCCCGAAAACCGCTCAACCACCACCCGGCATCCTTGCACGCCGTGCCAACAACGCTACGCTATTGGCCATGACCACGCTCCTTAACACCAACGAGCTGCACCAGGCTCTGGATCGCATGGCGCGCAAGATCGCCGCCGCCGCCCCGAAGGACGTGCCGGTCGCCGTCGTCGGCATCCGGCGCCGCGGCGAGATTCTGGCCCGCCGCCTCCTGCCGGCCCTGCGGCACGCCGGCCTGCAGCACGCCCATTACGGGGCCCTCGACATCACGCTCTACCGCGACGATCTCACCACGATTGGCCCCAGCGCGGTCGTGCGCAAGACCGAAATCGACTTCGATATCACGGACACCTGGCTCTTGCTGGTGGATGACGTCCTGTACACCGGCCGCTCGGTACGCTCCGCGCTCGACGCCCTCACCGACCTGGGCCGCCCGAAGGCCATTCGCCTCGCCGTACTGGTCGATCGCGGCCTGCGCGAGCTGCCCATCCAGGCCGATTTCGTCGGCCTCCGGACTGATACCGAGCCCCATCACACCGTCGACGTGCAGTTCACCGAGCTGGACGGCGTCGACAAGGTCGAACTCAATGACCGCAGAGACAGCTGACCAGCCCGTCTGGACCCGCAAGCACCTGCTCAACCTCGCCGAGCTCAGCCGCGCAGAGATCGTCCACGTCCTCGATACGGCTGAAAGCTTCAAGGAGGTCTCAACCCGCAGCGTGAAGAAAGTGCCCGCGCTGCGCGGCCGCGTCGTCGTCAACATGTTCTTCGAGGAAAGCACGCGCACCCGCATGAGCTTTGAGCTCGCCGCCCAGCGGCTGTCGGCCGACGTCATTGATTTCTCCGTCAAGATGTCCTCCACCAAGAAGGGCGAGACGCTGCTCGACACGGCCCGCAACATCGAGGCCATGGGCGTGGACATCATGATCCTGCGGCACGGCGCGGCCGGAGCCGCCTATCACCTCTCCCGCGCGGTCGACTGTTGCGTGATCAATGCCGGCGACGGACAGCACGCCCATCCCACCCAGGCTCTCCTCGACCTGTTCACCATCCGCGAACGCAAGGGCCGCGTGGACGGCCTCAACGTGGCCATCGTCGGCGACATCGCCCACTCGCGCGTGGCCCGTTCGGATATGCGCGGCCTGCAGAAACTGGGTGCCAACGTCACCTTCGTCGGCCCGCCCACGCTGGTGCCGCGTGCCTTCGAATCGCTCGGGGCCCGCGTCGTCCACGACTTCGACAGCATCCTGCCCGAGATGGACGTCATCAACATGCTGCGCATCCAGAAAGAGCGCATCTCCAGCAGCGTCTTCCCCTCCCTGCGCGAATACGTCCGCCTCTTCGGCATGAACAGCGAGCGGCTCAGACGCTGCAAGCCCGACGTGCTCGTGATGCACCCCGGCCCGGTCAATCGTGGCATCGAGCTCGCCGCCGACGTGGCCGACGGACCGCATTCCAGCATCCTGCGTCAGGTCACCAACGGCTTGGCAGTCCGCATGGCCGTCCTCTTCCTCTGCCAGCAAGCCGCCGATGCTGCTTAACCATTTGCTGCGTGAGCAGTGCCGGCGCCCGCCGACCGTTAAGCGCCGGGCCAACCCGCACACCGCCGTCCGCCCGGAATAGCTCGACCGCCGTACCTCCTTGTGGCTGAACGCAAGTGGTTATCCGGGTAGAATGCACTCGGGCTGACGTTACACGCCGCCCGCGCCAGTAGCCCAATCGGCAGAGGCAGGGGACTTAAAATCCCCCCAGTACGGGTTCGAATCCCGTCTGGCGCAGTCGATCTAGTTTGAGCGCGCTCCGGACGTCAGCATCCTGCCTCCACACAATTGCATGCCCCGCACAACCCACTCACGGCGCGTCGGCCCGCGCCTTGTACCAGGCCGCCCACTCCGCCGCCGCCCGTCGCCGCACCTCATCAGATGCCGCAGAATCATACTCCGAACATACGCCGGTAACGCGCGCAAGCGCGGCCGCGGCCCGATCCGCAATCGTGGCTGGCGCCGGCTGCGCCGACACGCCCGCGCTCACCAGAATGCCCCTAAGCCGCAGTGCGGCGACCACCTCTGCCGCCCGCTGCTGCGCCACCGGCGGCACGTGACCCGCCGGACGCACATCGTCCAGCAGCTCGAGCAGCACCGGCACGCACGCCGGCGCGCGAATATCCGCCAGCGCATCAACCAGCGCCGCCCGGCACTCCACCTCGGCTGGCACGCTCACCAGCTCGCCCAGCGCACGGATGGCCGCCGGCGTCCCCAGTCGAGCCAGCACCCGGCACGCGGCAGCCGCCGCCGGACCACCCGCGCGATAAAGAGCCTCAAGTTCCGGGATAACGTCATCGTGCGCGCGCACGGCCAGACCCACTGCCGCCAGGGCACGCACATCCGGATCCTCATCGCGCAATAATCGCACCAGCCTGTCACGTGTCCACGAGTCATCCACGTGCCGCAGCGCCAGAACACCGAACTGACGCACACCGGCGTGCTCATCACGCAGCAACGCGCTGATGCCCCAGCGCCCACCGGAACCGCTCTGGCACAGCGCTGTCAAGTACGCGGCCTGCCGCAACTCATCCGTGCCGTGCGCTATCTGCCAGGCCCAGTACCGGGAGCGCACCGGCGTGCGCAGAATCAGCGCTGCACAACACACCGTGGCCGTCAGCGCAATCAGCAGCAAGCCTGGCCATCTAGCCGACCGACGGGCGGGAGTGTTGACTGAGGCGCGGCACATGACGCCTATTGTAGCACCACACTGAAGTTGCGCTCGACCGCCTGACAGCCTCCGCGAACCCGCGCGCCGTTCCCCGTCGCGCTCCGAGAATTATGGGAGCAAACTCGCCCGCGTCTGATAAGCAGTACTGCATTTTCCTCTCGATTTTCCCCCAGCCAAAGTGCTATCATCGCCTTCGAACAAGGACAGTTTCCATAGGAGATTGGAGGGGCTAGCGCAGGTGGGACGACATCCTTTTGATTCACTGATGGAACTGCGCACAGACGACATCCGTCTGGATTGTGCTGCGCTTCATCTGGCGCGCGACGCATACGCCGACATCAACATCGCCCGCTACCTGCGCATGCTGGACGCGCTGGCCGAGGAGATCGCCTGCCGCCGTCCCGGCCTGTACGCCACCTCACGCTATCAGGCCATGCGCGACGTGTTGGTGCGCTCCTTCGAACTGCGCGGCGACAGTCGCGACTTCGGCAATCCCGAAAACGCCTACCTCAATCGCGTGCTCGACCGCCGCCTTGGCGTACCGATCACCCTCTCCGCCGTCTGGATCGAGGTCGGCCGGCGGCTGAAGTGGCCAGTAAGCGGCGTCGCGTTGCCCGGCCATTTCCTCGTGCGCTTCGATGACCGCGAGCGCTTCGTGCTGGCAGATCCGTTCGCTGAAGGGCAAACCCTGTCGGCCGACGACTGCAAGCGCATGGTGGAGGATCACTTCGACGCGCCCGTGCGGTTCAAGCCCAGCATGTTGAGCGCCGTGGACACCCGAACCATCCTGGCCCGCCTGCTCAAAAACCTGCGCCGCATCTACCTGGCCCGCAGCGATTGGCCCCGCCTCGCACGCGTGCTACGCCGGCTGGTCGCGGTCGAGCCGCAAGCCGGGCAACACCTCCAGGACCTCGCCTGCGCATACGCGCGTTGCGGCGACATGCGCGGGGCGT
>CAZYGM010000079.1:0-13485 GCA_964647015.1 uncultured Planctomycetales bacterium | reverse complement strand
AGTCGGCATCCCATAAGGACGGCCAGATTGGGGACTTCTGATCGCAACTGCACTGTCTGAGTGAGGCGGACGCCGGCGGAGAGGATCGGCGTCTGCCTCAGCTCAGAAGTGCTTACCTGACTGCGGGGCGCCGGTGCGGTCGGCGCCTCGCAGTCGTTTCGCTCGGGGGAGTCTCGCCAGATTTCGTGCCGCCTGATTCTCCGGGCGTTTGTGGGCGGGCCTATTCCGGTGTGCGCAAGTGGTTGCACATGGCGTGACGTTCCGCCTTGACGACCGGCCGCCGTGGGACCGCACCGGCGCCACAGACCGGGATTCTCGTCGGCGCGCGGTTGGTGGTGCGGACCGTTCAACCGGTCAGTTGCAGGTCGTACTTATCCTGCAGGATCTTGAAGACGTTCGGGCTGATGAACGCCGGTGCCGCCGGCCCGATGCGAATCCCGCGCACGCCCAGGTACAACAGCGTGAGCAGCACGGCCACGGCCTTCTGCTCGAACCAGCTCAGGATGATGGTCAGGGGCAGGTCGTTTACGCCGCAGCCGAGGGCCTTTGAGAGGGCGACGGCCACCTGGATGGCGCCGTAGCTGTCGTTGCACTGACCCATGTCGAGGATGCGGGGGAGTTCGCCGATGCCCTCGATCTGGATGGTGCCGACGTTTTCGTTGCGGATACGGAACTTGCCGCAGCCCATCGTGAGTATCAACGAGTCCTTGGGCGTATTGGCGGCGTACTGGGCGAAGTAGTTGCGGCCGGGCTCGGCGCCGTCGCAGCCGCCGATGACGTAGAAGTGGCTGAGCTTGCCGGCCTTGACGGCGCCCAGGATCTTGTCGGCCGCACCGGTGAGCACATTGTAGTGGAAGCCGATGGTGGTCTCACGGACGGGGTTGTCCGTGAGCGGCTGGCAGCGACGGGCGCATGCGATGACTTCGCTGAAGTCGTCGGTCTTGAGCCGTTTGCCGCCGGGGACGGCGGTGACGCGGGTGGTGAAGACGCGATCCTTGTATTGGCTCTTGGGAATGAGGATGCAGTTGGTGGTGGCGAGGATCGGCCCGGTGAACTGCATGAACTCGGTGCGCTGCTTCTGCCAGGCGCCGCCGAAGTGGCCGACCAGGTGGTCATACTTGCGCAGCTCCGGGTAGCCGTGGGCCGGCAGCATCTCGCCGTGGGTGTAGATGTTGATGCCGCTGCCCTTGGTCTGCTCCAGCAGGTTGTACAAGTCGACCATGTCGTGGCCGGTGACGAGGATCCCCGGGCCGGCCTTGGTGCCCTCGTAGATGGCAGTGGGCGTGGGCTGACCGAAGCGCTGGACGTGGCCGTCGTTGAGTAGCTGCATGGCGCGCAGGTTGTGCTTGCCGCAGTCGAGGACAAGCTCTAACAGGCTGTCGAGGTCGAAGTTGACGTTAGTGATGGTGGCGAAGAGCGCCTCTTCGACGAAAGCGTCAACCTCTTCGTCAACCATGCCCAGTCGGCGGGCGTGATGCGCGTACGCCGCCATGCCCTTGAGGCCGTACAGCAGGGTCTCCTGAAGTGACTGCATGTCCGGATCTTTGCCGCAGACGCCGACCGGCTCGGTGCAGCCGATCCCATTACGGACCTGTTCGCACTGGTTACAGAACAACGAAGGCTCCTTTCTTGAGGACGCGGGTCACGCGTGGTTTCTGTGGGCCGAGGGTACCGGCCACGAGCCGGCCGCCACGCCGGCGTCCTGGCCGGCGTCATGCCGGGATTCTTGCCGGAAGCTGCGGGGCGGTCCTTGATCTGGATCAACTGCGGGCGCGGTCTGCGGCTTACGGTGCCTGACGTGCGCGGGCCAGTCGGGGGTGCCAACTCGCAAGTAGCTGACATTACGTTATTTATGCGAGGCGCTCCGCAGGCTCGCGGGCGCGGAGAAAATGGGTGGCCGTCAGGGCGACGTTCTGGCCGTCAGTCGAGGTAGCCACGGATGCAGCGACTGCCATCGCGCCAGCGCTGGCCGGCCGGGTCGGGAAGCCTTCGCGGCCGGAATCGGTGGCGGGGCAACGTGACGGGGGCGGGAAGCAGCGCGCGACAGCGCAGAGCACCCCTTGTCCCGCGAGACCGCACGCCGCGGACTGGCCTACCGCATCACCCACCTGGACAGGCGGCTTGGACGGTCCAGCATCCAGACGTAGTTGAAGTCCTCAGCCATTTGCCGCATGTCGTACTGGACCGATCGCTCGAATGTGGCCCAGTTGTCGTCGCCCGAGCGGGTCATGGTGGCACAGCCGCCCAGCGCGGCCAATCCAACGAGCATTACCAACATCAACAACGCGCGCATCCGCTTCCCCTTGAGGAACACTCACTCAAGTACTGGTGTTAGTGTTGGCCGGGCGGGCAGTCCTGTCAACCGTCGGCGGCCGGCTTTTCGGCGTTTCCGGCGGGGTCCACGCGGTCGGAACGCCCAGGCAGGTGGTCGGCCAATTGTGCCAGCATCTCCGGATCCGGGCCGCTGATGGTCAGCAGGCGGCTGGACTCGCTCAGGTGTTCGATCTCGATCCGCCAGGCGGTGGGCGGGATGGCGTTCGGCACCCGGTCGGCCCACTCCAGGACCACGACCGCCCCGGGCTCATCCAGGAGCTCCTCCCAGCCTAGTGCCAGTAGTTCGTCCACGTGGTGCAGCCGATACGCGTCGAGGTGATACAGCCGCAGCCGGCCGGCGTGCTCGCGCATCAGCACGAAAGTCGGGCTGCTGACTACCTCCTCGGCCGGCACGTCCAGGCCGGCGGCCAGACCCTTGACGAACTGCGTCTTGCCGGCACCCAACGCGCCGGACAGGGCAACCACGTCGCCAGCCCGCAGCAGGCCGCCCAACAGCCGCCCACACCGCCAGGTTTGGGCCGGATCATCGGACTGCCAGCGGAGCGGGGGCATCACTGGAAGTGCTCCCAGCCGCGCGGCTCGATCGGCGTTCGGCGGCCGTCCGGTTCGCACAGAAAGAGTCCGTGGCCGGACTCGACGCGCCCGATTGCGTGTAGGCCGAGCGCCTGGCACACGGCGGCGTCTGCATCGGGGGGCAGCACGACGATCAACTCAAAATCCTCGCCGTCGTGCAGGGCGTGTTCGCGGGCAGGTCGGCCGTCGCGCTCGGACAGGCGTTCGGCGTCAGGGTGGGTCAAGGCGTTCAGAGCGGGCGCGTCCAGCACGGCAGCGCATTCGGAAGCATCGAGTATTCTCGACAGGTCCAGGGCGAGGCCGTCGCTGATGTCGATCATGGCGTGCGGAGCGAGTTGCCGGTTGATGGCCAGGGCCGTCTCGACGCGGGGCTCGAACGTCATATGTCGGCCGAGAATCGAGCCGCCGACGGGGCCGGTGAGGCATACCAGGTCGCCCGGGCGGGCGCCGTCTCGGCATACGGGTTCCCGGCCGGGCTCAGTGCGGGCGGCTATCGTGATGGCGATGACCGTCGGGTGGTCCCAGCTATTGGTGTCGCCGCCGACGACGGGGCAGTTCCAGCGCAGGCCGAGGTCGTGGGCGCCGCGCATCAGGTTAACGGCGTCGTCTTGGGCCAGGTGATTGCTGAGTGAAACGGCACACAGGGCGGCGAGCGGCTGGGCGGCCATGGCGGCACAGTCGCTTAGGTTGACGGCCATGGCCTTGCGGCCGATGTCGTACCAGTCGTGCTCGGTGGAGCGGAAGTCGACACCGTCCATGAGCATGTCCACGGTCCATAGCAGCGGCTGCGGGTCGGAGGTCAGCAAAGCCATATCGTCAATGAAGTTGCGCGGCCTAGGCTCACTGGCGGTCGCCGGCGCGTGCAGTTCGCTGCGCAGTTGTCGGATCAGGGCAGCTTCGCCCTTACGAGAATAGACGTTCATGGCGCGCTCCGCAGCTTGGGATCATAAGCTTAAATTTGGGCGATTGTTATCGCCAGTCGGCGTGGTAAGCGTTCGGCGGGGCCCGCCGCGAGCCTGCGAGGAAACCGCGGGGTCGGCGGGTTTGAGTTGCGGCTCTGGCTGATCGAGCTATAAACTAGTAGGCGAGTCCGCGTTGAGCTTCGGGCATCCTTGCGGAGAGGTTCCAGTGATGTTCACACGACATATGGGGTCCGTGATCGCCCTGGCGGTGCTGTTGGTGGGATTGGGCGCGTGGTCCGCGTTGGCCGAGGAGCTGGGGCGGATGCGTGTGCAGACCGTGGATGGTCGGTGGCTGGTAGGCGAGGTTGAGGTGACGGCGGAGGGCTACCGCGTCGTCATGGGGCGGGGCATTGCCGTAACGCTACCGAGAAGCCAAGTCCGCAGCATGGTGGCGGTGGAGGAGGGCGAGGTTGCCGCGCCGGGAGATGCGGAGGGGACGTCGCAGCGGCGGCGGATAACTGACCCGGAGATCGAGGCCCTGGTGGCGGGTGTGGATTTCGATGCGCTGGGGATCCAGAGTGCGGCGGAGCTTCCGGCCGAACTGCCGGTTAATGAGGAGTCGCTGGAGGAGATGAAGTTCTTGGCCGGGGCCGACAAGGTGCTGACGACGCCGAACTTCATGATGGTGCACACGGGCACGGACGCGGAGGCGCGGCGGCTGCTGAACCGGCTGGAGGCCGTGTGGCGCTGGAACATCGCGTACATGAAGATACTGGGTTTGCCGATCCTGGTGCCGGATTACAAGATGGAGGTTTACTTCTTCGGCACGCAGCAGGAGTTCGAGACGCACTGCATAAACGCGTACGGTCATCCGTCCGGGGCGCTGGGGTATTTTCTGCCGACCTCGAACCGTTCGCACTTTTTTGATTTGGCAACGTTGCCGAACATAGCGGCGGCGCTGAGGGCGGCGGAGGACCCGCGCATGCCGCCGCCGCAGCGGCTGAGGACCAGGACGGCGGCGGAGCGCTGGGTGGAGCACATGAACATGGAAGTGACCCAGCACGAGATCGGTCACCATCTGCATTTCAACCTGGGCGTGTTTCCGCCGGAGGCGTTCCTGAACCCAGAGAGCCGGGAGGGCGTGCCGCGCTGGCTGGTGGAAGGCACGACCATGATGTTCGAGGTGCCGCCGAGCTCGGAAGGGGCCAGCCTGGGCGTGATCAACCACTACCAGTTATCCAAGTTCCTCCAGTGGTACGGGCAGCAGAAGTTCACGCCGCAGTGGCTGAAGAACTTCGTCGTGGACGGCAGCGTGTTTCTCCGCATGGGCGGCCACTCGTATCCGATTGGCTGGGCGCTGACCTACTATCTGCGCAAGCAGTTTCCGAAGGAATTCGCTGATTACATGCGCGTGGTCTCGACACGGAATCCGGGTGACGAAGTGACGGTGACGATGCTGGAGAAGGAATTCGAGGACCGCTTCGGGCGTATTAGCGAGGAGTGGATCGACAAGTGGTACGCCTGGCTGCACGCCTTGCCGCTGAATCCCGCGGTGCTGCCGCCGGAACCGCCGTAATGGCGTAGGCTGTTGATCGCGCGAACGGCTCGTCGCCGCGGATCGACGATGATGGTGCGTCTCCGCGGCGTCTTTTTCAGGCGAATGAGCGAGCTCTCTTAAAGCGATGCGTGCTGGTCTACTGGTGCTGTTGATCGTACCGACGGTGCTGGCCGTTGAGGCGGCCGGCGCGGGGGAGTCCTGCGACAAGGGGGCGATAGCGGCGTTTCTAAGGCCGCTACAGGCGGATGAGGCGGCGCTGGCGCGGTTGCGGGAGGCGGCCGCCGCGCGGGCGCGCGTGCTCGAAAGCGAGCATTTCGTCATTGTGTACACAGGTCGCACGGGTCAGGCCCGGGCCCTGGCGGACCGGCTGGAGGCGGTGTATCGGGCACACGTGCCGTTTGCCGCCGCTCTGGGACTGCGGCTGGCGGCCCCGGCGGCGAAGCTGCCGGTGTTGTTCTTCGGTTTGCATGGGGAGTATCGCGCGTACCGTGAGCGGGTGGCGCCGGAGCAGCGCGATGTGCTGGGCTTCTATGAGCCGGCCGAGAACCGGACGGTGTTGTTTGACCTGGCCGGCTATCCGCCGGTGGCACGGCTGCGGGCCGAGCTGGACAACCTCGGACGAGCGGCGCATGAGCGGCGTGCGGAGTTGAGCCGGCGTCTGCGCCGCAACACGGAGTCGCTGAGTGCGACGGTGATACAGCACGAGGCGGCCCACCAGATTCATGCGAACATTGGGTTGGTGCCGGCGGAGGGCGGGACTCCGACGTGGCTCGTGGAGGGGCTGGCGGAGTTGTTCGAACTGCCGTTCGTCGAGCAGGGCGCGACGCTGGCAGAGGGGACGAATCATCATCGTCTGGCGGAGTATGATGTGCTTTACGGGGACTGCGCGGACTTGTCGGCGGAGTTGCGGCGCATGGTCGGCGAAGAGTCGAGCTGGCGCGGCTGGCAGGACTACGCGCTGGCGTGGGCGTTGACCAGCTACTTGTTCCAGCGGCATCCGAAGGGGTTGGGCCAGTTCGTGGTTGAGCGGGCCGCGACGGAAAGCGGGCGGCTGGCGGCTTTTGAGCGGGTTCTGGGCCCGTTGGACGAGTCCTTTGCGGCGCGACTGGCGGACTACATCGAGTCGCTACGGCGTGAGCCGGCGGCTGAGTGAGCGCTACGGCGGCGTTCGACGAAGTCGACGCGGCTCTACCGCGGGCGGGATGGACGGCAGATAATAGCGGCATGAAGGACGACCCGGGACCGCAGCACCGCACGGTGACAGAATCCGCCCGTCTGCTCTGGCGCGTGTACAAGGTGGAGGCCCCGCAGCCGCTCTACTGCCTGCTGTTTCTGTTTCCCCTGGTGGCGACGTACGAGTTTGGCACGCTGTTGCTACCGCCGGTGACCTGGCCGGAGCGGCAGCTCGTGGCGCAAAGCCTCGTGCAGAAGTTGCTCAGTTGGTTCGGGGCCGGCGGCATGTGGTTGCCGGGGGTGGCGCTGCTGTTGACACTGCTGATCTGGCACATTCTGGCGCGGCACTCCTGGCGGGTGCGATTGTGGGTGTTGCCGGTGATGGCACTGGAGAGCATCGTTCTGACGGTGCCGTTGTATGTGCTGGGGCAGGTGATGATGTTGCAGGCGGGCCAGGGCGGCGCCGGCGGCGTGCTGGCGTTGCGTGAGCACGTGATCCTGGCGTTGGGGGCCGGCATCTACGAGGAGTTGGTTTTTCGCCTCTATCTGATCGCCGGCCTGTCGCGGCTGCTGGAGAGCGGGCTGCGCGTGGCTCGGCGGGTGAGCGTGCCGGTGGTGGTCGCGCTGTCCGCGGTTCTGTTTGCGCTGTGTCATTTTGCGCCGATCGGGAGTGCGGCGTTTGACGGGCGGCATTTCGTGCAACTCGCGCTGGCCGGGGTGTATCTGGCGATTGTGTTTCTTTGGCGGGGGCTTGGTATTGCGGCCGGGTGCCACGCGGCATACAACCTGGTGCCGGTTTGGTTGGCGCTGGGCGTGCGAGTCGTGTAGCGGTGGCGCTGTGCCGGCCATGGCTGGTCGGGACGGATGAGCGGGCGACCGCGGGCCGAAAGCACTTGACCGACGCGATCGGGCATGCGATGCTGAAACTGGACATTTCGCCGGGGGTCGAGGGCATGTGATGCAGGACGACAGCGACGTCACCTTCTCGATGGATGCGGCCACACCGGCCACGCCGGCGCGACGCGTGTATACGCTCGTGTTCACCGGGGCGCTCGGCAGTGCGGGTCGGCTGGGCGGCCTGACGCCGGTTGACAAGGACAGCTTCGTTGAAACGTTGTCACGGGCGCGGCCGCAGGTGACGCTCGCGTTGCCGCCGCCGGTTGGGGCGGGTGCTGATTGGGAGTTGGCGCTGACGTTTGGCGCGCTGGCGGCCTTTGAGGCTGAGGGTCTGCTGCGGCAAGTGCCCCAGGCGGAGGCGCGGCTGGCCTTGTGGCAGCGGGCGCGTGAGCGGCGTGCGGGCCGGCTGTCCGCGGCGGACCTGGATGCAGCGGTTGCGGCCGCGCTGGCGGCGGACAGAACGCTGCAATGGCTGCGGGAGGGCGCGTCCGGCGCTGAGCCAGAGGCGGGCGGGGTGGTGCCGACAGGGGGCAGCATTCTGGACATGATTGACGAGCCGGATGCGGCGCGGCGGGTGAGTGCAGATGTGGAGCGCCTGGCGGCGGAGGCGGGCACGCCGGACGCGCGGCTCAGCGGGGCGGAGAGTCGCCGGCTGGACCAGTGGGCCGACCGGCTGCACGCGGAGCTGACGACGATTGCCAACGCGCTATGGCAGCATCCGGAGGTGCGGCGTCTGGAGGCGGCCTGGCGCGCGGTCAAGCTCCTGGTGGACCGGCTGGATTTCCGTGCCGGTGTGCGCCTGGCGCTGCTGGATGCGCCGCGCGGAGAGGTGGTCGCACGCTTGAATGAGCAGGTGGTCGAGACGGCCTTCGCGGGCGACGTTGATACGCCGGGGTTGGTGCTGCTGGATTTCCCCTTCTGCAATGAGCCGGCTGACATGGCTCTGCTGGACGAGTTGGCGCAACTGGGGGCGAGCCTGCCGGTGCCGCTGGTGTTTGCGCTGGAGCCGGCGTTTTTCGATGTTCGCTCGGCCAATCTGATTAAGAACCTGCCGAACCTGTCGAACCTGGTTGACGGCTGGCAGTTCGCCAAGTGGCGTGCCCTGCGCGATCAGCCTTACAGCCGGTGGCTGGCGGCGGTCATGGGGCGCTTCCTGCTGCGGGCACCGCATGCGCGGCGGCCGGAGAGCCGTGAGTTCACCTGTGATGAGCGGTGCTCCGCCGCATCGCAAGCCATGTGGGCCGGTGGTCACCTGGCGATGGGCCTGTGCGCCGGGCGTGCGTTTGCGACGCACGGCTGGCCGACGCGGATGTACGGGGCCCAGGCGGGGCGCGTGGGCGATTTGCCGGTGATTCCCAATCCGGCGGATGCGCAGAAGCCCTGGGGTCCGGGCGACCTGACGTTGCCGGATCGCCGACTCGACGAGTTGCCGGCCGTCGGCATCAACGTTCTGCAGAGTATTCCAGGCACGGACGGGTGCGTGCTGCTGGGCGGTGTGACGGTGGCGCGGCCGCAGGTCACGGCTGACATTGGTGCTCAGCAGGCCGCGCTTGAGATCAGCGTGCCGTATCAGCAGTTCAGCAATATTGCGGGGGCCTGGCTGAGTGAACGCGCGTCTGAATTGCACGGGTTGCCCGACGACGAAATTCAGAAGCGGCTCTTGTTCGGGCTGCGCGACCTGCTGCGGTTGACGGCGGAAGACTCATCCGAGGCGGTCATGGTGGGGGTCGGGCCGGCGGCGGACGATGCAACGCGGCGCCAAGTGCACGTGCGCATTACGCCGCCGGGCCGCATCGTGCCGGGCGGGCTGCACGTGGACTTCGCGTTTACGGTGCGGAGTTGAGCCGCAGCGCAGCCGGTGGCGTGCCGTCAGTCTGATGATTCGGTATCGGACTCGGCCGGTGCGGCGAGGACCTCGGCGCGCATGCGGTACAGCGTCGCTACCGGGTCCTGGCGCGGGACGAGGATGGGGAGCAGATAGCCGGCCAGGACTGAGACCAGCAAGGTGGCCAGGCTGACGGCGCCGATAGTACGGCGGGCCTCGGGTGTCAGGAAGGCGAACGGGCGGTTCACGAGCTCCAGGACGGTGTCTAGTAGCCACAGCAGCCGGCTCAGCGCGGATGGCCGGTCGCCGGCGCCGTCCTGCTCTGGTGTGGGCGCGGGTTCTGCCTGGGCGGATGATTCTTCCGGCGCGGTTTTGCTGCGGCGCCGCCGTTTGCGCAGGCCGGGCAGGGACAGCGCGGCGAGCGCTGCCAGCACGCGCGCCAGCAGGCCGCGCCTGGAGCGAGGCTGTGCCGGGGGTGACTGAGCGTTCGCCGCGTCAAGCGGTCTTGGGTGGGTCGGTTGGGACGGTGTGGCAGGGGCGGACTTCTCGGTCTGGGCCGGTCTCTGGCCGCCCTGGTCGGCAACGTCCTGGCGCCTAATCGTGCGGACGGCGGGCACGGGGATGGGCACCGTGACGACCGGTTTCTCGCGGCGCTCGTCATCGAGGCTGGGCACGTTCTGCATGGCCTCGACCTCGGCGATGGCCGCGTTAAGCTCCTCGTCGCTGATGACGGTGTTGGTGGGTTTATCGCTCACGGTGTACCCTTCTCGGGGAGTTGGTCGGGTCCTGTGGATGAATCGGCGCGATTACGCGGCGGCTGGAGTGGGAGCTTTGCGGATAGCGACGCGCGACTGGCGCCGAGGTCGGCTGGAGTTATCGGGTCATCCAGATGGCGTAGCGGACTACGCGCGGGTGGCTGGTTAGTTAATGCGGGGCCGTGGTGGTGGCGGGCGGTGTAGGAACTTGTAGGCGTTTGGAACTGATGTTGGTTGCCAATGGTAGGGTGTCGATCCGGGTAGGTTACGGTGCGCGGCCGGTATCAGGCCGGGAGTGGTGGCATGTTTCGGATGGTGTTGCTGTGCGGTGTGTTGGGGGCTGTGTTTTGCCCGATAACGCGGGGCGACGAGCCGGTCGCGCGGCTGTTGTCACACGCGCCGCGGGATGCGGATGGCGTGGTGGTGGTGCGTAGCGTCGCCGATCTTGCGGCGGGCATTGCGGCTTTTGGGCGTGGCAGCGGGATCGATGATTTGGCGGACGTGGAGCCGGGCGGGCTGCTGGACGCGGTTGAGCTGTTGGGGAACCGGGTGGGATTGAACGTCGGCGGGCCGCTGGTGGTGGCGTTGTCGGCGGGTCAGCCGGGGCCGTTGGTGGTGTGCGAGGTGCGTGACGCGCGCGCCTGGCTGGAAGCGGCCAAAGCGTTGCCGGTGGAGGCGGGATGCCACGCTGTTGAGTTGGCTGCGGGTCGGGGGTATGCCGCGGTGGCGGGCAATGTGCTGATACTGGGCTACGACGAGCAGGCGGTGCAGTCGGCGATGGGGCGGACAGCGGGTGTAGAGGAGCAGTGGCCCGCGCGTTTCCGCGAGTGGCTGAGCGCGGATCAGGCGGTTGTGCTGGTGCGAGTGCGGTCGTGGGCTCCGCTGGCGCTGCCGGTACTGGGGGCGATAGAGGGGTCAATGCAGATGGGGGCAGCGCTGAGCGGTTCGGGCGATGAGGCGGCCCTGGAGATCGTGCGCTGGCTTTTCGCGCAGGTGCGCGAAGTGCTTGGACAGACGGAGACGGGGCTGCTGGGCGTGCAGGTGGGGCGTGACGGCCTGCGCGTGCGCCAGGCGTTGGCGTTCACAGCCGGCAGCGGTGTGGCCGAGTATCTGCGCATGACTAAGCGTACCGAACGTGATCTGCTGCGCGGCCTGCCGGACGACCCGGGCCTGCTTGTGATGGCGTGTGAATGGGAAGCGCCGGCGGGCACGCAGGGTCTGGGCGGCCGCGTGCTGGAAGTCATGCTGCGTAATGGACGCGTCAAGGAGCGGGTGGGGAGCGCGGCGTTCGAAGAGGCGTACCAGGCCATGATGGAGATGCAGAAGCGCATGGGCGGCTACAACGTGTTGGTTGGGGTGGCGTCGCCCGAGCAGGTTATGGTGTTCGACGGCGTCTACTTCACGGATCAGCCGCAGGCCTTGCTGGATAACATGCGGCGTGCCTATGCGATCGACCCAGAGTTCCTGGGGGCTTTCGGCGCCGGCGGGATGATGACGGTGAACTGCCGCACGGATCAGGTCGAGGGTCGGACTGCACAGGTCTTCGAGCTGTCGTTCGAGATGGCGGACGAGCAGGCTCGGCAGATGATCGCGGCGCTATACGGTCCGAAGATGACGACGTACGCGGTGGCGCGTGAGCAGGACGTCGTGGTCGCGTCCGGGTCGGCGGAGGTGGCGCGGGCGCGGTTGGGCAGGATGCTGCGGGGTGCGGGCCGGCCGCTGGCTGAGAACCGGCGTGTCGTGGCGGCCCGCGGAGTGCTTTCGCCGGACCCGCAGGTGCTCATGCTGGCGGATGTACCGAAGCTGTTCGAGTTCGCCGTGCGGATGGCGCAGGCGATCGGCGGTCCGATGCCGCGGATGGAAATGCCGCGGGTCGAGACGGCATTGATCAGCAGCGGCGTGTACTTGGAGGCGGACGCGCTGCGGGTGGAGTTGTTCGTGCCACCGGAGCCGATCCGGGTAGTGGTGGATACGCTGGAGCGGGCCAAGCGCGGCGCGGGCGACTACTGAACCAGGTGTTGTGATTGGTCGGTTCGGCGGGTCTGCGGCGCTACGGCCGGCGGCGGAGTTGCTGAGCCTGTTGCTGGGCTGCGGCGGCCTCGGACTCCCGCCCGAGTTCGCGCAGCAGCAGCGCCTTAGCGCGCCAGTAGTCCGGCTGCTCAGGGTGCAGGGCGATGGCCGCGTCCACTTCCTGCAAGGCCAGCGTGCGCTGGTCGTCGCGCCGATAGGCGAGACCGAGGTAGAAGCGGGCGACGTGGTCGTCGGGCTGGATGGCAACCGCCCGTTGGAGCAACTGGATCGCCTCGGCGCGGGTGGGGTCGTCGCCGAAGAGGAGCTGGCCGAGATTCACCAGGGCGGTGAGGTCGTTGGGGAACTGTTCGAGCACGAGGCGGTAGTGTTGGGCGGCGGCCTGGC
Organism: uncultured Planctomycetales bacterium; assembly: GCA_964647015.1. Taxonomy (GTDB): domain Bacteria; phylum Planctomycetota; class Phycisphaerae; order UBA1845; family Fen-1342; genus JAAYXS01. The sequence continues at coordinate 1,053 of CAZYGM010000079.1, read as the reverse complement.
GCTCGTTGCGCTGCTGGAGGCGGATGGCGTACTTGAGGTGCGCGTCCCTGTAAAAGAAACCGGCGCCGTCGCGCAACTCCCAGGCGCGTTTGTAGGCCTGTTCGGCGGCGGCGAAGTCGCCGGCCTCCTCATGCTGAGCACCTGCCATTAGTGCGGCCAGGGCGCTGCCGGGATTTTGCCGGGCGGTGACGGTCCAGAAGGTGGCCTGGTCATGCCACACGCGGTTGCGCGTGACAGTTCGCCAGCCGTAGAAGGCCAGGAGCGCGATGAGCAGTGCGACCCCGGCGACGCGCTGTCGCCGGGCGAGGTCCGCCACGAGCTGGGCGAGGACGAGCACGAAGCCAAGTGATGGCAGGAACAGCAAGCGGTCAGCCCGGACCGTGCCGATGGGCACGAGCAGGTTGCTGACCGGCAACAGCGCCAGTCCGAACCATGCCAGCCCGAACAGGATGAGCCACTGGCGGCGGCGGACCAGCCAGACGATCGCGGCCGCGGCGCCGAGCCAGGCCACGAGCGCGGCCAGCGTGACCGGGTCTGCCAGGGTGGGTTGGATGGGTTTGGTGTAGTCGGCGTACTCGGCGCATAGCCAGAGTGGCAGCGTCAGTTGGCCGAGGTAGCGCCAAGTGGTCTCGCTGACGCACAGGACGCGTTGCAGCGTGCTGATGTCGGCCATGACTTCCTGCGCGGCTGGGCTGCCGAAGCCCACCACGGCCAGCCGGGCGGCCAGGTACACGCCCAGCGGCAGGGCATAGAGGGCGTAGGTGCCGATGCGCGGAAGCATGGGGCGCACTTGGCCGGCGCGCAGCACGAACCACTCCATCAACAACAGCAGCCCCGGCAGCACGATGGCGGACTCCTTGAACAGCAGCGCTACCAGGTATAGCGCGAGCGCGCCTACAAGGCAGCCGGGTCGGCCGACTCGCCCGGCCGGCCCCGTCCCCGTGGGGCCGATGGTTCCGCGGACGTGCGTCAGGTGCAGGTGGGCGCTGCCCAACACAGCGAGCATGGCGTACAGCTCGGCCCGGCCGACGCCGTTGGCGACGACTTCCGTAT
>CAZYGM010000078.1:0-13496 GCA_964647015.1 uncultured Planctomycetales bacterium | reverse complement strand
ACCGGAGCGGATCTTTGACAACCAAATACAGAGGCCCCGGGCAGCCGGACGCCTCGGAAGCGCCGTGCCATCGGCCCCGGTACACAATGGTGTCCGACCAAGCCGACACGCGACGAGCTAAGTCTCGCCGACCGCGCCCACGAGCCCCGTCCGGCTGCTAACAGCCGAATCCCCGCCCGGCGAAGCACCGCCCACGCGCCACCCGGCACTGCAAGCCCGCATCCCCGCGCGTCCGTCTCAGCGTGACAAGTCATTGACACGCGGACGCTCATGTCACCCATCCGCCCCTGCACCCCAGTCTGAGGGGCCGCTGGGCGGTCAATGCAATCAGCGGCGTCTATGCCTCACCGGCGGTTACTTTCTGGGCGCTGCTCTCGGCGGGCTGATGCTCTTCGGCGGCGCGGCGCTTGGCGGCGCGGGCGGCCTCCTCGGCCTCGCGGATGGCCTGAGCCTTGGCGGCGCGGGCCTCGGCGGCCGCACGCTTGGCCTCGGCCGACACGCGCCGTTCACGCAACTTGCGGGCCTTGCCAACGCGGGCACGGAGGTAGTAGAGCTTGCAGCGGCGGATCTTGCCGCGGCGAACGGTCTTGATGCGGATGATCTTGGGCGAGTGCAGCGGGAAGACGCGCTCGACGCCCTCGTTGCCGACGAGCTTGCGCACCGTGAACATCTCGTTGAGGCCATGGCCCTTGCGCGCGATGACGGTGCCCTCGAAATCCTGGAGGCGCTCCTTGCTGCCCTCGACGATCTTGATGGTCACGCGCACCGTCTCGCCAATGCCGAACTCGAGGTCGTCGGCGCGCTTGTACTTGTTATCGACCACGTCTAACAGGGGGTGTTTCACGGAACGCCTCTCTTTCTGCACTCACATCCTGTATTTCGCGACGGCCGCAGCGGGCGGATTCGCCGGCGCGCAGCCGCGAAAGTCATCATCGATAATCATGTTTGGGCGGCCGGCAGGCGGGTCCAGCAGGTCGGGCCGGCGCTGACGCGTGCGGCGCTGGGCCTCGGTCCGGCGCCAGGCCTCGATCTCGCCGTGGTTGCCGGACAGGAGCACGTCCGGCACGGGCCGGCCCTGGAACTCGCGCGGGCGCGTGTACTGCGGGTAGTCGAGCGTGCCACTCTGAAAGGACTCGTGGCGCGTGGCCTCGTCATGGCCGAGCACGCCGGGCAGGAGGCGCACGACGCTGTCGACCACGGCCAGGGCGGCGATCTCGCCGCCGGTGAGAACGAAGTCGCCGACGCTGAGCTCTTCAGGTTGGAGCAGCTCGACGATGCGCTCGTCAAAGCCCTCGTAGTGCCCGCAGATGAGCAAGACACGCTCACACTGGGCGTAGCGTGCCGCGGTGGCTTGGTCAAACGAACGGCCCTGCGGGGTCAGAAGTATCCGCAGGGCCGGGCGGGGGTCGCAGGCCTCGACGGCCTCGACGGCGTCGCACACGGGTTGGCACATCAGCACCATGCCGGGGCCGCCGCCGAACGGCCGATCGTCCACCTTGTTGTGTGAGTCGGTGGAGTAATCGCGCAGTTGATGGGTGTGAATCTCAACCAGGCCGGCGGTTTGGGCGCGCCCCAGAATACTCGCCGCGAAATACGGCTGCATGACTTCCGGAAACAATGTGAGCACGTCGAACCGCATAATCAGCCAATAGCATCAGTCGCCCGGCCGTCACTTCGCCGCGATGTTCTGCTGTTTGAGCAGGTGGCGCACCGTTTCGGTCGGCAGCGCGCCCACGCTCAGCCAGTAGCGCACGCGTTCGGCATCCAGCTTGACCTGGGCATCCTTGTCAATGTTGCTGGGGTCGTAGAAGCCCAACTCCTCCAAGACGCGGCCATCACGCTGGTTGCGCGATTCCATGGCGGCCAACCGGTAGAAGGGGCGATGGGTGCGCCCAAGGCGCTTGAGTCGCAATCGAACGGCCATGCACATCTCCGATCGTATTCAACAGCAGCACCGCGTACCCGCACCGAAGCGCGGCGGGCCAACGCGGAGCCCCAAAGTATAGCCGCTGGGAACCAGGCTGCCAAGGCACTCTGGCGGCAGGAACAGGAAATAGAAGATAGCAAAGGGGCGCGGCGGGACCGGGCTGATGTAGCCCCGGCAGGGTACTAAATCAACCGGCGGGGACTTGTTCCCCGCCCGGATCCCCCCACAACCCCCGGGTCTATACTGCCACGGGCACGGGCGGGGGCGGAACGGGCTGGCGGTAGTAACTGCGGACGAGTTCTTGCAGCGCGCCATCGGCGGTGTGGGTGGGCTGCCAACCCAACTCGCACCGCAACTTGGTGTTGTCGCCCCAGAAGACCTCCACGAATTCCTCGTCGGCGGACGAGGGTGCGTCCACAAGGCGGAGCGGCAGGCGCAGAGACTGGGCCATCACCTGAACGATCTCGGCACAGGTGCGTGCTTCGCCGGAGCAGACGTTGTAGGTTTGATTGGGCTGGCCGTCGTGTAGGAGGCGCTCGTAGGCGTCGACGACGTCATGCACATGGAGCAGGTCGCGCCGACAGCGGAGATCCGGGAGGGCCAACTCGTCGCCGTCGGTCTCCAGGTCCCAATTGGCGAGGCGCCGGGCCACCGAGCCGTAGAAGAAGGTGTCGGGCTGGCCGGGTCCGGTGTAGTGGAACGGCCGCGCAACCGACAGGTTCAGGCAGTATTTCTCCGAGAAGGTGCGTGCCACGGATTCGGCCGTGACCTTGAGTGCACCAAACGTGCTGACCGGGGCCAGGGGGGCGTCTTCGCGGACGGGTTGATTGCCAGCACGGCCGTAGACGTCGCAGGCACTGATTAGGAGCACGCGTGCGCGCGGGACGGTGCGGCGAACGGCGTCCAGGATATTGGCCCAACCCGAGACAATCGCCTGGTACGCTTCGAGCGGCTGCTCGTTGGTGTCATGGGAGTGCGTGTAGCCGGCCAGGTGGATTACGCCATCGGGCTTGATGCTGGCGACGGCACGGGCAACGTTGATGGCGTCACTGACGTCGCAAACGATCGCCTTGCCGAAGCGGCGTTCATAGGCAAGCTTGCGCGCGCGGTTGCGCACCCCAGCCACGACACGGTACCCGCGTTGTCGCAGGTGCTGTGCAAGCACCGTACCGACAAAGCCTTCCGCACCGGTGACAAAAATGGTCTGCACGGTTCGTCTCCTCGGACGCTGGCTAGGCGTATCACGGCGAGTGCTCGCGGCGGCATATAAACACGCACCTCGCCGCGCTGGTGCGTACTTGGTATCGGCAATGCGCGGGGGGTGGTTTCGTAAGTAGAACACCGTTGCGGGGATCCGGGCGTGGCACCGCCTTGGAGTCCAGCAGTTCTCGGTGCCGCGCGTCGTTGGTCCACAGTCGCTTGTGTCGCCGCGCCGAGACCGATATCCTTCCGGACGTTTCTGATTAAGCCTGATGTGGCGGCGCAGGAGATAAACGGATGCCGATTAACGAGATTATACGCAAAGCCGAAACCGACATGAAGCAAGCGGCGGAGTTCCTGCGCAGCGAGCTGCGCTCGGTTCGAACCGGTCGCGCCACGTCGGCCCTGGTGGATACGCTGCGCGTGGACGTCGAGTCCTACGGGTCCACCATGGCGCTGAAGGAACTGGCCAACATTGCCGTGGCGGAAGGAAACGTCATTATTATCAAACCTTACGACCCGACCACGCTGAAGGACATCCAACGCAGCATCGAGAAGAGCGAGCTGGGAATCAATCCGCAGAACGACGGCAAGATGATCCGCCTGCCCGTACCGGCGCTGTCCACCGAGCGGCGTGAACAACTGGCCAACCACGTCAAGCAACTGGCCGAGCAGCAGAAGCTGGCCGTCCGCAACATCCGGCGGGAGTCCAACAAGGCCCTGGACGCCGGGAAGAAGGAGAAGACCATGGGCGAGGACGACGTGGAGCGCGGACAGGAGAAGATCCAGAAGCTCACGGACGACTACTGCGCGCAGATCGACAAGCTGCTGGAGGACAAGACGCGCGAGATCATGGAGGTTTAAGGGCTCTGCAGGCAGGAGCTGCCCCACTTGGTCGGCGGTGTGCCAAGCACCCACGTACCCCCGAATTGAACCTGCGGGAGTAATGGGTCTGCTGTTGGCGACAACTCCGACCACTTGTGTGAGGTTGGCGCAAAGGGTGGTGACCACAACGGGAAATTTGGCTTCGCGGGTGGGCGCAAGCCCATCCGAACCGGTCACTTTTGGCAACCATCTGGGCGGCCCTGTGACAGTGTTGTGCACAATAGGGGGCATCTGAGTGACAATTTTGCCGATTAGTCTGGCTTTCCGGGAGGGCGTGCGGTTTGGCAGATCTCACCAGTTCCGACGCACATCTTCCGATAATGCCGTCGCCGGAGTCACTCTGCGTACGAAAAGAGGGTTCAGTAGGCAATTCTTACCATGCGGCTTCAGCCGCCGGTCTCTTGACTCGCAGGCCCCCCGTGCGGTAAACGGTGGTGTATGGTCAAGGGTGACGTAATCGAGTTGATCGTGATCACGCCCGAACGACAGGTGCTCGACGAGCACGTAAGTTCGGTCGTTTTCGCAGCTCACGACGGCGAGTTGGGCGTGCTGCACAACCGTGCGCCGCTCATGTGTGAGTTGGGCATCGGACAATTACGATACGAAACCGGCGGTCGTGTCCAGCGACTGTTCATCGACGGCGGCTTTGCCCAGGTCCACCGCAACAGTGTTACAATATTGACGCAACAGGCCATGCCAGCTGGACAAATCACTCCTGAGAAGGTGGCCCGCGCTGAGCAGTCTATCAGGGAACTCCGCGGTGGTGACCCGGAAACGATCGCCGCGCGGCAATCGGCTCAGCAGCGTTTTCGTACACTTCGCCGCCTGCGAATCGCAACCTAGACTGGCGCGCTCTGCTCGGCTGCGCTCCGCCCGTCCGCCCCGCGCAGAACATCAACTACGCCCACTGGTCGATCAGCGCAACTCGCACCACAAACGCGTCGACTCACCCTTGTTTCATGGAGGCGAATATGGGCGCTGCGTACATTCTGCTGGGCATTGACGTCGGCACGACCGGCAGCAAGGCGGTACTGATCGACGCCCGCGGCGAAGTGCGGGCGGAAGCGACGACTGACGTGGCACTCGCGACGCCGCAGGCGCTGTGGGCTGAGCAGCAGCCGGCCGACTGGTGGGCGGCGACGGTCAGCAGCGTACGTCGCGTGCTGGCGCAGGCCGGGTTGAATGGAACTCAGGTGTCCGCGGTCGGGCTGACCGGCCAGATGCACGGCCTCGTTCTTCTGGACGCCCACGGTGAGGTTCTGCGGCCCGCCATCCTCTGGAATGACCAGCGGACAGGCCCGCAGTGTGCCGCCATCACCGCCCGGCTGGGGCAGCCACGGCTGCTTGAGTTGATCGGCAACCCGGTCCTGCCGGGCTTCACCGCGCCCAAGATCCTGTGGGTACGCGAACATGAGCCGGAAGTGTACGGACGAGTCGCTCATGTCCTGCTGCCAAAGGACTACGTGCGATATCGGCTGACGGGGGCGCTCGCGACCGAAGTTTCGGATGCATCGGGCACGGCGTTGTTCGACGTGGGTAGGCGCCGCTGGTCAGCCGAGATGCCGGCGGCCCTCGACATTCCCTCCACCTGGCTGCCGGAGGTTACTGAGTCCGCTGTGGTCAGTGCCAGAATTTCGGCGGCGGCGGCTGAGCGAACTGGGTTGGCCGCCGGCACGCCGGTTGTGGGCGGGGCAGGCGACCAAGCCGCGCAGGCGGTGGGGAGTGGGGCGACGCAAGCCGGGGTTGTGACGGTCACGCTGGGGACCTCGGGCGTGGTGTTCGCATCGAGCGGCACATACCGGCCTGAGCCGCAGGGTCGGCTGCACGCCTTCTGCCATGCCGCCCCGGACACCTGGCACCTGATGGGCGTGATGCTGTCGGCCGGCGGCAGCCTGCGATGGTATCGCGACACGCTCGGACAGCCGGAGTGTGCCCGGGCGGCGGCAGAAGGGTGCGACCCGTACGACATACTCACGGCCGACGCGGCGGCGGTGCCCGCCGGCGCGGACGGCCTGCTGTTCCTGCCGTATCTCTGCGGCGAGCGTACGCCACACGCCGACCCGCAGGCGCGCGGGGTCTTCTGCGGCCTGACGCTACGGCACGGGAAGGCGCACCTGACGCGGGCGATAATGGAGGGCGTGGCGTTTGGGCTGCGTGATGCCCTGGAGTTGCTGCGAGCGCTGGACGTGCGGATCGACCAGGTGCGCGTGTCCGGCGGCGGGGCCCGCAGCAGTCTATGGCGGCAGGTTCTGGCGGACGTCTTCGCGACGGAGATTGTGACGACGAACGTGACGCAGGGCGCGGCATTCGGTGCCGCGCTGCTGGCTGGGGTGGGAATCGGGGTCTACGGCAGCGTTGCGGAGGCCTGTAAACAGGTTATCAGGGTGGTGGAGGGTTGCCGGCCGGGCCAAGCCGCTGAGAGTTATGCGGAGGCGTATTCACGTTATCGGGCCCTATACCCGGCGTTGGCGACGCAGTTCCGGTCGATTGGCACGTCTGCGCGGCCGGCGTAACGACGACCGCTCACCGGCCGGCGGGGTCGCGCGAAACGACGGGGATCTCCAGCTCATACGAATCGCGTACGGTGGTGTATGAGTTGCCGCCGAGCCGGCCGACGGCCGGATACTTGGCGGGATCCACGAGGCCATCCGCCGCCAGGATGTCGTCGCTGACGTGCAGCGCCAGAATGTCGCCCAGAACGATGTTGCCGCCGCCGGGACCGGTTCCGAGTTCAATGATGTCGCGCAGGCGGCACTCGAAGTTGACGGGCGATTCCGCGACGCGGGGCGGGCGCACCTTATCGGCCGGCGTCGGCGTCAGCCTGGCGAAGTCGAACTCGCTTTGTCCGGCCGGGAGTTCGGCGCCGGCACGGACGGCGCCCTCAACGAGCGCCTCGGTCACCGTGGCGACGACGAACTCGCGCGTGGCGCGGATGTTCTCCAGCGTGTCCTTCGGGCTGCCAGCGCGTCGCAAGGCGGGACAGAACATGAACACGGGCGGATTGGCGGCCACCATGTTGGCGAAACTGAAGGGGGCGAGGTTGGGCAGACCCGCGGGGGAGATGGTGGAGACCAGCGCGATCGGGCGGGGCACGACCAGGCCGATGCAGAGCCGGTAGATATCACGCCAGGTACGATCAGTATCCGTCAGGTCGAGGTACACGCGGCTACTCCCGTGGGGTCGCCCCAGCGGCACAGGGCAGCCAACCGGTCCGGCGGACAAATCTCCGCCAGCGGCTCCAGAACGAACGAGCGCTGCCACATACGCGGGTGCGGGATGACGAGGTCGGCGGCGGTGATGCGTTCACGGCGATAGAGCAGCAGGTCCAGGTCGAGCGTGCGGGCACCGTTGCGGACGTGCCGCTCGCGACCGTGGTGCTGCTCGATACGCAGCAGGCGGTCCAGCAACTCGTGCGCGCTCAGGTCCGTGGCCAGCTCCGCGACCGCGTTGAGGTAGGCGCCCTGTCCCGGGGGCCCCCCTACCGGTATGGTCTCGTGCAGGGTGGAGCGCCGCAGCACGCGGATATCGCCGGCGCTCTCGAGCTCGACTAGGGCCGCTTCGATGTGCGCGGCGCGGTCGCCCAGGTTGGAGCCCAGCGCGATGTAGATTCCGCCGGCCGTCATGCCGCCTGCCACTTGATCTTTGCCAGCCGCTCGACCGCCGCCCGTGTGCGCTCGGCGTTCACGGTCAGCGCGAAGCGCACGTAGCCTTCACCTCCGGGTCCGAAGCCGCTGCCGGGGATACAGACGACATCGGCCTCGTCCAGGAAGCGCGTGGCGGTGCTCAGGGAATCGTGGCCGGCGGGCACGCCGGCCCAGACGTAGAAGGTCGCGGTGGGCTGATTCACGCGGAACCCGCCGGCCCGCAGACCGGCACAGAGGATCTCGGCCCGTTGCGTGTAGGTGGCGCGCAGCCGGGCGATTTCCGGTCGGTCACAGCCGGCGTACGCGGCGATTCCGGCCGCCTGGATAGCCGAAAAGGCGCCGCTATCGAGGTTGGACTTGACGCGCGCCAGGGCATCGAGCACGTCCGGGTTGCCGACCGCGAAGCCCAGGCGCCAGCCGGTCATGTTGAATGTCTTAGAAAGCGAGTGGAACTCGACGGCCACCTCGCGGGCGCCGGGGATCTCGAGGATGCTGGGCGGCCGCTCGTCGCCGAGGTACAGCTCGCTGTACGCAGCGTCATGGGCGATGAGCAGGTCATACCGGCGGGCGAAGCTGACGGCCTCCTCGAAGAAGGCGCGCGTGGCCGTGGCGCCGGTGGGGTTGTTCGGGTAGTTCAGGAATAGCAGGGCCGCCGCCCGGGCCGTATCTGGCGCGACGGCGTCCAGGTCGGGCAGCCAGCCGCCCTGCTCCGTGAGCGGCAGGGAGAGTGGGTTGCCGCCGGCCAGGATGGTCGCGGCGCGGTACACGGGGTAGCCGGGATCGGGCACGAGGACGGCCTGGCCCGGGTTCACGACGGCCAGCGGCAGGTGCCCCAGGCCCTCCTTGCTGCCGATAAGCGTGAGCACTTCGCGCTGCGGGTCCACGCTGATGCTGTAGCGCTCGGCCAGGAAGGCGGCCACCTGGCTGCGGAAGGCCGGCAGGCCCCATCCGGAGGGATACTGGTGCCATTCGGGGCGGCGAATGGCGTGCTCCATGGCGGCGAGGATGAAATCCGGGGTAGGCTGGTCGGGGTCGCCGACGCCGAAGTCGATGACGTCGCGGCCGGCAGCCTGAGCGGCGGCGCGTTTGCGGTCGATCTCTACGAACAAGTAACGTGGTAGGGCTGCCAGTCGATCCGCGTCGCAGTGCATACTCACGGGGTCCGCGCAGTTGGGCTGGTCGGGGCGGTGTGCCGCGGCAGCCAGTAGGGAAGTCTATTGGGACGACCGATTGGCGGCAAGCGTCGCTTTGGAACAGGGGTTGCTACTGATGGCGGCTGGTGGCGGCGCGCCGGTGGGTGTGCCGCCGGGCGTTTGCGCTGGAAACGGCGTCAGAATGCCGGTAGAGTGCTAGTTTTGGCGTCAAGCGGCCGCGGCATGGCTGGCCGGCCGGCCAGGGTTACGGACAAGGCCCCGTTTCCTGTGTGGCGGCAGGCGCCGGCGGCGTCGGCCGGTGTTGGCCGTGCCCCAGCAACGGTGAGAGAGCCTGATCAATGAGCGCTGTAACTTCGAAGAATACCCAGAACCGGGGCACTTCGGCCCGCCCGGTCGAAACTCTGGAGCAGGTGGTAATCCGGTTCGCGGGCGACTCAGGCGACGGCATGCAATTGGCGGGCACGCAGTTCACCACTGCCAGCGCCGTTCTCGGCAACGATGTGAGTACGTTTCCCGACTTCCCGGCGGAAATTCGCGCACCTGCGGGGACGCTGGGCGGCGTATCGGGTTTTCAGATCAATTTCGGCAGCCGCCCGATTTACACCCCGGGCGACCAGGTGGATGCGCTGGTGGCGATGAACCCGGCGGCGCTGAAGGTCTGCGTCAAGGACCTGGCTACGGGCGGGGCGCTGGTCGTTAACTCCGACGAATTCACGCCGGCGAACCTCGCCAAGGCGAAATACGAAGAGAACCCGCTCGAAACGGGCGAGTTGTCCGCCTACCGCGTGTACAAGATTCCGATAACTACGCAGACATTGGCGGCTGTGAAGGAGACCGGCCTCAGCCAGAAGGTGGCCGAGCGGTGCAGAAACTTCTACGCGTTGGGCGTCGTGTACTGGCTGTTCGACCGCCCGCTGGACGTCACGCTGCGTTGGATCAACACCAAGTTTGCCAAGATTCCGGCGGTGGCGGAGGCGAATGTCCGGGCGCTGCAGGCGGGGTACAACTTCGGCGACACGGCGGAGATGTTCACTGTCCGGTATCGGGTCGGCAAGGCCAACTTGCAGCCGGGCCGGTACCGCAACCTGACCGGCAATCAGGCCACGGCGTTCGGGCTGGTGGCGGCGGCCCAGTTGGCGAAGAAGCCGCTGTTCTACGGCAGCTATCCGATCACGCCGGCCAGCGAGATTCTGCACGAGCTGACGCTGCTGAAGAACTTCGACGTGCGCACGTTCCAGGCGGAGGACGAGATTGCGGCGTATGCGGCCGTGGTGGGCGCCGCCTACGCGGGCTGCATTGCGGCGACTGGCACCAGCGGGCCGGGGATGGCGCTCAAGCAGGAGGGCATCGGGCTGGGCGTCATGACTGAGTTGCCCACGGTCATCATCAACGTGCAGCGCGGCGGTCCGAGCACGGGCTTGCCGACCAAGACGGAGCAATCGGACCTGTGGCAGGCGATTCTAGGGCGTAACGGCGACTGTCCGCTGCCGGTTCTGGCGACGCGTTCGCCGGCCGAGTGCTTCTGGCGCGCCATCGAAGCCGTGCGGATTGCGGTCAAGTACATGACGCCGGTCGTCCTGCTCAGCGACGGCTACCTGGCCCAGGGCTCCGAGCCATGGCGGATTCCGGAGGACGGCGAGTTGGCGCCGATCGAGATCGAGCACGCCAGTGATCCCACTGATTTCGCGCCGTATCGGCGCGACGAGCGCGGTTCGCGTCCCTGGGCGATCCCTGGCACGCCCGGCCTGCAACACCGCGTCGGCGGGCTGGAGAAACTCGAAGGCATCGGCACGGTGAGCTACGACCCGCTCAACCACGAGCGCATGACCGATCAGCGCTTGCGCAAGGTTGCCAACATCGCGGCCGACATCCCGGACCAGGAGGTCTTCGGCCGCGAGAGCGGCAAGCTTCTGCTGGTTTCGTGGGGCGGCACGTTCGGGGCGGTGCGCACGGCGGCTGAGCGGGCCTACGAGGCGGGTCGCGACGTGGCGCACGCGCACCTGACCTGGCTCAACCCGTTCCCACGCAATCTCGGCGACGTGCTCCGCCGATACGAACGCGTGCTGGTGTGCGAGTTGAACGCCGGCCAGTTGCTGCTGCTCCTGCGGGCGGCCTACCTGGTTGACGCGCAGGGCTTCACCAAGATCCAGGGCAAGCCATTCATGATCAACGAAATCACCGACAAGATCGATGAGATACTCGGAGGCAAGTAGCCGTGGCGACGTGCACTGATGAATTGCTGACCGTCAAGGACTACAAGAGCGACCAGAGTGTGCGCTGGTGCCCCGGATGCGGCGACTTCTCCATCCTGACGGCGTTGCAGAAGACTCTGGCCCAGCGACAGGTTCCCAAGGAACAGGCCGTGTTTGTGTCGGGCATCGGCTGCTCCAGCCGCTTCCCGTATTACATGGATACCTACGGCATCCACGGGATTCACGGGCGTGCCCCGGCCATCGCCACAGGTGTCAAGCTGGCCAACCCCGAGCTGGAGGTGTGGGTAATCACCGGCGACGGCGACGCCCTGAGCATTGGCGGCAACCACTTTCTGCACATGATTCGCCGCAACATCGGCCTGAAGGTCGTGCTGTTCAACAACCGCATTTACGGGCTGACGAAGGGGCAGGTCTCGCCGACCAGCGAGCTTGGCAAGCGGACCAAGTCCACGCCGTTTGGGTCGATCGAGAACCCCGTGCACGCCGTGTCGGTCGCCCTGGGCGCCGAGGTCACGTTCGTCGCCCGGGTGATCTACAACGATCCGAAGATGTTGCAGGAGGTCATGGAGCGCGCGGCGGCCCATCGCGGCACGGCCTTCGTCGAGGTGTACCAGGACTGCGCCGTATATAACCACGAGGCGTTTTCGTACCTCACCGACCGCCAGACCCGTGACGACAACGTGCTCTACCTGCGGCACGGCGAGCCGATGATCTTCGGAAAGAACCGCGACAAGGGCATCCGGCATAACGGGCTGAATATCGAGGTGGTCACGCTGAACGACGGGGTGTCCGAGGACGAGCTGCTCCGACACGACGAGCATTGCGAGAACCCGTCGCTGGCATTTCAGCTCTCGCGCATGCACTACCCGGAACTGCCCACGCCCCTGGGCGTTTTCCGCGACGTGGAGAAACCGGTTTACGAAGAGATGATGATGGACCAACTGCGGCAGACCAGCGAGAAGCTCGGCGCAGGCACGCTGGAATCACTGTTCGCCGCAGGCGATACCTGGACCGTCGCATAGCCCCCTCGGGCCGAATTACTCCAACCGATTAGCTGACGCACCGGTGTGCTCACCGATCGGATCGCGTCAGGCGCGCTGCCCGGGTGCCGACCCGCAGGCCGGCCGCGGACTCAGCCGATGAGCTCATCCAGCAGGGCCGCGTACTCGCGCTTGTGCTTGGCGCCGACGATGCGCTGCACCGGCGCGCCGTCCTTGAAAAGCAGCACGGTGGGGATGTTCTGCACGCCGTACTTGGTGGCCAGGCGCGGCGCCTTGTCGACATCCACCTTGCCGACCTTGGCCTTGCCGGCGTAGTCGCCGGCGAGCTCGTCGATCGCGGGCCCGACCATCTGGCACGGGCCGCACCAAGGCGCCCAGAAGTCAACCAGCACGGGCACGGCTGACTGAACCACTTCCGCGTCAAAGTTGGCATCGTCGAAGTGCAGCGTGTTTTCGCCTGCCATAATCGGCCCCAGATTGTTCACAAGTTCCTGTCCAGCACGGCAACTCGGATTCTATGCGGACGAAGACGCTTGTCAAACGAACGGCGGGCGCCGGTCAAATGTGCGGACGTCCGGTAGTTGAAGCCCGGCGGGGACGCCCAGCGGTCTTGGTCGGCGCCGCCCAGAAAGGTATCATGTTTACTGAGCAGCGCGACGGCGGCCAGCGCCCCATCGACCGGGTGGCCGATGGCGCAAGCGTTAACGACGGCGACGGGCGGCTTGCCGGCGCACTGCCGATCGGAGGAAAGAAGACCATGCGATCGAGTTGCCACGGCACTGCGGCCCTGCTATGGGCCGCGCTCCTGATCACCAGCACGACCGGCTCCACCTGGGCCCAGGCGCCGCTGATAGCGGACCACACCTGCACCAACCTGGACAAGGTCCCACCCTACTGGATCGACCAGGCCAAGACCCTGACGGTTCACTACGCCCACACGTCCCACGGCAGCCAGGTAGTGACCGGGCTCACCGTCCTGGAAGGTGTGGACTCGTTCTACAGCTTCGCCTGCCGCACCAGCAGCACGGAGGGGCTGCCTCCGGTCGAAGACCCGCCGGCGCTGCGCATGTACGACGGCAATCCGCCTGAGACGTACATCACGCCCGAGGACTACTGGGAGACCGCCGCCGGCCGTGACCGCACGCGTGCCGTGGCCGACACCGGCCACTACAACGTTTCGATGTGGTCCTGGTGCGGCCAGGCGTCTTACTATAGCGACGCCCAGATCGAGCAATACCTGGAAGTAATGGCGCAGTTCGAGGCTGAGTACCCGAACATGCGCTTCATCCTGATGACCGGCCACACGGACGGCAGCGGCGAGACGGGCAGCCTCAATCAGCACAACAACATGATCCGCGACTTCCGGCAAGCGCACGACATGGTGCTGTTCGACTTCGCCGACATCGAGAGCTACGACCCCGACGGCAGCTACTTCCTGGACCTGGGCTGCAACGACAACTGCGACTACTGGT
>CAZYGM010000077.1:0-13747 GCA_964647015.1 uncultured Planctomycetales bacterium | reverse complement strand
GCGCGGCCTGCATCGTGCTATCGAAGAAGTTCCCCGCGCTCGTGCAGCCCTTCGCCCACGGCGTCGCGCCTGCGGCCGATGGCCAGTACACGTACATGACGGCCCTGTTCGGCCTGGTCTGTGCGGCCGCGATCGGCGTGGTCGTTTCGCTGCTGACCAAGCCAAAGCCGGCCGACCAAATCGCCGGCCTCTGGGTCGGCACGATGGACTTCGGCATGCGGCGCTTCAAGGGCGGCGAGCCGAACCATGAAGTTGGCGGCAAGGTCGTCGCCGAACTGACGATCGCGGAGGAGGGTACCACGCCGCCCACGACGGCCACGTCCTATGAGGAACACGTATCCGGCCACGGCGGCCCACCCGCCGACCCGACCAGCCCGCCTCTGCCCGAGTACGCCATCGTCCGGCTGTGCGCTGCGCACATGGACCGGCTCAAGGCCCGGCCGGGCGACCTGCTCTACGTGGCGGACGCGCGGCTTTGGCTCGGCGGCCTGCGTTCGCTACATTGCCGGGCGGGGCAACCACACGAGCGCGGCCCGGTGGTCCTGATGGCGGCGGCAGCCTTCAACAGCGGGAGCTTCGTGCCCGGCCGGGCGATTCGCGTCGAGAAGGTTCTGTAGCGCGTGGAGAGCAGGTCCGTGGCGCAGCCGTACAAATCCGAAGCCGGACCATGGCCGGTCGCGGACTCAGCCGACACGTGGCACGATCCGCAGCGCGACCGGGACGTCCCGGTGCGGTGCTATGCGACCGAGCGGCTTGCGGGGCGCTGGCCGCTGGTGCTGTTCTCACCCGGACTGGGCAGCTCCCGTGACGGCTACGCCTACCTCGGCCGCCACTGGGCCGGCCACGGCTACCTGGCGGTGCACCTGACGCACCCCGGCACCGATGCCGCCGCGCTGCGCGGGCCGGACGGCCGCATGCCCAAACCGATCAAGGCCTTCCTCGACGAGGTACCCCATCGGATTGACCGCCCGCGCGACGTGTCGTTCGTCCTGGATCAACTGGCGGCCCGGCCGGCCTGGTCAGAGCGCATCGACTGGGAGCGAATCGCGGTGGCCGGCCACTCCTTCGGCGCCTACACCGCCCTGGCGCTCGTCGGGCTGACTGTCGATTTGCCCGCACGCCCAAACAGCAGTTTCGCCGACGAGCGCGTGCGGGCGGCCATCGCCATGTCGCCCCCCGGCGACGGCAAGTTCGGCCTGCACGCGAACTCCTGGGCGGCCATCAACCGGCCCGTCATGTCGCTGACCGGCACGAAAGACATCGAGTACGGCGTGGGCTCGGCGGCGCGGCGCCGCACGACCTTCGACCGCGCACCCGGGCCCGACCAATACCTGCTGACCATCAAGGGCGCCACGCACTCTACCTTCAACGATCAGCGCGACGTACTGATCAAGGTGCGACCGACCGATACCGCCCACCACACTTACATTCGCATGGCCACGACGGCATTCCTGGACGCCTACCTGCGGGATGATCAAGACGCCACCCGCTGGCTGGTCCACGGCGCTATCACCCGGTTATCAGACGGGGCGGGAACGCTGGAACATAAGTGCGTGACTGCTTTGGGATTGGGGTGAGGATCTTGCACGAATCGCCACGAGCGACCGTCTGCCGGGCTAATATCATTAGCCACGCGCTGCAACCCGTGCGGCTGATAGCCGCACGGCGCGCTTGGCCGCGCGGCGCGTCTGACGCCAAGTGGCGCCGCCGGCACGTGGTTTGCCAGGAGGACTCCACAGCGCAGTCGACGTAGGAGTTGGGCATGTTCGCGCGCTGGATGGTGATAGTGACGATCGCAGTTGCCGGTGGGGCCTGCGCCGGGTGCACCGGTACGGACTGGATTCTCGGCGACGAGGCTTACAAGGCGACGTCTGGTCCGTACGCCGTCCTGCAGGAAGACCAGCTCTGGTACGACGCCGCGCGGGACCGCCATCTGCCCGTCCGCATCTACATCCCGGATGCACCCTACGGGCGTTATCCGGTCATCGTGTTTTCGCACGGCCTGGGCGCGGCCGGCGACCAATACACGTATCTCGGGCAACACTGGGCCAGCTACGGCTACCTGGCCGTGTTCCCGACGCACATCGACAATCACGTGGAGGCCATCTTCAACAGCGGGCCGCTGGTGCGCAACTTCGTGAGCTTCGGCGCCGACCCCGCCCGCTGGCAGCGGCAGATCGAGGACATCCACTTCATTCTGGACTACCTGCCGCAGGACGAACGGCTGTACTGGCTCGCGGACATGCAGCGCGTCGGCGTAGCCGGCCACTCCATGGGCGCGTACACCGCCAACGCCCTGGCCGGCATGTGCATCGAGTTGCCGGATGATCCGCGGGCCAGCTTCCGCGATCCGCGCGTCAAGGCGATCGTGGCCGTCTCGCCGCCCGGCCCCGGGCTGCTCGGCCTGAACCGGGACTCCTGGGTGGACGTCGCCGTGCCGTGCCTCTCCATCATCGGCACGCACGATATCGACCCGTCCACGCTATCCCCCACGGCGCGGCGCACGCCGTTTGAGACCGCCAGCGGTCCCGACCAGTACCTGCTGACCATCCGCGCCGCCACGCACGGCGGCTTCAACGACCAGACGTTCCTGCCGGCCGACCGCCGCTCGTTCGAGAACTACCATGAGTTCGTGCTGATGGCGTCCATGGCCTTCTTCGACGCCCACCTCAACGGCGACTCAGCCGGCCGCAACTGGCTCCTTACCGGCGTGCTGAACCGGCTGGCCGACAGCGTATGCACACTCGAGTTCCGCAACATCACGCCAACAAAAGCCCAGCCGTAACGCCGACGGCCGGCGCGTGCGGAAACCCAACGCTGCCGGAAACGCAATGGCCCCGTAGCGCGCGACAGCGTGGCGGCCGAACCGGCGTCCGGCCGCCACGCTGTTAACCCCCGCCGAACTTTGTTCAAGCCTTGATGGCGCTGATCTGCAGCAGCAGGGCGCGCTGGCGGTGGCCCCACTTGGTCGCCAAACCCTTGCGCCGCCGGAACTTCATGCCCACTACCTTCGGCAGCTTCATCTCTTCGACCACCTTGGCGGCAACTGTGGCGCCCGCGACCCACGGCGTGCCGACCTGCGCCGCCGCGCCCTCGCCGAGCATCAGGACCTTGTCGAACGTGATCTCGGACTGGTCCTCGGCCAAGTCGCGCCGCTCCACCAGGAGCCGGTCTCCCTCTGAGACCTTGTATTGCTTGCCGCCGTCTTCGAATATCGCGTACACAGTCGCTCCTTACAACAACTGTCAACCACTCTGGTTGCTAGAATCGCGTATATTATGCTGACCGGCTGGGGAATGCAACCCGCCACGCAATGTGCCCAACGCGCGGCCGGCCGGGTAAATTACCGGACGGCGGGCCGCCCGTGGGCGATCGTCCGGCCGGCATCAGTCCAGGACACCTTTGGAGCTCAGGCAGAAAACGCATGTCAGCAGAAGAACGCCACGACAGCGACCCCCTGGAAACCGCGGAATGGATCGCCTCCGTCGAGGCCGTCACACGTCACGCCGGCATCCGCCGCACCGAGTTCCTCCTCGACGAGCTACGCCGCTGGTGCCACCGCCGCCAGGTCACCTTCCCGTACGCTCCCAACACCTCCTACATAAACACCATCCCCGCCTCGGAGCAGCCGCCCTTCCCCGGCGACCGCCAGATCGAACGCCGCATCAAGAGCTACGTCCGCTGGAACGCCATGGCGATGGTCGTGCGGGCTAACCGGGCGGCCGAGGGCATCGGCGGGCACATCTCGACCTACGCGTCGGCGGCCACGCTCTACGAGGTGGCCTTCAACCACTTCTTCCGCGGCAAGTCCGCCGACTCGGGCGGCTGCCAGATCTACGTCCAGGGCCACGCGGCCCCGGGCTTCTACGCCCGCGCCTATCTGGAGGGACGCCTGACTGAGCAGCATCTGCTGAACTTTCGGCGCGAACTGGCCCCGGGCGGCGGCCTGTCGTCCTATCCGCACCCCTGGCTTATGCCCGAGTTCTGGGAGTTCCCGACCGTGTCGATGGGCCTGTCCGCGATTTCATCCATCTACCAGGCGCGCTTCAACCAGTACCTGCACGACCGCGAGCTGGTCAGCGGGGAAGGGTGCAAGGTCTGGGCGTTCCTCGGCGACGGCGAGATGGACGAACCCGAGAGCCTCGGCGCCATCACGCTGGCCGGCCGCGAGCACCTCGACAACCTCGTCTGGGTCATCAACTGCAATCTCCAGCGGCTGGACGGCCCCGTGCGCGGCAATGGCAACATCATCCAGGAGCTGGAGTCGGCGCTGCGCGGCGCCGGCTGGAACGTCATCAAGGTCATCTGGGGCAGTGATTGGGATCCGCTGCTGGCCGCCGACACGGACGGCATACTGATCGAGACGATGAACGAGATCGTGGACGGCCAGTGGCAGCGCTACACCGTCGAATCCGGCGCCTACGCCCGCGAGCACTTCTTCGGTCGCGATCTCCGCTTGCTGAAGCTCGTGGACCGCCTGAGCGATGAGCAGATCCGCACGCTGCGCTTCGGCGGGCACGACCCGGAGAAGGTCTACGCCGCGTACGCCGCCGCGGTCGCCCACCGCGGGCAGCCCACGGCCATTCTCGTGCGGACGATCAAGGGCTACGGGCTGGGCGAGGCCGGCGAAGGCAAGAACATCACGCACCAGCAGAAGAAGCTCAACGAAGACGAGTTGCGCAGCTTCCGTGACCGCTTCGATATCCCCATCAGCGACCGGCAACTGGCCGAGGCCCCCTTCTGCCGCTTCGAGCCTGACAGTCCCGAGCATGAGTACATGATGGAGCGGCGGCGCGCTCTGGGCGGGCCCGTACCGCAGCGCGTCGTGCGCAGCGTGCCGCTCCAGGCTCCCCCGCTCGATGCGTTCAATGAGTTTCTGGAGAGCAGCGGCAACCGCAAGGCCGCCACGACCATGGCCTTCATGCGCCTGCTGGCCCGCCTGCTGGCCGACCCGGAACTCGGCCGCCTGATCGTGCCAATCGTGCCGGACGAGGCCCGCACCTTCGGCATGGACGCGCTCTTCCGCAAATACGGCATCTACGCGCGCTTCGGCCAGCTCTACGAGCCGGTCGACGCCCACCTGCTGATGCGCTACGAGGAGCGCAAGAACGGCCAGATTCTTGAGGAGGGCATCACCGAGGCCGGGGCCCTGGCGTCATTCACTGCCGCCGGCAGTGCCTACGCCACGCACGGCGTCAACACGATCCCCTTCTTCATCTTCTACTCGATGTTCGGCTTCCAGCGCGTCGGCGACGCCATCTGGGCCGCCGCAGACATGCGCACCAAGGGCTTCCTGGTCGGGGCGACCGCCGGCCGCACGACGCTCGCCGGCGAAGGCCTCCAGCACCAGGATGGCCATTCGCAACTGCTGTCCAGCGCCGTGCCGAACTGCCTCTCCTATGACCCCGCCTACGCCTACGAGCTGGCTGTCATCATTCAGGACGGCCTGCGCCGCATGTATGAGCAGCGCGAGAGCGTATTCTACTACCTCACCGTCTACAACGAGCTGTACGAGCAGCCGGCCCTGCCGCGCGGCGCCGCCCCCGGGATTCTCAAGGGCCTGTACAAGCTGCGGCCCGCGGCGCGGCCCGGCAAGCTGCCGCGTGTGCACCTCTTCGGCAGCGGCCCGCTGCTGAACGAGGCCCTGCGGGCCCAGGAGTTGCTACGCGCGTCGTTCAACGTGGCGGCCGACGTCTGGAGCGTCACGAGCTACAACGAGCTCTACCGTGACGCCCTGGCCTGCCAGCGTTGGAATCGCCTGCACCCGGGCGAAGACCCGCGCCAGCCGCACATCGCCACCTCCCTGGCTCCGGAACCCTGGCCCGTCGTGGCGGTGTCTGACTACATCCACGCACTGGCCGATCGCCTGGGTCGCTGGACGCCCGCCGGCCTCTGCACTCTCGGCACGGACGGCTTCGGCCGCAGCGAGACGCGCGCCGCGCTGCGCGGCCACTTCGAGGTGAACGCCGAGCACATCGCCTATGCGGCCCTGGTCGAGCTGGCCGACCGCGGACAGTTCGACAAGCAGCGCCTGCCGGCCGCCCTGAAGGAGCTGAAGCTGCACCCGGACGCCCCCGATCCCGCGCATGCATAGCGGCGGACGGCGGCTCGCCTGCGACGTATCAGGTCGCTGGCCAATCTACCCTGCGACGAAGCCCTACCGCACGGAAAACTCACCGCGCGTCGGCCCGGTTCGCACCGTGCCCGCCACGAGGTCAATGACGAATTCCTCGCCTACCAGGCTGCGCACCTCGGCCGTCCGGCGATCTTCCTCGTAGATCCGCGCGTGCGCCCGCTCGGCACCCAGCACGCGCAGCACGCCATGATCACGGTCAAACTCGATGCGCCGGGCGAAGACTGACCGGACGGTCGCGTCCTGCTCGTCGCGCAGCTCCGTGTTGCCGGAGGCCAACAGTTGCGCAAGCTGTAGGCCGCCCCGGCCGGCCGCCGGGCCGGGCTCAGCCGCGTCACCGCCGCGCACCACGAACACGCATTCCAGCCGGTCGCATTCCATCCACGTGTCGCGCGTGCGCACCCGGCTCGCCACGTCCGGATCATCCGGCGCGGCCGGCAGCAACTGCTGCGGGTCGAGCAGATCCAGATCAGCCCGGTGGCGGAAAACCACGTCGCCCTGGAACAGCACCGAGTCGCGGCGCGTCGCACCCTCCGACCCAAGCGCGTAGATCATGCCGCCGGTACAGCGCATGGCGGTCTGGCTCGGGCCGTCCGTCAGCAGCGCGGACGGCACCCCGACGGCCTCGGACGCCGCCTTGTCCGCCGTTTCCAGCCGGTGGTTTCTCACCAGCAGGGTCGTTTCGCCGCGCGTGATGATCTCGCGCCGCACAATGTCCACCTCGAACCACGGTGCCCCGATGCTCGAGTGCACTACCGGCACCGGGTCGTCCGGCGCGTGCGTCTCGCTCTGCACGAGCGCGTTCTCGGCCACCAGGCGGACGGGCTCCTTGCGCCCGCCTTCGTAACCATCGCCGCGCAAATCGAGCCAGTCGTCGCGCTCGGCCGCCCTGCCGCGCCCAAACGCCTGGCGCGCCTGCGCCAAGACCTGCATCAGCGGAGGAAGCTGGTGCTCGTCGCCCGCGAGCGGCACGTCCTCGACAACATCCTCCAACAGCAGCGTCAGGCCGTCCGCGAGCAGCTTCTCCGACCCGCTTTCAGCCACGACGTTGCCCTCGAAATGCACCGTGTTCCGGTGGCCGTCGATGTGCAGCAGGCGGTCACAGTTGACGACCACCGGCATGGGCTGCGCTTGCCGCTGACCCGCCAGGCTGCGCGCCGCCTTGAACCGCAAGCGCGCCCGCCCGTCAACATTCAGCGTCTGCGCGGCCCGATCGAGCACGATCTGACCACCGTCCACCGTGTACGGCGTCGCGTGCACCACGCCCGGTTGAAGGGCCGTCCCAAACACGTCTGCCCGCTCGAAATTATTGCGCCCGGAGAATTCCGCGCGAATCCGGCGCCCCCGCGCCGCCACCTTGTTCTTCGGATCACGCAGCTCCGCATCGTCCGTGATGTCAATCGTGCGCAGCGCAAAGGCCGGCCCACCGCTCGTGGCGTCCGGCGGCTCCGGCGCCAGCGAGGCCTGCACCCGCTGGCCGCGCAGCCATGAGCCCCCACGCGCCACGACGACCGAACCCGTGGCGTCAAACTGGCGCGGATACAGCTTGCCCTCCGCCGTCGTGCCGAAGACTACTTCGAGTTCCGCGCTCTCCAGCGACTGGTCGCGCTGCTCCAGGCGCACGTTGCCCGCCGCAACGGCCCGCCGCAAGCCCATCTCAAACGACTGCTCCTCGCCGGCCTGGTTGAAATGGACCGCGATGCGCTCCGCCGACAGCGCTTGCTCCCCCAGCGACACACAGGCCGTGCCAACGAAAGTCGCCGATTCAAGCCGGCCATAGCTGAGCAGCTCGGTCGGACCGGCGGCCGCGCCCACCTCCCGCGCCGGGGCCGCCGCCAGTTTCAACTCGGCCCACAGGCTGCAAGTTATCGTGCGCAGCCCAGCATCGTCCGCCTTATCACTCGCCGCGCGCAGGTTGACGTCGCCGATCAGCTTGACGAGCCCCTCCGCCCGCGCGATGTACACGCTGCCGGCCGAGGCCGCCAGGCGCTCGCCCATGGCGAAATCAACCCGGCCGTCGGGCTGCGCATGCAACCAGACCTGCTGCGTCTCGTCGTAGTACTCCAGCCGGCCGCAGGCCACGCGGCCGTCCGCGTGCGTCAGCGTCACGACCTCGCCGTCGGCGTCGAATTGCCGCCGCAGCGGCCCGCCGACCACCGGCGCCACGGGGTCCAAACGCAGCGGCCCCGCCCACTGCACGACCAGCCGACGCTCGGGCGTGCCGACCGGCTCCCGCCCCGAATCGCCCGTTGCGGCATCCGTTTCCTCCTCCGCCGGGGCCAGCGTGGCGACAGACTGCTCCGACCGGTACAACAACCCGTCCGCCGCTGCCGGCCGGCCGGCGTCGCGGCCGACATCAAACAGCAGCCGCAATTGCTCGGCGGTCAGCCCCCCAACCAGCCGCTCGCCCTCGTACTGCTCCACCACGACCTGACCGGCAAGCGTGCACTCGTATGCGCTGTCCACGGCCACGGCCTTCTCCGCCGACGGCGGCCCCCCGGCCGGCCGCGGCGTCTCAAAAAGCCCGGCGCCACGGCGCAGCACCAGGTGCTCACCCTGGCGAATGCGCAACGACTCGACCATGTTCTCAACCCGGTTCCACACCAGGTCGAGACCGGTCCCGGCCAACTCGAAATCCCGACTGGCAATCTCCAGCGGCCCGTCGCTGCGCACCTCCCCCAGGTCCAGGTCAAAGCGCAGATCGTCCAACGCCACCGTCAGCAAATCGTCAGGCCGCTGGTCCAGCGGCAGACGATCGCGCTGCGTGCTGCGATCCACCTCAATGCGCACGTCGCCACGCAGCGACCCGAACCGCGGCTGCCCCGGCCCAGTCTCCAAGCGGTCAACGGTCAGGTATCCCTCCGCCGCCGACAAAGTGGCAATCATGCCGTTCCGCAGCCACAGCTTGAGCTGCGGGCGGGAAACCGCCACCTCGTTCGTGGTCCCCGGCACCGGCGTCCACTCACGGCAGACGAACCGCTGCGTCGGCAAGCCGGTCTGGTCGTCGTAGAAGGTCAGTTCCACACCTTCGCCGGGCGAGACCTCCAAAACGTTGGCGACGCTGAGCGTCTGCCCGCCGGTCGCCGCCTCCATCGGCAACTCGTCAATCGCCGCCCTGCCGGCGCGGTCCTCGAAGGTTGGATCGTCCAGAAGGAAGACGTAGCCGGCGAATCCGACCGCCAGAACGGCCAGCGTCGCTATCAGCAGGATCACATTGCGGGCCATGCCCCGGCCTCCCTTCTAGGACGTGCCGCTCTCCACGGCCGCGCCGTAATGCTCCAGTACCTCTTGCCACCGGCCGGCCGCTCGCATGATCTGCTCGACGGCCTCCCGAACGGCTCCGTCCCCCCCCGCCCGGGCCGTTACGTAGCGCGCCGCCGCCTTCACTTCCGCCGCCGCGTTCGCCACGGCGACCGGGTATGCGCACCGCCGCATGATGGGCAAGTCGGGCAGATCGTCACCAATCATGGCGACCTGCGACAATTCCACGCCAATGGCCACCAGAACGGGGGCAATATCGCGCAGCTTGTCCGTACTGCCCTGTATGACGTGCGTTATGCCCAGCTCCCGGGCCCGCGCGTCAACCGCCGGCGAGTCCTTCCCGGAAATAATCACCACCTGCCCGCCCAGCTTCTGGAACCAGCGAATAGCGAAGCCGTCGTGCACGTGAAAGCTGCGCGCTGAAGTGCCGTCGGCGGCCGTCAGGATTCGGCCGTCGGTCAGCACGCCGTCACAATCCAGGCACAGGCAGCGTATCTCTTTCATAACGCCAATCTTACAACCAATCACTGTCCAACCCGGCCTGCAAGGCTGTCTCTCGTTCTGCCAAGAGCCGCAACCCAACCGCCCAGCCGTCGGCTACTATCATACGCGCAAACCCGGGCCGGGACAGCAGGTCGCGCCGGGCGGCCGCCAACCAGCCCCGCGCCATGGAATTCGCCTCATGACCACGGCACTGCAACGTTACCACCTCGGCGGCTGCACCGTCACGCTCATCAACGGCGGGCGCCTCAAGCTCGACGGGGGGGCCATGTTCGGCATCATCCCCAAGCCGCTCTGGACGCGCTCCACGCCCGCCGACGAGCAGAACCGCATTCAACTCGCCTGCAACTGCCTGCTCGTCGATTGGCCGCACGAGCCCGCGCGACGCCTGATCATCGAAACCGGTCACGGTCCGAAATACGCGGCGAAAGAGCAGCGGATATTCGACATCAATCCCGCCGATTGGCTGCGGCCGGCCCTGCTGGCAGCCGGCGTGGATCCAGCCTCCATCACCGACGTGGCCGTGTCACACCTGCATTTCGACCACGCCGGCGGGCTAACGTGCGAGGATGACGGCCGCTTGCAGCCCACCTTCACTCGGGCGCGCGTGCATGTGCAGCGCCAGGAGTATGAAGACGCCCAAGCCGGCTTCGGCCTCATGACGGCCACATACCGATCCGAGAACATCACGCCCATCGCTGACGCCGGGCTCTGGAACCTGCTCGACGGCGAAGCCGAAATCGTGCCCGGCGTCCGCGCCCTGCCCACGCCCGGCCACACGCGCGGACATCAGGCCATCATCGTGACGGGGCGGCAACGCAGCCTGGTCTTCGGCGGCGACACGCTGCCGACCGCCGCCCACCTGGGGGCCCCGTACAACATGGCCTACGACCTCTACCAGGTCGAGAACCGCGCGTCGAAGTGGAAGCTCCTGAACCGCGTCGCCGATCGCGCTGCTCTGCTGGTAATCGACCACGAGCCGTTGACGCCGGTCGTCGAGGTGCGCTCGCGCGGCGACTGGTTCGAGTTGCAGCCGGTCGCGGGCACATAGGGGCGGGAAGTGTTCGTCAGGGCCGCGCAGGCTCGCCCGGAGTCAAACCGGCCTCGGCCGCGATGCGGCTGATCCAGACCACCTCGTGCCGACCCTTGACGTAGTTGAAGCCGGCGACGCGTTGCCAGTTCGGATCGTGCGGGTCCGGCGTAACCCCGGCCGCGGCCAATTCATCCGCCCCCACGATGAGCAGCAGCGGCCCGTCAGCCGCCGCGAGCGCGCCGGCTAACTTACTCGCCGAAACAACCCGCGCAGGCTGGTCCAGGTAGAAGAAGGTGCTCGGCTCCTCGTAGCCGCAGACGAGCAGCGAATCGCCCCGGCAGTGCTGCGCGTTGGCCTGGGCCGCGATTGTCCGGCTCAGCCGGTAAGGCTCGAAGCCGGGCAGGAGCCACAATCCGAGCAGGACGTAGAAGACGCTGATACTGGCGACGGCACCGGTCCAGGCCGCCGCGAGCCGGCCGCGCCGCGTGAACCAACCCACCACGCCAAAGCCCCCGGCCAGAACCACGCCGCTTGCCATCGCCGCCGGCGCCCACGCCAGTGGCCGCCAGATTATGCCAACCGCTACCAGACCTGCGCCCAGCAGCATCGGCACCGCGGCCCAGATAGCCAGCACCACGCGCTGTGCCGGACGCGTTGGCCGCCCCAGCCCCGTATCCCACATATGGCCCAGCACAAGCGCGATCGGCACGTAGCACGGCAGCGTGTAGTGCGGCAACTTGCTGCTGATCAGCTCCAGCAACAGCCACGGCAGGCCACACCACAACAACAGCAGCCACGCCGGACGCACCTCTCGGCGTGCGCGCCAGAGTTCCAGCAGCGCGCCCGGCACGACGGCCGTCCATGGCAGCCAGCCGGCCAGCGCCACCGCCACGTGGTAGCCCGGCGGGCCGCCGTGGCCGTGGGGCGTACTCGTGAGGCGCGAGAACACCTCGTACCAGATGAACTGGTGGACCAGAGTGCCGCCGGCTTGTTGGGCCGCATAGATGTACCAGGGCGCGCAGACCAACAGGCTAATCGGACTGGTCAGCCAAATGCGCGGGCCGCGCAACCAGCGGCGCGTCTCCGGTCGAACGCACAGCCCGACCGCAAAAGCGCCGACGAACGGGACCACCGCCGGCCCTTTCGCCAGCGCCGCCAGCCCGACGATGAGCCAGAACGCCGCACACGCGCCCAGCGTTTCGCCCCGACTGGCAATGCGCCACAACAGCAGGATAGCTGCCAGAACGCAGGGCAGCAGTAGCGCGTCCGTGAGCAGCATCTTGCTGACAATCAGCGGCAGGCCGGCCGTAATGAAGGAGATCGCTGCAAACCAAGCGACGCGGCGGTTGAATAGCCGCACGGCCAGCGTGGCGACAAGCTGCACCGACAAGGCCGCCGCCAGGACGGGCACCAGGCGTGCCGCCCCGGTGCTGACGCCCAGTAGCGCATATGACGACGCCACGCACCAATAAAGCAGCGGCGGCTTGGCAATCCACGGTTCGCCCAGGTAGTGCGGGATTAGCCAGTCGCCGCCGGCCAGCATCTCCCGGCTGACCTGCGCATACCAGCCCTCGTCACGATCGACCAGACTCACCCGAAATGTGCCGGGCAGCAGCAGAACCAGCGAGAAAACCAACAAGCCGGCGCGCTGCGACCACGGCAGCCGATTGGCCGGCGAAACAGCGCTGCACACTGCTGAGATATTCTCGTTACGCGGCATATCCAAAGTCGAAAGGCACCGGCAATTAGAGCCAATCACGCACGGGGCGCACGTGCCGGGCGAACTCGGCCGTCGGCATGTTGATCGTGCCCCACTTGGGCGAACGCAACCGCGCGTGCAGGCCGTATGTCTCCAACGGCACCGCCGCGAAGACGTAGAGCTGCCCATTGTGTACGTGCGTTACCTCGGCGGGCGGCACCGCGCCCGGCGGCAGCCAGTAGGCAAACACGAGCAAGGCCGCGAACCCCACGCCGAAGACCTCCGACCACTGCCCCAGCGCCTCCCGGTCGGCCTCGGTGATCCAGTTCTCCCAGGCCGGCTTGCCGCCGCGTTTGCGCGGCACCCAGCGGCGGCCCTTGATGTCCACGAGCCAGTTGGTCTGGGAGGCCGAGTAGACGATGAAGTCGAAGCTCTTGAGCTTGGCGTCGCGGAAGGTGGCCTTCTTGCCCTCATCCACGGCAACGTAGGGAATCTGGTGCGCCTGGAGGTAGTGCTCGAAGGCCACTTCGTAGTGCACATGGTCCTTCACCAACGACCTCCCGACCGCCCGACAGCCCGAGGCGGAACAGCCCTCAGGCCGCCGTTCAGACGACCGGATTGGGTGGCTCCCGACCCGCCAGCACGGCCAGCACATTCTCCGCCGTCATCTGCGACATGCGCTCCCGCGTCGCCGTGGTGGCACTGCCCAGGTGTGGCAGCAGCACGACGTTGGGCAGCTCCGTCAGCCCGGGCGACAGTTGCGGCTCGTGCTCGTAAACATCGAAGCCGGCGGCCGCAATGCGGCCCGCGCGGAGCGCCGCCACCAGCGCCGCCTCGTCCACAATCGGACCGCGCGCCGTGTTAATCAGGATCGCCGTGGGCTTCATGGCCGCGAGCTGCGCGGCGCCGATCAAGTGGTTATGCTCCGGCGCCATTGGAATATGCAGCGAGAGCACGTCTGATTCGGCGAGCAGCTCGTCCAGCTCGACCCGTTTCGCGCCGGTCGCGCGCTCCAGGTCCGCGTTGGTCTGCTGATCCACATACAGAATGCGCATGCCGAAACCGACCGCCCGGCGTGCCACGGCACTGCCGATCCGGCCGGCCCCGAGCAACCCCAAGG
>CAZYGM010000076.1:0-13829 GCA_964647015.1 uncultured Planctomycetales bacterium | reverse complement strand
CGCAGCCCCTCAAGGGATCGGCGTGCATCTCGACACGCCCGTTGCCTTGCCGGGAATGCCCTGGGGTGGTCCGCCGGAGCCTTCGACCGAGGAACCGGGAGCAATCCCGCGCCGAGAGGACGCCAATCGCATCGGCTGTGAACCGGGCCGCGGCTGCCTGCAACGGAACCACCGCCTCGCGGTCACTCAGCGCAGCACCGGAGCGGATCTTTGACAACCAAATACAGAGGCCCCGGGCAGCCGAACGCCTCGAAAGCGCCGTGCCATCGGCCCCGGTACACAATGGTGTCCGACCAAGCCGACACGCGACGAACCAAGCCTCGCCGACCGCGCCCACGAGCCCCGTCCGGCCGCTAACAGCCGAATCCCAGTCGCCAGCCCATCTCACACAGTTAGGCTGGCCGGTCAGCCTGTGAAGTTGACCTGCAGCAATGCCACATCACGCAGGTCAACATCGGCGTCACATTCTGTGTCCAGACACCGACAGCCGTCCGAGGTGGGTTCCTGTGGGCCCAGGAGGCAGGTGCCCAGGTCGGCAACATCCGCCAAGCCCACGAGGCCGTCATCATTGCAGTCACCGGTAGGCGGGCTGGCCGGATTGCCGAGGTTCAGCCCCGTCGTGACTTCCAGGTAGATATCGTCGAAGTACACCGGCCCGAAACCGCTGCCGCCGCCGGACGTCTTAATGTAGAAGGTGGCCATGCTGCTGTGGTCACCGGTGCGGAACTCAAACGTCTCGTCGCCATCGGGAGCGCTGAGCTTGTCGGCGGCCGTGGCATAGCTTGCCGGCGACTCGTTGAGCCAGACCTCACACTGATTCAGCGCAGTGTCCACCAGGATCCAGATGTTGTACCACGTGTCCGCGGTCAATTGCGTGAGCACCTGGTAGTTGTCGCCATCATCATCCCACACACGCAGGTCCAGGTTGGGCGCGCTGTTCGCCATGCCGAGTTCGTTCGCGAAGTCGCTGTACTCAGACGGGAAACTGTACGGCGACAAGCCAACGGAATACGTCTGCTTCTCGGCGACACGCATGCGCATGAACAACATCCGCATCGTGCCATCCGGGACGGCCAGGTCCTCTGCCAGCAGGGGCTTGCGCAGAATGGACGAGGAAGACGGCACGTGCAGAACCTGGTTCGCCGGCGTAGCCGGATCGATTTCCACACTGATGTCGCTGCCCGACGAGTACCAGCCGTCCTGTCCGCTGATCGCACCGATGCTCTTGTCCTCGAAGTTGTCGAAGAGCTGGAACTGCCCCCAGGCGCTGCCGGCCGAGCAGGACAGCACGATAGCGACTGCGACCAGCAGGGCAGCGCGTGGACCGGCAACCGGGCCTCCCCACTCAATGCAAGCCTGCCCCCGGCGTGATGGCATCGGGTCCGACATGGTGTGCTACCTCTTGCTGTGCGTGCGTCGCAGGCGTCGGCAAGTTGCTGCGACCACGGCAGAGCCTTTGTTGGCAAGGCGACGTTCGCCAAGCGCATCGCCGACGCACGCACCTAGTATACCACTTTGCGAGCCCACATAACGCGCGCCGACCACGCTTGCTGTCGTAAATCGCTTCTGCGAAACACCTTGCAAGAATATCCGCTGTTTAAGCCGAGTCGCGACCGCGACGCGGCGGATCCCTTCACGAAGCTGTGGCCCAGCGTGGCTGCCTTGGCCTGCTTGGGGTTTACGCCGGGTTTGTTCGCCGCCGACGGCTTGGCTAGAATGGAGTCGGCCGATCGGGTCGTCCGGCACGTAGGGCGCGATTCGGGGCTGCCGAGCCGCGCTGTGACGTGGGGTGCCCGACACGCGTTAGTGCCTTTCCGCACAATGGGTTGTGTGTTTGTGCAGGTCTTGGCCGGGACGTAGGTGCAGTTTTGGACCGCGCGGGTGACACCAGCGGGGGGGCTGAGGCTGACCGCCGCGCGGAGAGCGGGCAGGAATGCCCGCACTGCGGCGTCTCGGAAGCGCAGTTGTGGAGCTGGCTGGACCGGGACGCACCGGAGCTTGAGGAACACGCGACCACCTGTCCGCACTGTGCCGCCCGGCTGACCCGGATGCAGGCGGACATCGGTCAGGCAGTAGCCGCGTTTGGCGCCAGTCGTCCGGCGCCGCCGGCGCAGATCGGGCCGTACGTCGTGAAGGGGGTGCTGGGCGAGGGAGCCCAGGGGGTGGTCTACGAAGCTGAGCAGGAAGCGTTGGGGCGACGTGTGGCGGTGAAGGTGCTGCGGGGTGGCGCGCAGGTGCGGGCCAGCGACCTGGTGCGTTTCCAGCGCGAGATGCAGCTCTTGGGCACGCTGCGGCATCCGGGCATCGCGGCGGCCTACGACGCCGGCCGCTCGGCCGACGGGCAGTACTACCTGGTGATGGAGCGGGTGGTCGGGATGCCGCTGGACCGGCACGTGCGCACGCACGGGTTGGGTGTGCGTGATTGTCTGCGGCTGTTCGTGCGGGTTTGTGACGCGTTGCAGCATGCGCATGAGCGTGGGGTGATTCACCGGGACCTCAAGCCGTCGAACATTCTGGTGGATGAGAACGGCCACCCGACGATTCTGGATTTTGGTTTGGCGCGGCTGACCAACGCGGACGTCAGCGTGAGCATGACGGTAACGGGTGCGGGTAACTTGGTCGGCACGCTGCGTTACATGAGTCCGGAGCAGGCGCTTGGGGATGGGGCGCGTATTGACGCCCGCAGCGACGTGTACTCGCTGGGCGTGCTCTTGTACGAGCTGCTGGCGGGTGAGCCGCCGTACGACGTGAGCAAGAGCTTGCCGGCGGCGTTGCGGACGATCGTGGAGGAGCCGCCGCGGCAACCGCGCGCGTTGCGGCGTCGGCTGGGCGGGGCGTTGGCGGCCATTATCCTGCGGGCGTTGGCGAAGGCGCCGGAGCAGCGTTACGCGTCGGTGCGGGAGTTGGGTGCGGATCTGGAGCGGGTGCTGCGTGGTCAGCGAATTGCGTTGGGTCGGCTGGGGGAGCTGCGTTCCCTCAGCGGGCTGGTGTTGCGGCGTTACGCCTGGGTGCGGCCGGTGCTGCCGGTTGCGGTGCTGGCGTTGGTGATCGGCTTCGGCTCCTGGTGGTGGCACAGTTGGTCGGCGGCGCAGGAGCAGGCGCGCCGGGCACACGCGGCCCGCCGCGAAGCCGTGCGCCTGCAATTCGACCTGGAGCGTGGGCGTGCCAGGCACGTGCTGGGACCGGCTGAGGCTATGGCGAACGCGGGTCTTGGACTGCCCGAAACGCGGCTGCTGCTGGCGCGGGCGCGCTTCGAGATCGGGCGTGAGACCGAGGACAACTCCCTCATCGCCTTTGCAGTTCAGCAGTTGCTGCACTGGACGAAAGAGCAGCACTCATGCTGGGCCTACTGTGCCCTGGCGGCGGAGTTTCACGAGGTCATAGGTCGGAGCGAACAAGCACGTGAGTTGCGGGCGCGGGCGACTCAGGGCGCGCCAGCCACCGCGGAAGCCGCATACGTGCTGTCGTTTGCCACGCTGGATCTGCAACAAGCCCGTGGCTATGCGGAGCAGGCACTAGCACACGATTCGGCTCATGTGCTGGCCCGCTGGCGGCTTGCCGACCTGTGCGCTCTACTGCACGACTACGATACCGTCCTGGCAATTGCACGGTCTTTGCTTGATGACGGCGTGGACCCGCCTGACACGTCCGCGCTGATGGGCCACGCGCTGCTGGCGATGCGGCGGGTGGACGAGGCCGTGGAAGTCTACCAGCAGGTGCTGGATCGCGCTCCGGACCATGCCCGGGCGAATCGCTGTCGAGCTGCGGCCCGTATGTGTCAGGGCGACCTGGCCGGTGCCTTGGCCGACTACACGCGGGTCCTGGACGCCACGCGTGGATCGTACTGGGTCTTCTATGGGCGCGCCACGGCGCTGTGGATACTGGGACGGCTGGACGCTGCGGTGGCGGATTACGAGACGTTCATAGATGCGCGCGGGGTCCCAAGCTTCGCGGACGCCCGGCTATTCATCGTGCTGCAAGACCAGGCGCGTCTACTTGAGCAGGCTGATGACGGAGCGGCGGCCGAGCGCATTCGCGCGCAGGCGCAAGGCGTGCTGGTACAGGCGCGCGCGGGACTTGTGGCCGGCGGGTGGCTGGCGCGCGTTTATGCCTGCCTGGCCGGCGAGTTGGCGCCGTTCGAGTTGGCCAGCTTGGCCACGCCAGGGGATCTGCGCCGGATGTGCGAGGCCTACTACTACGCGGGCGAAAGTTGCCTGTGGCGCGGCGAGCCGGAGGCGGCGCGCGGCTGGTTCGAGCAATGCGTCGCGACGGACCTCATGCTTGATCCGGACGAGTTTCCGCCGGGCGCGATGAACGAATTCCACCTGGCGCGCTGGCGGCTGAGTCAACTGGCCGGCGACGGCCTGAGCGCGGCCCCGTAGCAGCCATGCGGCGTGACGCCACTCAGCCGGTCGTGGAAGCCGGAGCCGACGAGCCGCTCGAGCCGACCGGCCGGACGCCGGTGCGGGCAAACGTCGCCCCGGCTGCTGCGCAGATTCTGCCGGTTTCACCCCAACCAGCGACTTCAACCCGGCCGACTTAACCACCCGATAGTTGCCCGTGTGGTCGGCGTCTGCGCACAGCCCGTGTCAGCAGGGCGGTACGCCGCCCCAACCGGTGCCGCAGGACCGAAGCACGAGCGATGCTGTTTCACACGGTCACCTTCTGGCTCTTCTTCGCGCTGGTGGTCGTGCTCTACTTCCGCTTGCCGCTACGTGGACAGAATCGCCTGCTGCTGGTTGCCAGCTACGTATTCTACGGCTGGTGGGATTGGCGCTTCCTGTCGCTGATTGCCATCTCCACGCTGGTTGACTTCGCCGTCGGCTTGCAGATCGCGGCGAGCCGGCGTCCAGCCGCACGACGGGCCTGGCTGTGCGCATCGCTCATCACCAACCTGGGTCTGCTGGGCGTCTTCAAGTACTGCAACTTCTTCGCGGGTGAGCTTGCAGCGCTGTTGGCTTGGATCGGACTGCCAACGTCGCTGCACTCGCTGAATATCATCTTGCCGGTCGGGATCAGCTTCTACACGTTCCAGACGCTCAGTTACACGATCGACGTGTATCGCGGGCAGACGCAACCCACGCGTCGCCTGCTGGACTTCGGCCTGTTCGTCAGCTTCTTTCCGCAACTCGTGGCCGGACCGATCGAGCGATCCGGCCGACTGCTGCCCCAGATTCTCCAGCCGCGCCAGGTCGGGGCCGACGATTTCCGCGCGGGCCTGCATGACGTGCTGGCCGGGCTGTATCGCAAAGTGGTGATTGCGGACAACATGGCGCTAATCGCGGACACCGTTTTTGCCCGGCCTGCAAGCGACTTGAGCGGGGCCGAAGCACTGATCGGCGTGTACGCCTTTGCTTTCCAGATCTATGGGGATTTCTCGGGTTATTCGCTGATTGCCAAGGGTGTCGCCCGCTGGCTGGGTTTCCGGCTGATGGACAACTTCAACGCGCCATACCTGGCGACTTCACCAAGCGACTTCTGGCGCCGCTGGCACATCAGTCTGTCATCCTGGTTGCGTGACTACCTGTACATCCCGCTGGGCGGCAACCGCGGCTCGCCGGCCGGCACCCACCGCAATCTGCTGGTCACCATGCTGCTGGGCGGCCTCTGGCACGGCGCGAACTGGACCTTCATCGCATGGGGCGCCGTACATGGCGTGCTGCTGTGCGCCTACAAGGCCATGGCCGCCCGGCTGCGGCTGCCGCGGGTCCGCTTCGTCACGACGGCCCTGGCCGTGCTGGTGATGTTTCACCTGGTGTGCCTGACTTGGCTGCTCTTCCGGGCCGAGTCACTGGCACAGGCAACCGGGATGGCGGCGCGCATGGCCACCGCGCTGCATTGGACGCCCTTCGCGGTGTCTGCCCTCTTGTTCATCGTGTTCTTCGTCCTGCCGCTGCTGGTCGTGGACGGCCATATCGTCAAGCGCGGGCGTCCGGACAGCCTGCTGGCGGTTGCCTGGCCGGCGCGGGCCACGGTGTATTCCTACTGGTTACTGATGCTCGTCTTCTTCCAACCGGCACAGAGTCATGCGTTCATCTACTTCCAGTTCTAGCGCTTGGTCGCAACTGCTGCGCTGGGACGTCCCCACGCTGCTTATTCCACTGGCGCTACTCGTGCTGGTTGAAGTGGCGATTCGTCACCGCGAGGCCACGGTGTCACAAGAGGTCGCCCATTTGCGGGCCATGCCCGCAGCCGTCGCGCGGACCGTCGCGGCCCCGACGGCGCGGCGCGTCGTCATCGTCGGAAATTCGCTGGCGCGCAGCGGCATCGACCAGGACGCGTTGCTTGAACACCTCATGCTAGGCGGCGCCTCGGCCAGCCTGTGCGTACTGCACCCGTCGGAGACCACCGCCCGCGACTGGTACTATCTTGTCAAGAACCACGTGCTGGCTTACGCCACGCCGCCGGATACGCTGGTCATCTGTGGCACCCAGCGCCATTTCGCCGACGGCGGCGACCTGCGGTATGACATCTTCGCCCGCTTCATCGCCGAACCGAGCGATTGGCCGGAGCTCGTATTCGACGACCTCGGCTCGGCCGGCGGCGCCCTGGAACTAGCCTTGTCGACCTACTCGGCCGTGTGGGCGAATCGCGAGGCCGTGCAGCGCCGCATATTGAACCATGCGATTCCCGGGTATGGGCCGTTGGCGCAGCGGATCAACGCCCAGCAGCGAACGCAGACCCAGCCCGCAAACCCGCCGGCGCACACGCACAAGTATCTGGAGCGCATGCTCGCACTGGCACGCGAGCACGATGTCGCCGTGCTGCTCGTGGCGATGCCCGTGGCAGAGCCGTACCCCCTCTCCGACGACGTACGACAGTTGGCCGCCGCCCATCACGCCCGGATTCTTGACTGCAGCGGCCGGCGCGGCTACGAACCGCCGGACTTCCCCGACGGACTGCACCTCAGTCCCGCCGCAGCCACACGCTTCACCCGCGACTTCGCCGCCGCCCTGTCGCCGCTGCTTGTGCACGCGACCCATCAGACCGCGCGCTGACGGCTGAGCCAAACGACCGGCGACGAGCTGGGCGCGGACCCGCAGCAGCCACGGCGCCGCGTTCAACTCCGCGCGCGGCGCACGGCCCACAAGACAGGCCCTACTCGAACTGGAACAGCGGCGTCGACAGGTAACGCTCGCCCGCGGACGCCAGCACCACGACTATCACCTTGCCCGCACTCTCGGGCCGGCGGGCCACTTGGTCGGCAGCGCACAGGGCCGCACCGGAACTGATCCCGCACAGAAGCCCTTCGCGGCGGGCCGCCCGGCGGGCCCAGTCGAACGCCTCGTCGTTGCTGACCGTAACAACGTCGTCGACCACGTCGAGGTTCAGGTTGTCCGGGATAAATCCCGCGCCGATGCCCTGGATCTTGTGCGGCCCGGGCTGCAGAGGCTCCCCGGCGCGCGCCTGCGTGATGATCGGCGAGTGCACCGGCTCGACCGCCACGCAGCGGAACGTAGGCTTGCGCTGCTTGAGCACCTCGCCGACACCGCTGATCGTGCCGCCGGTGCCGACGCCGGATATCAGAATATCCGCCCGGCCCTCAGTGTCGCGCCAGATCTCCTCGGCCGTCGTGCGGCGGTGGATCTCGACGTTGGCCGGATTCTTAAACTGCTGCGGCATGAAGCTGTTGGGAGTTTCAGCCGCGAGGCGCTCGGCCTGGGCCACGGCGCCCTTCATGCCCTCGGCCGCCGGCGTAAGCACCAGTTCAGCACCCAGGGCGCGCAGCACAGTGCGACGTTCGATGCTCATGCTCTCCGGCATGGTCAGGATCAATCTCAGGCCCTTGGCGGCACAGACAAACGCCAGCGCAATGCCCGTGTTGCCGGAAGTCGGCTCGATTATCACCGTGTCGGGCTTGATACAGCCCCGCGCGATCCCGTCCGCAATCATGCTGACGCCGATGCGGTCCTTAACGCTCTTGAGCGGGTTGGAGTACTCAAGCTTGGCGCAGACCGTGGCAGCGCTCTTGATGATGTGGTTGATCCGCACGAGGGGGGTGTTGCCGATTGCCTTGGTGGCATCATCGAACAAACGGTCCATGGGTTGCCTCCGTCTTAACCCGGAAATGCCCTGAAGGGGGCTACGGCGGCCCGTCGCCGTGTCACATGCTCTGATTGTAGCCACGCGGAGTCCGGGCGACCGGGGGTGCCCGAAACTTCGAAATGGCGCTGTGCGGATTGGCGGCGGTACGGCGGGCTCAGGCCGGTCGCGCGGCAACGGGGTGTCGCTCCGGACGGCTCGGTTTGGCCGGCGGCGGGAGCGGCGCGGGCAAGCGGCTGATGGGCCGGGCAACGGCGGCGTTGTCAGTGCGGCCCCACAGCAGCCGGGCGGGCACCTGGGCGGGAAAATGCAGCGCGACGCGCCGTGTGGTTCCATCATCGCAGTCCAGCCGCACCACGCGGCCGACCAGCGGCAGGGTAGGGCTTTCCTCCCGGACCAGGCGGTCCTGAGAGTACATCGGCAACAGTTCAACCTGGTCGCCGACGGCGGGGGCGTGCTCAGTGGCAGTCAGGAAGGCCGCCCCGCTATTGGACAAGTTCAGCATCCAGCCGCTGAAACGCTCACGGCCGCCGGCAGGCCGAAACCAGAACGAGAACGCGGCCAGGTGACGGGGAGCATGGCGCCGATCCCGGCTTGTCCTTCCGCCTTGCGTCACAGACCCGGTTCCCTTCAGATAGACGTCGCCAGCACTGCGGATGCGGCAACCCGCATCCATTGTTGTCATCGGTGCGGTGCAGTGTGTGCTTCAGGCGCGTTCTCGGCGGTGTACGAACGTCCGATAGTCTCTCGTTCCAGAGGTCCAATGCCGATCGCGGTGGAACTTGAAGAGTTGCGAAGCCTGCAATGGGAGGTCCTATTCGGCAACGCCAATCCGGTCGAGTTGGAGATCGGCACCGGTAAGGCCGGCTTCCTGCTGCGCCGGGCCCACGCTTATCCGGACCGCAACTTCCTCGGTATCGAGTGGGCCAACAAATTCTACCGCTACGCCGTGGACCGCATGGAACGCTGGCAGATGGGCAACGTGCGCCTGCTGCGCATCGACGCGCGCCACTTCATACGCGAGGTCTGTCCGCGCGACTCGCTGACAGCCCTGCATGTGTACCACCCCGATCCGTGGCCCAAGAAACGCCATCACAAGCGCCGGCTCTTCGAGCCGGTCTTCGTGGCCACCGCCGTGCAGTGCCTCGTGCCCGGCGGCCGGTTGGCCGTGCAGACTGACCACGCCGAGTACTTCGAGGTTATCAGGACGTTGCTGCGGGCGCACCCTGACCTCGTGGAGGTCCCGTTCGACGACGCCGACTTCGGCGTCGTGGCGGCGCGCGTGGAAACCAACTTCGAAATCAAGTACCTGCGTGCCGGCCGGGAGATCCACCAGTTGGCCATGCAGCGCCGCACATAGCAGGCTTCGTACCCGGCGGCGGCGCATGGCCCGCCCACCGCCCGCTCGATGTTGTCGGGGCTACCTGCTGTCCGGCCGGGGCCAGATGACGAAGTCGCCGGTCTCGGCTCGCTCGTCGTGGTATCCGCCGTCATCGTTGCCGTTAGCCCCGGCGGAGTAGAGCACGAACTCGTCGGCGGTCCGCCGGTAATGGAAGGGTCGGTCGGTGAACGGATCAAGCGCCAGGTGCGTTTCCCCCAACTCGTCGAGCGAGTCCGGATATGCACCGTGCAACTGGCGGTGGGCCCGCAGTCGCGTGGCCAGTTGAGTACCGCGTCGCAGGGCCTCGGCGCGCGTCTGCACCAGCAGGACCGATGCGAAGTTCGGCGCGCTGATGCGCATGATTGGACTGAGGTTTGGGTCTCGCAGGGTATCAGTGCAGATGCGCTCCAGTCGCGCGCACGCCTCGGCGTAGGGCAGTGCCAGCGCGGCGGTCAGGGCATCGTAGAACGCCTCGCCCTCGGCCAAGACCCGGGCAAAGGGCACTGCGGCCTGCTGTTCGATTCGGGCCAAGCGGTCCTGCGCGTCATCAGCGAGCATCTGGGCCATCATCTCGAAATAGCCGGCCGACTGCGCGGGATCAAGCACGTATGTGCCCGACTCGGCGTCATAGCGATATATGCGCTGCACCGCATCCATGAACACGGCCCGCTCCAGTTGCAGCTTCTCCTCCAGGGGGCAAATCGGGACATACGCCGCGGCAACGCGCTCCGCCAGTTCTCCGTAGTCGAGTGCGAGTTCCGCGTCCGCGGCCTGCAAGTCCAGCAGCGCGCCGGCCGCCGGCATCTGCATGGTCGCACCTACCAGTGCCTCGATAATCGTTATCCCGTAGCTGGTCTGTGCGCCGGCTGATAGCACGTCGAGGAAGTGCTCGGCGGCGTCCGCTGGCCGATTCTCAGCCGCCAGCACGCGTCCCTGAATAACGGCCGCCTGGGCCAACTCCCGCAGCGGCGCCAGATGCGGCAGCGTGGCGGACAGCAGCCAGCCATCGCCGCTCTGTACCTGCCAGCCGCGATACTCCAACTCCGCCGCACTGCGGTAGTACGCCATCGCCGAGTGGTTGGCCTCGAGCCAGGTTTTGATGGCCGGTGACCGCAGGGCGGCGAGTTCGCCGCGCAAGGCCGCCCCGAGCAGTTCCCGGTCGCCTTGCCAGGGCGTCAGCCGCTGCAGTGCGGTCTCGTAGTCGCTGATCGCGCTGACACCGCCAGTGCGCGTCAACTCGTTGGCCCACGCGACGTAGTCGACTGGCTCGGCCGGATCCGGCGGCGGCACCGCGATGGCAACCGGTCGGTATTGCCCGGGCTCAAGTCGGTCGGGCTGCTCGGCCGCCATGGCCGCGGACTTGGCCGGAACGCCCGGACGTTCGACCAAGGCCGCCTCGCGTAATGCGACTTCGAGCGGCGGCGGCTGTTTCGGGTCGGCGGCGGGCGCCGGTGCGCTCGCGGTCTGCGGGGTGCGCTCGGCCGGCAGCGGCGCTGCCGGGCCTTCGCTGGCCGCTGGTTCCTCGTCAGCGCTTTCAGGTGCGCCGGACTGGCCAGCCGCGGCGGTCCCGTAGAGCGCGGCGCGCGCTTCGGCCGGTATGCTCGCCACCTGTTTGAGCACATCCTCGTCCCGGATCACCTGCAGGGTAGCCAGGCTGATGCGGATCTTCCGCCCGTGTGCCAGCGTGACGACAAAGGACTCGGGCGCGCCAACAAAATCGCAGCGGGCATCCTTGAGCCACTCGATCGCCTCGCCGTCCACACGCACGTGCGGCCAGTCGCCCGGCTCAAGCAGGTCCGGCAGTGCGAAGTGGCGCAGCAGCTCGCCTTGCCGGCCGTAGATGACCAGGGCGTGCCGGGCGCCGCCGCGTTGGAACTCGTTCAGCGTAACGACAAACTCGCCGTCGTCACGGATGAAGGCCTGCTCGGGAGCGATGTCATTGACGAGGAAGCGCCCCCAGCGGGCCGGACCGCGCTGCCGATACTCGGACGAGTACTCGTATAGCGTTGCGCGGCAGCCACGGAGTGCATCCCCGTCGGGTCGGCCCGGGCGGATCTGCAGGCGAAAGCTGTGGTTGAACGATTCCACTTCGCGCAACGGCCGCGGCTCAGGTGCGGTCGGCGTGTCGGCCCCCACGAGCAGGGCCAGACTCGCGATAATCCAGGTCGGTGCTCTCATCACGGCCTCTCCTGACCGACGTTCCAGCCGGCATGGTTCCACATATCCTACGAGAAAAGCCCGTGGCACATACAACATGGGCGCCTACCGGTTGATCACGCACGCGCAGGGACATCGGCCGGGCACGTCCGGCGCCGTCTCGCGCGCGATCGAAGCGGTGCGGCACTCCAGACATGCGCCTGAGCCGGACGGGCCACGCGCGGCCTGCCTGGGTCAGCGTGCTTGGGCGCGGATGCGATTGAGCTTGAGGTCGGTGATTTCGATCCAGCCGTCATAGGGCGGCCGAGTTAGCAGTTCGGCCAGCGTGGCAGCCGCTAGTTGCGTTTTGATACGATAGCGCCCGGCACTGTCG
The DNA here is from genome assembly GCA_964647015.1 of uncultured Planctomycetales bacterium. GTDB lineage: Bacteria > Planctomycetota > Phycisphaerae > UBA1845 > Fen-1342 > JAAYXS01. The sequence continues at coordinate 1,875 of CAZYGM010000076.1, read as the reverse complement.
GTGAAGTCGCCCTCGACCGAGCGAACCCCCTCGATCTCGGCCAGCGCGTTCTTGAGCTGCAGAAAGCTCTTGAAATCAAGCGGACGGATTTCCAGCTCGACGTCGCCGGCGGCGGATATCTCCGTCGCCCATTGCTCCATGACCGACTCGTAGAGCCGAATCGCCAGGGCCTGGCGCGTGCCGGGGGTCTCCACCTCGGGGAAGGTGGCCTGTACGAGCGCCTCGCGGGCGGCCTGCGGGCTGAATTCGCTCCGCGAGCGCAACCCGCGGCGGGTGGCGGGGATCGACTCGCTCACCAGCAGGCGGCCGGTGTCGGTGGCGTAGATGCGGGCCTGAACGTCGCAGTTGTAGAATGCGGCCGGTACGCCGTAGACGTTCTCGAGGCCGGCCCGGTTGGCGTTGGCCGTACCGCGCACCAGGATGTGGGCGCCGGCCTCGCGGGCGAGCTGTTGCAGCGCCGTGGCACCCTGGCCGTCGCGAACGTCACTTGCCTCCGGGTCGCGCATCTGGCCGCGGGCCTTGCGCGTCACCAGGTCGAAGCCGGCCTTGACGAACAACTCCTCGATGCGGTTCTCGACGATCGAATCTTCCTGGAGCCGGCCGTCGATGCGCTCGTCGATCCAGACCATGATGCGCGGCCGCCCGATCTGGTCGAGCACGTTCTGCACCTCGCCCCAGGCGGCGGCCACCGCGCTGGCGCGCACGACCGCCTCGACGGTCACTATCCACGTGCCGCCCGCGCCCTCGCGCTCGGAGATGATCTCGTATTCACTCACGATGCCGGCCGCCCGGCTGTAGATCGTGTCGCGCACCAGCATGAAATCGCGCGTTTGCGAGTAGGCGGCGATCTGCACCTCGGCCCCCTGCTCGAGCGCCTTGCGCAGGGCCTGCTTCAGGGCGTCATCGCGGTTGTAGCCCTCCGCCGTAACACGGACGCGGCGCAGCGCGGCCGGGCTCGGTTCGGCGGTCGGATCCAACTGGGCCGGCGGCTGGGCCCCGGCCGCCGCCAGCGGCAGGCAACCCAGCACGCTGACAACCAGCAAGACCGCATGCATAGCTTTCATGGCTTGACCTTCTCCGTCGGCTGCGCGCCGGCGGCTTCCGGCAGCGCCTCGACCACTTCCATTCCACGGCGCAGGATGCGCCAGAGTCGTTCCAGCGGCAACTCCACCGGCACCGTAACAACACCCGCCGCGGGCGTTTGCGCCAGACCGGCCAGACGCGCGCCGCTCAGGAAGATGATAACGTCGTCCTTCAATTCCTCGTGCGTACCGAGGAACTCCGCGACCGTGACATCGTGCTGCAACACCAAGGCCTCGACCTGCCGGCGCAGGCGATCAATGCCGTCCAGCCGCGCCAGGCCGATCAGTTCGGCCGACGGCGACGCCTCCGTCGCCGAAGTCTCATGAACCCCGACCGCGCGCAGCGCCTCGCCGGCCCAGGCGGGCACATCCAGTTCGAGAGGTACATACTGCGGTCGCACAATCGCGCTCTCCGCCGGCGCTGCCAAGCCCGTAGCCGATAGCTCCTCGGCGTCGGCCGCCAGGGCCATCGCGCGAAAATCGGCGGCGTGAAATGCGTCGCCTGCGCGCAGCCGGCCGTGCACATCAATCAGCAGTCGCAGCAGCGCGCGCGTGCCGATGCGCGCCTCACCCACTGCGACGCGGTCAGGTGCAAAGCTGACCGTGACGGCGGCCGACTGCTCCAGCGCCTCGGCGACGGCCGACCGCACGCCATCATCGGCTTCCAGAAACGCGCCCAGCTTCCGGCCATCCGGCAACGCCAGGTCGCCGATGCGGGCGAGCAGGGCCAGGAGTGCGTCCGCTTCCGCCGCGCGGCGTGCGTGCTCCATGCCGTCGAACGTCACGTTCTCCC
>CAZYGM010000075.1:0-13870 GCA_964647015.1 uncultured Planctomycetales bacterium | reverse complement strand
CACCCTGACCCCCGGCCAACTGGCCGCCCTGCGCCGACAACATAACCACGCCATCCGCGCACCCGCCAGCTACTGGCACACCCGCCTGCAATGCCGCTTCGGACTCCTCATTTGGCTCCGCCGCTTGCGGCCCCCGCCACCCGACCTGTGCATCACGCGGCAATTCGGAAACGCCTGGGTGGTGCTCGCACGCTCCTGAAAGCCCGTTTTTCGCCCCCCAATGCCCCTTGGCAGGGCCAATCCATCCGCTATACTAGCTGGACTTGTCGGGTTGAGCCCGGCTGCGCGGGAACGTAGGTCTCTCAGGAGCATCGGTTACCATGCCGACCATCAATCAGCTTGTCCGCAATCCGCGTCGGATCGCACCGAAGAAGTCCAAGGTGCGCGACCTGGAAGAGTGCCCGCAGCGGCGCGGCGTCTGTCTCCAAGTCAAGACGCAAACCCCCAAGAAGCCCAACTCCGCGCTGCGCAAGGTCACGCGTGTGCGTCTGACCAACGGCCGCGAGGTCACGGCCTACATCATGGGTGTGGACCACAACCTCCAAGAGCACTCCATCGTGCTCGTGCGCGGCGGCCGTGTCCGCGACCTGCCGGGCGTACGCTACCACGTCGTGCGCGGCAAGCTCGACTGTGCCGGCGTCAGCTCGGACAAAGAGGGCAAGGCCCGCAACCGCGGCCGCAGCAAGTATGGCGTCAAGAGAAAGAAGAAGTAGGTCGGCGTGGCGGTGGTCTCGTGGCCGGAGATGACAAAGTGGGCAGAACTGCGACCTGGGTGAAGAATGGCTAAGAAGCGATTTACGGCCTCTGCCAAGCAGCTTACGGGTGATCCCCGTTTCAACAGCAAGCTCGCCAGCAAGTTTATCAATTGCCTCATGCTCGAGGGACGTAAGTCCGTCGCCAGCCGCGTCTTCTACGACGCCATGGACCGCGTCGCCGAGAAGATCAAGGACGTCTCGCCCATCGAGGTCTTCGAAACGGCCGTGAACAACATCAAGCCGGCCGTCGAGGTTCGCTCGCGACGCGTCGGCGGCGCCAACTACCAGGTGCCCGTGCCGGTGGCCGAACGCCGCCGCCAGTCACTGGCCATCCGTTGGATCCTGGGTGCCACGCGCGGCAAGTCCGGGCGTCCCATGTCGCAGCGCCTGGCTGCTGAGTTCATGGCCGCCTACAACGGTGAAGGCGACGCGCTGAAGAAACGCGAAGAGGTCCACCGCATGGCCGACGCGAATAAGGCGTTCGCCCATTTCGCCGGTCCCCGGCGCTAGGAGCCCGTCAGACACTGAGCTTAACCGGCCGGGCCCTGTCGTCCGGCCGCTTCTTTGCGCCGCCGGCGCGGCCCGCATTGAGCCGCGGCCCTGGGAGCGCGTTCATGCCGGACCTGCAGATGTCACCAGCAGCGTTGACGCGCCGCCAGTTCCTGCGGCTCACCGCCGGCCTGGGTGCCGGCGCGGTCATTGGCGCGCCGCCGTTCCTGACCGGCTGCCTGCACGCACCGCCCAGCGGCGCCGCGCCACTCTGGCACACTCCGTCCGCTGCGCCGGCGCTCGTCGCGGCTGCCCAGGGTCACGACCTGTACGCAATGACGCGCGCCGCACTCGCCGGGCTGGGCGGCATCGCCCAGGTCGTCGCACCCGGCCAAACCGTCTTCATAAAGCCAAACCTGCTGACGGCCGGCCTGGGCCGCGCCGAACCGACCCAGACCGGCGAGATTGCCAAACCCGAAATCATCATCGCCACGGCCGAAGAGTGCCTGCGCGCCGGGGCCGCCCACGTCATCATCGGCGACGGGGCTCAGGTGCGGCAGTTCGATTGGCACGAGCTGCGGACGCTTGACGGTCGCACGCACATGGCCGCCGAGGCCGCCCGCCTGAACGCCGCTTACGACGGAACGGTCACGCTGGTCTGTCTTAACGCCGACTCGCCGGAATGGGATCCACTGCCCAGTCCGCGCACTGACCTGGGACAGATCCACGTTTCCAGCCTGGTCGCGCGGGCCGACCGCATCATCTCCATCCCGGTGCTGAAGACGCACCGCCTGGCGCGCCTCACGCTGTCGTTGAAGAACTTCATGGGCGTCACGCCCATCGCCATGTACGGCGGGGGCTCAGAGAGGATTGGCCGGAGCCGGCTGCACCTGGCCGCCGGCGGCCTGGAGAGCTGCTTCCTCGACATCTGCGACGCCCTGCGGCCGGACCTGGCGATTATCGATGCGTCGATTGGGTGTGAAGGCTACGGCCCGTGGGTGCGGCCCCGCGAGGGCCGCCGGGTTGACTTGCGCGAGCGGCTCGGCTCGTGGCTCGTCCTTGCCAGCACCGACCCCGTCGCGGCCGACGCGACCGCCGCCCGCATCATCAGCCACGACGTTACCGACGTTCCACATCTGGTCCGCGCATACGAGGAAGGACTGGGTCAGATCCAACCCAATCTGATTACGCTCACCGGCGCTGCCCTGGAAGAGTTGCGTGTGGATTGGGATCCCATCTGACCCGCACCCCCGCGTGCCGCCGATCCGGCGACATTGCCCCGCCGGCCTGGCGTCTACGGGCTCAGCGTCCGCTTGACGGGCTCAAAGACCACGTCGCTGCCGGTATCGCGCACCAGGTAGATACCCGCTTGAAGCGTGGCGATTGGTTGCCCCCCCAACTGCCTTTCCAGCACAATGTCGCGATCAGACTTCAGTTGATACCGGCCGTCACTGATGCGCTGCATGCTGCACTGAGTCACGTCACGGATCCAAACAACTCGTGCCCTGACGTCGCTTGCCATCTTTCCCGTTTCCTGCACGCCCTGCTCGCTCCCGCCGCTCCTTATGTAATCATCATACCGCCCCACACCCGGTCTTGCCAAGGATAACTCGGCCGGCGCCGACACTGTTGGCCACATGCCGTCGCGCAAGTTCACGACGCATACAGCGCCTATTTGACCACGTGAACCCGGCTCCCCAGCACTTCTCTCAGCAGATCACCGTCCGGAAAAGTCCGCCCCTCGTGTCGCCGAAAACCCTCCCCCGCTTCACAGCCCGCCGCGCGCCCCCGCGCCCGTCCCCATGTCCGCACCTGCTCCAGAAGCTCCGCGGCTTGCGCCGACGTCCGCCTGCCCAATACCATATACCGCAACTTCGCTTCGACCACATCCGTGACATCAACCACCAAGGCCATTCTTACCGGGCGGCCGAACAGGTCTACACCGTCACTGGGATCGCAATAATACAGATATGGAACGTCGCTCACCGGCGACACGCCGCCCGCCTCATCAGCCACCACGACTTCCGCCAGCGGCGCTGCGGAGCACGCCTGCCGCACGATCCGGCTTGTCTCCTCATGTTCCCCGACGCGGTCCAGCGGTGAGTGCGTCAGCACGAGGTCCGGGCAAACCCGCCGCAGCAGCGCCGTGGCCCGCCGACACGCAGCGTCCCCAAACAGAATTCGCCCGCCCCCCGGCTCCAGGCAGCAATAATCCACATCCGATGCGCCCGCCCCATCTGCCGGCCCCACCGCCGTTGCACCGTCAAGCGCCGGCTGGACGCCGGCCAAGACTACCCGCCAGCCCGCCGCGGCTAACAAGGCCAAGGTACCCCCACAATACCTGCCCACGGTATCCGGGCGCGCCCCCACCGCCAGAACAGTCCTCCGCGCTGGCACTACGCTCATAAGAGCTACGCCGTCGGTTCGCTCGGCTCCGCCCCACCGCGGGCGCCCGGCTCCTCGTGCTCAACCGACTCGTCCGCCGCGGCGTCATCCGAGCTCACATCCGTGGCACCGGCCAATCCCGCCTCCACAACCTCCACCTCAGCGCCGGCCGCCGCGGCCACCGGCTCCTCGACAAAACTCGAGGTCGCCTCAGCCGCATCGTCCGCGTCATGGGCCGGGCGCACTATGCCGTCGTCTTCCTCTTCCGGCTCGGCCGGCGCCGCCTCCGCCTCCTTCGGCTCAGGCTCGCCCCTGGCGGCGCGCTCGGCCTTGGCCTTCTCCGCCGCCTCACGCTCCTCCTCCAGCCTGATCGCTTCCTCGCCGGCCGCCTCGACAATGCGTTCGGCCAGCTCGGCTTCAACCTGCAACTCGTTTACCAGCGGCTCCGGACCGACCTCGTCAAGATCGCCGACCGACACCACACCCATCGCGACCAACTGGTCAACAATCACGTCTGTTGAGCCCGGCACGGCCTTGACGATGCGCTCCAGCGTCTCCAGGTGCTTGTTGTATTCCGTCGGCGTCAGGATATCGACGTCCCAGCCCGTCAGCCGGGCCGCCAGCCGCACGTTCTGCCCGCGCTTGCCGATCGCCAGCGAAAGCTGGTCTTCGGCTACTACCACGGTCGCCTTGCCCAACTCGAAGCACAGGGCGACTTCCTGCACTTCGGCCGGCTTGAGCGCGTTCTGGATCAGAATCTGGCTCGACTCGTTCCAGCGCACGATGTCGATCTTCTCGCCGCCCAGTTCATCCACGATGTTCTTGATCCGGCTGCCACGCACCCCTACGCACGCCCCCACGGCGTCCACCTTCGAGTCAATGCTGCTGACGGCCACCTTCGTCCGGTAGCCTGGCTCGCGCGCCAGCGCTTTCAACTCGATGATGCGCTCGGCAACTTCCGGCACCTCCAGCTCAAACAGCCGCACGATGAACTCGGGATGCGACCGCGACAGGATTATCTTCACCTGGTTGGGCTGCTCGCGCACGTCGAGAATCAGCACGCGAATCCGCTCCCCCACGTTGTGGACCTCGCCCGGAATCTGCTCGCTGCGCGGCAGAAAGCCCTCCGTCCGCCCCAGGTTCACCACGAAGTTGCCGCGCTCCTCGCGCGTCACCGTCCCCGTCACGATCGACCCGCGCCGCTCGGTGAACTCGTCAAAAATGCTCGTCCGCTCACGCTCGCGCGTCTTCTGAATGATCACCTGCTTGGCCGTCTGCGCGGCAATCCGCCCCAGCAACTGAACGTCGATCGGCTTGCCGTCAACCGTCGCGCTGATCTTCCCGTTCAGCGGGTCCAGGCGCACCTCCGCCGCCTCCGCATCCTCGTGGGCCTTGCGGATCGCGCTGGACATCGCATTCTCGAGATCCGCCACGAAGGACTCCCGATCGATGTTCTTGTCTCGGCAGATACTGTCGATGATCCGAAGCAGATCCTGGCTCATGTCGGTACTCGCTACACTAGACGCGAACCGGCCCGCGCGCCGCCCGCCCGGCTTCCCAGCCGACTGCCGGCACGCTCCAGCACAACTACCCGCGACGCCAACAAAAATGGGCCGCCCTTGCGACCCAGACGATGCCGACACCGGACTTCGTCTACCACCCCCCGCCGCAAGTCGGACACCAACGTCCAGCCAGTCGCGGGTCACCGCGCACACCGAGCGCGGCCCCTGTACGTCACCTCATTTTATACCATCCCGCCCCGCTTGCCCAGCACCCCCACCCCGGAATCTAATCGCGGCACGCACCACAGCCCGGCCCATTCAGCCGCCCATACTCCTCCAGGCAGAACCGGTCAGTCATCCCAGCCACATAATCCCCCACCACCCGCTCCACCGACTGCCCCCCAATCCGCTTGGCATACCGCGCCGGCAACCGCCCCGGCTCCGCCACGTACCACCCGAAAACTGCCCGCACCACCTCCCGAGCCTGCCCATCCGCCTCCACCAGTCGCTCATTCCGATAGAGACGCTCGGATAAAAACCCATCCAACTCCCCAAACGCCCACTCCAGTTCGGGTGGCAAAACTGGTCCTCCACCGCCCGCCGCCCCCGCCACCCCCTCCAAAACGCGCGCCAATACCCCATCAAGCGTCGGACGCAGCCGACCGCGCCAAGTACCGTCCGAAACCAGCCCCGGCCCCTCGTACGCCAATCTCCACAACTCCAGCTCGTCCAGCCACTCCGGCGCCAGCAGCCCCGCATACAGCCCGTCCTGCAAATCGTGCAGCCCATAAGAAACCCGATCAGCCAGGTCAACAACCACCCCTTCCCATCGCGAACCCTGCTCGTCCCGCAGCGGGTGCGCCCCCGGGCAATCATACGGGCTCCGGTGCTGCGCGAGGCACGCCCGCACCACACGCGTCAAGTTCAACCCCGGAAACTGCGGGTACGGGTGCTCCAACTCCTCAACCACCCGCAGCGTGTGCTGATTGTGCTCGAAACCACCCTGCTCACGCATGCACTCAGCCAGCGCCCGCTCACCCGCATGGCCAAACGGCGGATGCCCCAAATCGTGAGCCAGCGCAACCACCTCCGCCAAATCCGCGTCCAACCCCAACCGCCCCGCCAGACACCGCGCCAAGTGCGCCACCTCCAGCGTGTGCGTCATCCGCGTCCGAAAATGGTCATCGTCCAGCGCCACGAAAACCTGCGTCTTCCGCATCAGCCGCCGAAACGCCGCCGAATGCACCACCCGCTGCCGATCCAGCGCCAACGGCGGCAACGCCCCCGCCAGCGGGTCCGCATGCTCACGCGCAAAATCCGCCGGCTCCCGCCTCACACCCTACCTCCACGCCGCCGCAATCATCGCCCGCGCCGCCCCCTCCGGATCATCCTGCCCAATAACCCCGCCGCACACGCACAGGCACCGCGCCCCAGCCGCCACGAGCGCCCCCGCGTTCTCCGCCCCAATCCCCCCGATCACAACCACCGGCAGGCTCGTGCGCTGCACGGCCGCCGCCAACAGTTCCGGGCCAACCACGTGCCCCTGCGGCTTCGTCGCGCTCTGATACATCGGCCCAACCGCCACGTAGTCCGGCTCCTCGGCCAGCGCCGCCTCAAGCTGCGCCACCGTGTGCGTGCTCTTGCCGACCAGGATGCCCGTGCCGGCAATGCGCCGCACCTCGCCCACCGCCAGGTCATCCTGCCCCACATGCACGATATCCGCCGCCGCCAGCCGCGCAATGTCCGGCCGATCGTTCACCGCCAGCAGTGCGTTGTGCTCACGCGTCAGCGCGCGGAGCCGCCGGGCCCGCTCCAGTAATTCCGCATCGCCCAACCCCTTCTCGCGCAGTTGCACGCAGCCGGCCCCCCCGCGCATTGCCGCCGCCGCGGTCTCCAGCCAGTCCCGCCGGCAAAGCGCCGCCGTAACCAGCACATACAGCCGCACCGCCCGCAACCGCGCCCGCAGCCCGCCCCGCAGCACGATGCGCTGCTCCAGCTCGTACCCCGCGTAGCGCAGCTCTTCAGCCCGCGCCGCCGCCGACCCCGACAGCAGCTTCCCATACTCCCCCAGCCCGCGCGCCGACTCGCTCAGCCGGCCGAAAGCCGCCCGCACGACCGCGTCCACCGTATCACGCCGCAACTCGCCGGCGGTCTTCACCTCGCGGCCCACGTCGCCCGTAATGTCGCGCGCCCCTAGCAGTTCATCCCGGCCCACCGCCCGGACGAACTCCCCCAGCATGTGCCGGCAGCGCTTCGCCGCAGCCGCCGCATCCAAATCGTCCAGCGCGAAACGCGCATAATCCTCAATCACCCGCAGCGCCTCGCGACTGCGATTCACGTTCACATCGAGGATGCGCAATACCGCCGGATCCATGCCGGCTCCCTCGCCCGCACCGCTTACGCCGCGCCGACCAGTCCCGGCGGCCCCTCAGGCCCGGCCAACGCGGCCGTCAGTTGCACCAGGCCTACCACCACCGGAAACGCCGTCAACGCAATCGCCCAATAAGCCAACATCAGCCCGGTGCGCCGACTCCGCCGACCGGCGACCTCGCAGACCAGCACCACGAACGTGACCAACGCGAACTTGTAGATAACCACTCCCGGCAAATCGAAGCGATGAATGATCCAGTCCGCGACGACGTTCAACTCCTGACCGCCGCAGTGCAGGATGACCCACGTCACCGTAATGTCCATGGCGGCCAGCAGTATGAACCACGTGTACGCGTTCGGGTACAGCACGGCCCGCCAGACGCCGCTCCGCCCAAACGGCCCCGCCGCATCCCCCGTATACGTGCTCGCGCTGACCTCGTCCATCGACCCTGCCTGACCGGCCGGACACCGTCCGGCAACCCTTGCCGTGCACATGGCAACGGCCCGGCCGACCCGTGTCAACGCCAAAGTCGCCCCGCACCACCCGGGCCTCTCATGCCACGCCGCACTTGCGGGCGGCGGGCCGTGCCCGCAAAATGCGCCCCGGTTGCCTGGGAGTGTCCGAGCACCTGGTGGGCTCCGCGGCCTTCAAAGCCGTTGAGGGGTAGTACAAGCTGCTCCTGGTGGGTTCGATTCCCATCCACTCCCGTCGCCTTCCTCGACGATCTGCCGGCAGCGTCCGCCCTGCGCCTGCCCGCCGTGGCGGACGGCGGCCGGTGAAAACCACTCGGCCCCCGCCGCGCCCGCCAGCGTCCATCCTAGCCACTGCCGCCCACCGGCGAGCAAATGCGAAATCCCACAGACACTCAATCATCGGCCGCCAGAACGAGATCGTCTTCGCCGTCGCCGCCGTCGTCCCGCAGGTTCCTCCCCACGCTCCATACGCGGTATCGCTCACCGTCGCTCTTGTAGTGCAGCCGCTCACCGGTGAACAGGTCTCTGGGCGCCACAGGCAAGTACGACGGAACCAGATCGTCCAGGTCGCCCGGATAGCGCCCGTGCTCAGCCTTGTGGGCCGCCAGTGCCAAGGCAATACTCGCAGACTCGTCGTTCATCGCAGCCTGGACGTCCGTGGACGTCGCGGTGGCGTCCATCATCATCAGTGCGAGCAGGTGCCAGACCAGCGCATCGTTAGAGAATTCGCGCCTTGCTGTTGGGGACAGCCGTAGCGTCGCAAACTCCAGGAAGTTATCCGGCAGCATCCGCCGCTCCAGCGCCGAGAGTAGCGCCCTGTTCGCCGCGGCCACGGCCGGCGCAAGTGCCATGCGTTGATGAAGATCAGGATGCGTCGCCACTGCTTCAATGTCATCGTACACGCTGTTGATCCGCCGCATGACATCGTTTGGATCAAACGAACCTAATACCGGCGGCGCGACGTCCACACCGCTGGACTGCATCGGCGTCCCGCCCCGGACCAACTGCATGACGAAATCAAGCGACGTCAACCGCGAAATAAGCACATCTGCTGCCACCGGACTGCCGGCGGCCGGGAGCGCCTGATACTGTCTCAGCATGTCTATTGCCTGAACCGACGCCAGGTCTGCTCGGCCGGCAATGAGTCTGATAATGCGCAAGCCCTCGGTGCGAGGCACCAGGCCCTGGTATGGGTGGCCACCACTGCCGCCACCCATCATCAGGCGACCCAGGTAGCACATCAGCAGCGCATCGTCCCATGCTCCGGCCATATCATCACGCCCGAGGCGGAGCATGGCACGGCACACCAGCGTCTGCCACAAGTCCCGAATGACATCAGCATCGAGAACCGCCGGGGGCAGAAACTCAGGCGGGTTGACCGGCGACACCATCGGCACCACAAACTTCGTACCCCTGTCCAGAGCCGAGATCTCGTCCAGCACGGCTTCGTTCACCGCGATCCAGTCAGCGACTACGCGCAAGTCGCTGGCTGACCACGGCCCGGTCGTCGCCTGCGCTACTTGCGAGTCCGCCAGCTCTTCCAGGGGCGGGCGTTGTCGGTACAGGTCGCCCAGCCCCTTCATGACAACCTCACGCCTCCATCGCTCATCTTCGCTTTCCGCCGCCTGCTCGTCCTGTGGCGGAATCAGGCTCTCATGATCAGCCGAATTGGCGTTCAGGTGGTCAGCCAGTCGCACGAACCCACGTCGGCCCTCGGAGAACGTGACGCCCAGCGCCGCCGCGGCCGGCTCGCGCACTTCTGCCGACAACGCTCCCGGACCAAGAACTCCGATGATTCGCACCGCCATGTTATCGGACGTCGCGGCATCGGCGCCGAAGCGCCGGTTGTATGCCGCCACGTAGTCCACTGTCCCGTCCGGATTGAGCGGTTCGGTGAAGTGCGTTGTCTCCTTGGATACAACGAGCGGCACCAGCGGCAGCGGCCGGCTGGCGCGCAGCAGCAGGATACCCAGCCAGACAACGATCAGGGCCGACAGGATCAACAGCCACTTGCGCATGGCGTTCGTCCATCCGCGCTCAGCCCACCGTGACTCTCCTGTCACGCCTGAGCTGTCAAACGGCAAGGCCGGGTCAGTTCGTGTACAGACAACACCCGTACCCAATCCGGGAGCGCAGAATACCGCGTGCTCCACCAGTTGATAAGCGGCATCGATCCCCAGCCACTGGAGTACCCTGGCCGCGGACGCCACTCTGTCCTTCCGGCCGGCTCAATCCGCGCGGCGCGTTACGAAGAACTCGTACGCGTAGTAATCCGCGTGCGTGCGGTGCAGTTCCGGCTCCTTCGCGATCTGGTCCAGCACGGCGAGCGCTTCGCGGTCGTCCGCGTAAACACCGCGAAGCTGCCGAAGCCGCTCCTGCATGGGCGTGTAGAAGTCATCCCACCAGGCCTCGTCCGGCAACGTGAAATGTCCCAGCAACTCGAAGCAACACCTGGCAATGGTATCCAGGACGTCGGCCGTCCATCCCATGGTCGGGTAGTCGGCGTCGAAGGCCGCCCGCACCTCGGACGGCGGGTTCTCCTTCCGCCAGACCGCGTCGCTGAAAGCCAGGTGGCCGCCGGGCCGCAGCAAATCGTGACAGACCCGCAGGGCCTTCTCGATGCCAAGATTGTAGAGTGCCCCCTCAGACCAGATGAGATCAAAGCTCGCCGGCGGCAACCCCAAACTTGCCATGTCAGCGACCACGGCACGGACCCGCGGCGCCAGGCCGCGCGCGGCAATGGTCGCGTTGAGCCGCGCAATAAAGGGGGCGTGACTGTCGATGGCGACGATCGACCCGCCGGTGAGCTCGGCGAGGTGCAGCGTCTGTCCGCCGACGCCGCACCCCATGTCCAGCACGGCCGGCCTAGCCGGCAGGTCGCGGCAGAGGGCGAGGGCTTGGGCCGCGCAGGCGCGGTTACCGGGTCCTTGCCGGGGCAAGGCCTCGTAGACCTCGAAGAGGATCTCCCAGAAGCGCGCCGCCGGCTCAGTCATGTTGAGTCTCCGTCCCTACGTCGGGCCGCAACCCCAGAAACACCTCGTGCCCGCCGTCGTAGTTCGAACTGTGCTCGAAGGGGATCGCGCAAGGCCGGAACCCCGCGTCGGCGATAAGCGCCAGCCAGTCGGCCCGGGCGAACAGGCCCATGGTATGCCGCTCATGGACGGCCTCGACGGTGCCGGCCTTGTCGCGCAGCACATACACCATGTCCGTGACCCAGGTGCTGTCCGCGGGATCAGGGTCCCAGCGCCATTCGAGATAGCGCACGGCCCGGTCCGCCGCATCGCTGCCGCCGGTCTCCGTGCCGGGCCGGAAGGTCTCCGCCACGAAATCGGGCTGGAACAGTGCCACGCCGCCGGGGGCGGTATGCTCGAACGCCGTGCCGATCGCGCCGGCCAGATCGCCGTGGGAGGTCATGTACCCGACCGCATCGTGTACCAGGACGCAGTCGAAGACGCGGCCGAGCCTGATTGACCGCATGTCGCCTTGAATGTGCTCACATTGTGGGTTGAGACGCCGGCTCACCGCGAGCATGGCCGGCGAGAGGTCCACCAGCGTGCACGCGAATGCCGAACTGAGGTGGGCGGCATTGTGCCCGCCGCCACTTCCCAGGTCCAGCAAAGTGCGCGGCGGCCGGCGGCAATGGGTCTCGAACAGGCGCTGGTAGAAGGCGGCCTCCTCGGCATAGTCGCCGACGGGCGTCAATAGCGGGTACCACTCCGCCAGGTCCCGGTAGAGCCGCAGCGTCTCCGCGGAGTCTGTTCTGTGTTTCCGTGCCATGTTTAACCTGCCCAGTGCTCCGCCGCAGCGGTCATGCCGCAAATGCCACGCCATCGTAACCGTGGCAAAGGGTCGGAGCCATGGCGGGCGGCGCGATGGTGATGTGGAAGTCCAGACTTAAGGGGATCGCCCCGCGGACGTCCTGATTCAGAGCGCCCGGCGTCGTCTTGCCCTGCTCTTAACGCCGGCATGCGCGTCTCTTAACATGCGCTCGCTACGTCTGCCGTGCTGGCGGCGGGCGGTCGCGTGCCGGCCGCATGCTGCGATTAGCTAGGTGGACCGAACAGGTGTTGGAGGCGCGTGTGCGCGGAGTTGGCTGGAAAGCGCTGCTGGCCAGCGGGCTGCTGATCGTCATTGTCCTGGCGGCGGCCTTCTGGCTGATTACCGAGGACCAGGAGCGGCGGTACAACGCCGACCTGGACAGGCAATTGCTCACCGCGGCGCGGATGGTGCGCGCGGCGCTGCGCCCGGGGTGGGATGATTTGGACGCCGGTGACGCGGCGGGGCTGGTGCACAGCTTGCGTGAGGATGGTGCGGCCGTAGTGATCATGTCGGCCGAGGGGGACGTACTGGTCGATACGACGACGGCGGGCCTGGCCGGAACGCTGCTGGATGAGCCGGAAGTCCAGCGGGCACTGCTGGTGGGCTGGGGCAGCGCGACACGGCCTCTGCCCGGGGAGTTCCACAGCAGCAGATTGGTGGCCGTGCGCGTTGGCAGCGATGACTCGACGCTGGGCGTCGTCTGGCTGGCCCGGCCGACCTGGACAATCGAGACCGGAACGCACTCTTTGGGCGACCTGATCGTTGCCGTGGGCGCGGTCGCGCTACTCAGTACGCTCGTCCTGGCGGTGGTGCTCACGCGCCTGCGCACGCGGCTGCTGCGCCGGTTGACCGAGACGGCCCGGAGTCTGTCGGCCGGCGATCTGTCGGCCGAGGCTGACATCGCCGGCTCGGACGAGTACGCGGCGTTGTCGGCCGCGCTCAACCAGACACGCCGGCGCCTGGCCCAGCAGGTCGCCACAATCGACCGCCAGCGGCTGACGCTGGAATCGCTGTTAAACCAGCTACACGAAGGGGTTGTGGTCGTGGGGCCGGAGGGGCACGTTGCGCTGATCAACCCGGCGGCGGTGCGCCTGCTGAACCTGGCCGCACAGGGCAAGCTGGATTGCCGGCGGATGATCGGGCTGCCGTTGGAGCGCTGCGTGCCCCAGCACAGTCTTCAGCAAATGCTGGCCGGTCAGAGACGGGCGGCTGCGCCCCGCGGTGATGAGCGCGAAGCAACGTCAGCAAGCGGCGGCCCGGCCGGCGGAGCCGAGTACGACCAGGAAACTCGCCTGAGGCTGCGCGGCCCGGCCGGTGAGCTGCATCTGTTGGCGCGCGTGTCGGACGTCCTGTTGCCGGGTGATGCGACGGGTCCGGATGAGCCGGCCGTCGGGCGCGTGCTGGTGCTTACCGACATCACCGAACTGGCGCGGATTATTCACGTTAAGGCGGATTTCGTCGCGAATGCCTCACACGAACTGCGGACGCCGCTGGCGGCTATCCGGGCCGCGATAGAGACGTTGCTGCATATGAATCCCGCGGAGGCCGTGGAAGCCGGCCGGCGGTTCCTTAATACGGTGGAGCGGCAGAGCCGGCGGCTGGAAGCGCTGGTTACTGACCTGCTGGATCTGTCCCGGCTGGAGTCGCCGACGGCGCGCTTCGAGCCCGAGGAGCTCAGCATTCGGAAGGAGCTGGACGAGCTGCGCGGCCGGTTCGCGGAACGTCTCGAATCCAAAGGACTTTCGTGGGAGGGGCTGGAGTCGGCCGCTGCCGGCGGGGTGGTAGTGGCGGATCGGCACCTGCTGCGGCTCGTGTTGGATAACCTGGTTGATAACGCCATCAAGTTCACGCCGGCCGGCGGGCATGTACGCGTCGAGTATGCGGCCGGGCCGGGCTGGGCGTCATTCGCGGTAATAGATGACGGCTGCGGCATTCCCGAGGCCGAGCAGGAGCGCGTCTTCGAGCGCTTCTACCAGGTGGAGCGGGGGCGCTCGGGCGCGGAGCAGGGCACGGGGTTGGGATTGTCGATAGTGCGGCACGCGGTGGCAGCGCTGGGCGGGACTGTGGCGCTCTCAG
>CAZYGM010000074.1:0-13969 GCA_964647015.1 uncultured Planctomycetales bacterium | reverse complement strand
TGCCGCCACAACGCTGCGTGCGCCGCTGCACCTTCTGCAACGCTTTCAGGTCAGCGGCCGCCTGCGGCAACCCGGTGGCCGCCTCCGCGAGCCATTCCAGTACCCGGGCGTGCGTTACGCCGGCCGGCGCGGCCAGCGCGTAGTACATCCAGACGCCTACGCGCCGGTCGTCGACGAGCCCGGCGGCTCGCAGATAGGCCAGGTGCCGTGATGCCTTGGATTGACCGATGTCGAGCACGGCCATGATGTCACACACGCACAACTCACCACGCACCAGGAGATTCAGGATTCGCAGCCGTGTCTCGTCCGCGAGCGCTCTGAAGATTTCGGCACTCTTCCGCACCTGGCGGCCTCCGCATGTACTCGCATATCCGGATAGACAGATATACGAAGTCCAAGGTGAGGGAGAATCAATCGCAATCTTGCCGCGGCCTGCCCGGCAGGAGACTTCGCCGGCCGCACCACCCATTGGCAGAAAGAGCACAACCGCCGCTCGCGTCGGGAGTTACGCGCCGCACGTCGCGAACGCCTCCAGTACTGGCCGCCCGATGCAGCTCTACGCAGCGCCGGCCATTCTGCCCCGCCAGCCCGCCGACGCTCAGTGGTGTCGGCTGCATCATGCGGACTGATTGTGCGGAGGATTACCGTAAGGGGGGATTGCTCGCGTAAGTGCAGTCAGCTAATATAGATGGGCGCGGCTGGATTCGAACCAGCGTAGGCTTTCGCCAACGGGTTTACAGCCCGTCACCATTGGCCACTCGGTCACACGCCCGCCGGATAGGCACCAGCCTGGCTGGCAGCACTCTCCGTCCGGATTGCCCGCCGCCAGACCCGGACGAACCCGGCCCAAGCGGAACATCGGCAAACCTAGCCCGGCATTTTACGGTCGCGCGCCCAAAACGCAAGCGGCTGTTGAATGCCCTGCGCGCGTGGCCGGCGGCTGGTGCGGCGTGATGCAGGGCGACGGCCCTAATCAAACTGTAAACGACTATCGCAGTTGCGCTTAGGGAGTTTCTCCATATACCTACCCGCGATAGTCGCACCGAAAGATACAACCACTGGTGTCTTGGTTGGACCGCTGATCGCCGTCGTTGCGACCACGCCCCAGGCCGGCATGGTCGGCCGAAAGCCGAGCCACGGAAACGCGCGCAGGTGGTGGTCCGGCTGAACCCAGTAGCCCCTAAGCGCCGGCGGGCCTGGGAATCGCTGGAACGGGCCGTCGGAAGCTGTATGGACAAAGCCGGGGCATTGTACAATTCAGCCGTAGAGTACCCGGCTTTCGGGTCCACAACTCACCATTCGCCTTTCGAGGAGACGAGCAATGCACATCCACATCGTTGCGCCGCTGATCGCGGTTCTCACCCTCGCCGCTCCCGCGCCGGCCGAACATCCCTCCACCGTCGCCGCACGGGAAACGCTCAGACTCTACCTCGATGGCCGGTACGCGGATTTCGTCGCGGCCGGGACGGATGAATTGCAGGCGAAGTTCCCCGCCGCACAGGCCGAGATGGTCGCCAAGCAGCTTGAGGCCCAGTTCGGCCAATACCAGCACGAGCAGTCGGTTGAGCACTTCGTAGTCGAAGGAATGGACTTGAACAGGTTCGCCCTCCGCTACGACAAGGCGGTTCTGCGGATTCAGCTTACCCTCGACTCCCAAGGCAAGCTCGCCGGCTTCTTCATTACCGGCGTCGAAGCGGCCGATCCAGCGCCCCTGCCGCCGTACGCCGACCCGCGGAAATACACGGAGACGCCGATCACTGTGCAGACCGGGCTCTTCGAACTCCCCGGCACGCTCACGCTGCCCGTCGACGCGGGGAAGTGCCCGGCCGTCGTCCTCGTCCACGGGTCCGGCCCGCATGACCAGGACGAAACCGTTCTTGGCAATAGGCCCTTCCGCGATCTGGCGGCGGGCCTTGCCACGCACGGCGTCGCCGTGCTGCGATACGAGAAGCGCACCCACAAATACGGCAGCCAAATGAAGGCCGAAGGGGTCACGTTCGAGGCTGAGACGATTGACGACGCCCTTTCCGCTGCGGCGCTGCTGCGCACGCGGCCCGAGATCGACCCGCAGCGCGTCTTCGTCGCCGGGCACAGCCTCGGCGGCACGGCCGGGCCGTTCATAGCGCAGCGCGACGACAAACTCGCGGGTCTTATCATCCTCGCCGGCACGCCGCGGTCGCTGCTGGACCTGATCGTCGAGCAGATAGAGTACATCGCCAACCTCGACCGCGAGCCGACCGCCGAGGATAAGTCACAGATCGAGGAGGTGAAGCAGAGCGTCGCCGCGATCCGCGCCGGCACGGCCGGCGAAGCCGACGTCCCGCTGCCCGGCGCCCCGCTGAAGTACTGGCAGCAGATGGAGAACCTGCCGACGCTGGCAACCGCGCAGCAACTTGAGCTCCCGATCCTGATCGTCCAGTTCGGCCGGGACTACCAGGTAACCCGCAAGTGCTTCGACGCCTGGCGGGCCGGGCTCAAAGACCGCGGGAACGTCAAGTTCAAGGTCTATGACGACCTCAACCACCTGATGATCAAAGGCGCCGGCCCCTCCAGCCCGCAGGAGTACAGCACGGCGGGGAATGTGGATGAAGCGCTCGTGCAAGACCTGGCGGCGTGGATGAAGAAGCTCTGACAGTACGGCGTAACACTGCCGTCGGCTCCCGGCGGCCGAAGTTGAATGCTGAGTGCGCCTGAGAGATCCGCGTCCGCCGCCGGTTGATCGCCGCGCCGTTGCTCTTCGGGCAAGCTGCTAGGCCGGCTTGCCACCGGGCGCCGACTCGTACTGCAGCAATCGGCGCTCGCCCTGCAAGGCACGCAGTCGCGTCAGGTCCTGCGTGACCTCGAGCGTACCCAGGTAGACGCCGCCCTGGTCGCGCACCGCGAAATAGCGGATGTGCACGAACTTATCCTGGTGGCTGATCCAGAACTCAGCCACATCCTGGCGACCCGCACGGAAGTCGGCCAGGATCTGCTCGACAACATTGACACTCTTGGGCGGATGACAGTGCTGGACCTTGCGGCCGATGATGGCCTTGCTGCGGCTGAAGATCCGCTCCGGCCCTTCGGAGAAGAAACGCACACGGTCATCCGCGTCCACGAACGTCAGGTCAACTGGAAGCGCCGCGAAAATGCCGAGCAACTGCTCGAAGTCCAAGCTGCCGGTGGGGAACTGCACCGCCCCGCCGCCCGCCAGGTCGATCGTCTTCTCGGGGTGCGCGGCCTGGGGCGGCGTGTAGCCCGCGCGCGGCTCGACCAAGCACCAACCGTAGCGTGGCGACTGCTGCCAGATTTCGCCCCATTCTTCTTCCGTCAGCGTCTGCAGCATCATCGGCAGGAGGATCTGCTCCTCCTTCCGTGTCATTGCTTCGAGGATCATCAGTGCGTCGGCGGCGACTTCGTCCACCACGACGGCCAGCCGCCCCGGGTTCAGACCGTCTTCCGCCAGGGCGCGCTCCAGGGTCTTCAAGCGCTGGCGAATCTCATCATGAACCGCCCACATGACCTTGGACGGGCCGGAGATGCCGTGACGCTCCAGGCACGAGAAGAACAGGTCCTCCTTGCGGCGGTAGTGCTTGTCCACGTCCATCAGGTCGTTCAAGGCGCGCCGCCATTGCAGGAGCGTGGGGCCGGCGTCCGCGTCGGGCGGCATGGTCTTGATGGTCTGCATGATGGCGCGCATGCCGGCCACCAGCGCACGGAGCGCCTCGTTTTCGCGGCGGATGGTGTCCGCCGGATGGCCGGGCGGCAGCGCCTCGGCCGACGGCTGGGCGAGGATGTCCTGCACGACCTGGGCGTGCAGGTCGCACATTGACTTGATCTCCTCGACCGGCATGCCCTCGGCGATGAGCTCCTGCTCCATCGCGGCGATTTCGCCGGCGTCGGTCGCACGCACGATGGCCGTCAGTTCCGCGCGAACGGAGGCAGGGTCGGCCCCGCCGTGCAATTGCTTGATGATGCGCTTGAGCGTCTTGATGCGCTTGGCGCGGTTGTCGATCAACTCGCTCATCCGGTGTCTCTCACTCTCTCAGCCGGCTACGGCCGGACTGGGCTTAATCAGCGTAAGCAGAAGGATTACGGGCTCCTGCACGCGGATGCTGTGGCGCAGGTGTGGGGGCATGTGAATCCACGTGCCCGGGCCGGCGCTGACGGTGTCCGCGCCCAGCGTCACGGTGGCCCGGCCCGCCAGGAAGTGCAGCACGGCCGGCATCGACGCCGTGTGCTCCGAAAGCTCTTCGCCGGCCGCAAACGTAAACAGCACGACCTTCACACGCTCGTCGTTGATGATGGACCGGCTGAGCGTGCCGTGCGGCGGGACTTCCTGACTGGCGGCCAGGTCTGGTACGTGGGTGTAAGGCCTGTCGGCTGCATCTGCTGTCATTATTTGACCTCCAAAGTGCTCATGGCGCCTGGCACGGCGAAGCCGCCGCGACCGGTAGTTCGTTTCTGCCCACCACGTTGCCGCTGGTTCCGATAACCACCTCACTGAGCGGCACGTCCACGCCGGCCCGGCGGCGCGCCTCGATGGCCGCCCGTAGCAGACCCGTGCAGCACGGCACTTCCATGCGGGCCACCAGCACTTCGCGCAGCTCGTTCTGAACCATAATCGCCGTCAGCCGCTCAACGTAGGCCGCCAGGTCGTCGAACTTCGGGCAGCCGATCATGACGGTGCGTCCACGCAGCAGGTCGGCGTGGAAGTCGGCGTAGGCCACCGGCACGCAGTCGGCAGCGATCAGCAGCCGCGCGTTGCGCAGCACCGGCGCCTGGGGCGGCAGTAGCGCGATCTGCACCGGCCAGTGCGTCAGGTCGGATGGCGTCGGCATGGCTGGGGCCCGGGCCGTGTCGGCGGCACGCGCAAACCGCATCATCCGGCTGCCAGGGCAACCGCCGAGGCCGGCGTCGCACGCGTGCCCGTCACTGTCTCCCGAGCGGACGGCCTGCTGGGCGACGACAACGGCTGCCTCATCGAACGGGTCGGCTTCGCGCCGCTCGATAGTAATGGCGCCGCGCGGGCAATGGCCGAGGCAGGCGCCCAAGCCGTCGCAGACGGCCTCCGACACGAGTTTCGCCTTGCCGTTGACGAGGCGCAGGGCGCCCTCGTGACAGCTTGGGATGCACAGGCCGCAGCCGTCACACTTCTCTTCGTCGATCTTCACGACTTCGCGGATCATGCTTGGACTCCTGGGGCAACAACCGGCCATGCTGCCGCACGCTTGCCCTTCGCACTGGAGTATCTGACAATCGCGGGCCGGCGGCCTTGATGTGGATCAACCGCAGCCCGGAAGAGCCGTCCAGGAGTACATGGCTGTGAGCGAAGCGGTCAGTGCCATCGTGCGTAAATGTGTGCTGCTCAAGGGCTTGGACGTCCCCAGCATCGAACTTCTGGCCGGCGAGGCCGTCACGAAAACATTCCGAAAAGGGCAAACGATTTTTCGCCAGGATGAGGAATGTCCCGGCTTGTACATCGTCGGGAGCGGACTGGTGCGGATCTACAAGCTCGCGCCGAACGGCAAGGAACACGTCCTGCATTTCGCCGAACCGGGCCAGACGTTCGCCGAGGTGGCGACGATGGGCGGATTCAATTGCCCGGCGTACGCGGAGGCGGTCGAGGACACCATCTGTGCGCTGATTCCCGCCCGCCGGTTCGAGGCGCTATTGCGGCGCCATCACGAGCTGTGTCTCCAGCTTCTGAATGGCATGTCGCTTTGGGTGCGGCAACTCATCGGTCTGTTGGAGGACGTGGTGCTGCGCGACGCGGTTGGGCGTGTGGCCCGGCACCTGCTGGAGGCCGACCGGACGGGTGGGCGCGAGCCGTTCAACCTGCGCGTACTGAAGAAGGACCTCGCCAGCCACCTTAACCTGACCAGCGAGACGTTGTCGCGCACGTTGCGGCGCCTGGCGGAAAGTGGCCTGATCGAACTGGATGCGGCCGGCCCCATTCGAATTCGGGAGTTTGACGCCCTGCGGGACGTCGCCGCGGGCATCCTGCCGGCGGAATTCGAATGAAAGCTGCCGGAGTGCGGCCTCAACGCTCAACGTGGCGCAGTTCGCCCCCCCTGCTCAAACGGTAGAATCGGCTCGTTGCCACGTTCTTAAAGCTCTGCACGGTGCCCGCCGCATCCGGCCAGCGCACTTCAACCAGGTCGGCCGACTCAGCCCGGCCGACGCCGAAGCGGCACTCGGCGTCGTCGCGGTGACCGGCATGGCCCAGGCCGCCGTAGACCTCACGAATCTGCCGCTGCTCGCCGGTGACGACGGTAACACGCGCGCCAACGGCCTGGCCCTCCGGGCGGATGCTGAGGAAGCGGTTGCCGGCCCGTGCGGCGGCAACATTGCGGAAGAGCCCTATGGTTAGAGAGTGCGTGCTTCTCTGCTCCTCTGTCAGCCGCCGGTCGTTGGTTGCCACGAGGATATCGGTGGCCCCGTCGCGATCGAAGTCGGCCAGGCTGATCTGGCTGGCGTTCCGCCAGCGGAATCCCAGCCGGTCCGTCCAGTCGTCGAACTGGCCGTCGGGCCGCTGACGGTACAGGCGCAGGATCTGCTTATCGGGGTAATCGCTCGACGCGATCAGCAGGTCAAGCAGGCCGTCGTTGTCAACGTCCAGCCAGCCGGCGTGCATGTCGCCCTCGTTCCAGCGTTCGCTCGCGTGTGGGCGTTTGATCATCTCCGGAGCGCGCCGGAAGCGATAGTCCTGCGCGGGTCCGAGGTTCACCAGGAGCATGGAGCGGTCGGACGACGGACCCGCCCACCAGTGCGCTATCTCCGCCAGGAAGCAGTCCATGTTGCCGTCGTTATTGAAGTCGGCGACGGCGCAGTCGAACGTATTGCCGTTGGCCCGGAACGGCGGCTCCGGGGTGCGCTCCAGTTCGGGCGGGTATGTGCCGCAGCGCTCAGCGTCGCCGTCGAAGCCGGTCTCGGCCGCGACGTCCGTGAAGGTGCCGTCGCCGTTGTTGCGCCATAGCCGATTCCATTGCCGCCCGTATGAGCAGACCAGCAAATCCTGCCAACCGTCGTTGTTCCAGTCGGTGTGCGTGACGCCGTAGGTCGGTCGCCGACTGTCCGCCTGACCAATGGCACTGACGCCGAGCAGTCCGGCCGCCGCGGTCACGTCCTCGAAGGTGCCGTCGCCGCGTCCGCGGAACAGCCGGTCGGGACAGGCTTCGTAGCCGCGGCCGTAGACGACGTACCAGTTGCCGACGAACAGGTCCAGGTTGCCGTCGCGGTCGTAGTCGACGAAGCAGGCGGTTATGGTGGCCTCGGGCGGCTCGCCGACGCCGGAGTTCGGCACGAGCGCAAAGCCGCCGCGCCCGTCGCCGAGCCACACTTCGCTGCGCAGGCCGTCGTCGGTGTAGCCGTCGCGCTGCGGTTCGATGAAACGCCCGAGAAACAGATCGAGCCGCCCGTCGTTGTTCACATCGCCGACCTGGACGACGTTGGGCGTGGGCCGGCCGGGCGGGGCCAGGATGCGCTCGCTGCGGCAATCCACGAAGCGACGTCCGTCTTCGTTGAGAAGCAGCCTGGTGCCCGCGACCAGCACATCGGGCAGTCCGTCGGAGTTGAAGTCGGCGAAGGCAACGCGGGCGGATTCGATGCCGCCGAGTCCGGTAACGCCGGTGACGTCCTCGAACAGGGGGGTCTCGGGCTGCGCCTCATCACCGCCAGCCGCCACCACGGCCGCACAAACAGCGGCGCAGAGGCACAGTTGCCAGATGCCGATTCCGGGGCTCATGTGCTGGACCATAGGCCGTTGCGGCGAGACTGTCCACGCGCGGCGGGGGGTACAGACTGGCGGACAGGGTTCCGTTCGGGCCGCTGGTTGCGTTGGTGTGGTCAGGCTCCTAACATGGGGTGCTTGTGACTTGCCTGGGATTGGAGAGGTGCCCGAGTGGCCTAAGGGGCACGCTTGGAAAGCGTGTGTACGGGTAACCGTACCGCGGGTTCGAATCCCGCCCTCTCCGTTGCGGCGCGGCTGTGCGCGCCGTCGGTGCGTGGGACGATCTTGTTTGAGCGTGGACCGGCCGAAGCGGAAACTGCGGATGGTGCGCGGCCTGACGGCGCGGGTGACGAAGCCCGCGGACGCCAGGCGGGCCATGGCCGGCTGGATCGTGCGGCACGACGATAGCTGGCTGTTCGTCGCGACCTACATCGGCCTAGCGGTCGTGCTGAGCATCTGGATCAGCCTGTTCTGGCTGGTCGCGGTGGTGGCCGCACACGCGGTGCTCGAGGTCCTGCGACAGCGCCATTGGGGTGCGCAGGGCGCGGAATTGCTCGGGCGGGTGGCGTGGGAACTCAAGCTCGACTTCGCGCTGATCCTGTTCGCCCTGCTGTTGTCGGCGTACATGGACGTCATCCTGGGCGTGGCCGGGCTGGGCGGGGCGGCCCGGCTGGGTGCGGCGTCGCGGATAGGACTGCGCGGCGGAGCGCGCGCCGCGGGTTGGAGCCGCGTGCTGAAGGGCATGCTGATCTCGCTGGACGACCTGGCGCAGTTGCTGCGGGCGGCCCTGCTGCGCCGCTCACGACCGGTGAACGCCGAGCCGGAGGCTGCGCCGGTCATAGCGGCGTCCGCTGCGGCGGTGCGGCCGACGGCGCCCGAGTATCACTTCGGACTGCGCGAATGGTCGGTGGGCGATCATGTCGCGATCTGGCTGGGCGTCGCCTGCCTGCTGTTGATCATCGCCGCCCCGTGGCTGACGGACCATACGGGCACCACGCTGGTACATACGCTCGCGGCGGAGCTGCACCCATTCCCGCACGGCGGGGAGTAGCGTTCGCGTGACGCGGTTTCTGTCCGGCGAATCACCTGTGCGGTCGGTCAATGCGCGCCTGACGGGCGGACGGAAGGCCGACACCGGTTTTCGCTTTTGAACGTACGCTGGAAAGCGTTACCCTACGCCCACTGGGTTGGCTAAGCGTCACGGATCAGGACAGTTTGCCGAGGTCCGAGCAGCGGATCTTCCTGCGGGCAGCGTCAAGGACCGTGACACGACCAAGGAGGACGGTCATGTTCATCTCTCAGCGGTTAGTGGAGATGATTGAAAGCAGTGCGGACGAGCTGGCACAAAGGTGGCTGGAGGACGTCAGCCAGCGACCGGAGACGCCAACCTATCACACCTTTGACCAGAAGGTGCTTTACCGCCGGGCACGGGAGGTCTACAGCCAACTTGGGCGCTGGATCTCCCACGAAACCACCAAAGAGGAAATCGCCGCATACTACACGGATATGGGTGGCCAGCGCCGCAAGGAGGGTTTTGCGCTCTCAGAGGTTATCTCGGCCCTGATCGTCACGAGGCGTCATATCTGGCTGAAAGTCCTTTCTGACGGCGTGCTTGACACGGCCCTGCATCTGAACCAGGCACTGGAACTCAACAACCGGGTACTTCTGTACTTCGACCGGGCCATCTACTACAGCGCCGTGGGGTACGAGAGAGCGGAGTAGCACGATAGTCCACCGCCGGCAGGAGTGCTTTGCACCAGGCGAAACACCCGATTGGCCCCGGATAAGGACCGTCCGCCGGACAAGCCGACGGGGAGCCGGCGCGGCCGGGCTGCCGCCCCGACTCCCCACGTTCTTCGGATAGCAGCGCGGTCCTGCGCTGCGACAGATCGGGCGTGCGCGGGCAGCCGCTACGCCAACGGCAACTACTTCGGCCACTTGGGGAGCTTGGGGCCCTTCTTCTCGCCCTTTTTCTCGCCCGACTTCGCGCCGGTCTCGGCCGCGTTCGCGTCTGCGGCCTCCTGGTCGGTGGGCTCCTCCGGAGTCGGCTGAGCCTGGTAAGCAGTCGTATCCGTGACTTGGGCGTCGGGGGGCATCTCAAACTTGAACCGGTCCGCGCTGATATCCACGTTGACCTTGAGATCCTTGGTCAGCGACGAAGTAACAAGCTTCCCGTTGGCGTCGAAGGCCTCGGATTTGACCTGAATCCCATGTTTCTTCTGGAAGTACACGACCTGCCGGCCGGCGGGCGGCGCGCCCTCCACGGACTTCGCGCGCATCTCAAAGACGTAACAGTCATCGCCGTTGACCTGGGCGTCCGGCGTCAACCTGACGTCAAGGAAGTTCGCGAACTGCTCGAAGTAGCCCTCCGGGTGGTAAGCCCGGAGCGGCGCCGCAGAGCTCTTGATGACGGTCTTCTGGCCGTCTTCCTCGGTCAACACGTGGAGGAGCTCGCCGTCGGATATGGTCTTGACGATGGAGGTCGTGGTGGTGCTCTGATCGCCGGCAGTCTTGGTCGTGGTATGCTTGCTCTCCGAGCGCAGCAGGGCCTTGCCATCCCGGCGCTGCCACTCGGCCGACCCTACCATAACCATCTTGTGCGCATGACCGGGCATCAACTCCATGTCGGTCATACTCTCGAACTGGGAAGTGTATGACCTCACCTCGGCGAACTGCCGCTCCAACTCCTTGATTGCCTTGTCCGTCGCTTCATCAGCGAGCGCCATTCCGCTCAGACTCGCAAACACGGCCACAACCGCCACTGGACACACTTTTCGAAGCATGGCTACCTCTCCGTTGATAATGCGGGCCCCCGGTCTTCGGCCACAACAGCAACAATCGTAGACGCAGGACCGATCCGGCCGCAAGCGCGCCAAACCGTAGACCGCACACCACTCCGGGGGCCTTGGCCGCCGTGACACACCCGCGATTTCGAGGCATCATGGGCGTTCAGAGTCGGCCACCCGCAAACGGCGGGCAGGCGCGGGCTCGGCGCCACGGCACCCTGGAGAGCACAGAAGGCCGTCCGGGGCCACTACAGCGAGAATCGTGGGTCTGCTGACAGCAAGTCAATCTGCGGCGCTAGGCGGCGCAGCGCGCCCGTGGCAGCTCGTGGCCGGGGCGGCCCAGGCCGGCAGCGGCACGCGCCGACCGTCGGGCAGAAGTGCCTCTTCAAATCGCGCCCCGTAGATCGCGGCCAGCCGAGTCGGGCGCAGCACGTCTCCGGTCGCGCCTTCATCCGCGATACGTCCCTGACGCAGCGCCACGACGCAGCCACCGAGCGCCAGAGGCAGGTTCAACTCGTGGCTGATCACGACCATCGCGCGACCGGCCACCCGCCAGCTTCGCAGCAACTCGACCAGCTCGGCCTGGACCGCCGGATCGAGTGCCGCATCGGGCTCGTCCAGGAACATGACCTGGGCGTCCTGGGCAATGGCGGCGGCCAGGAGCGCCTTCTGACGCTCGCCGCCGCTGACCGCGTTAATCGGGCGTTCGGCCAGCTCAACGAGCCGACAACGCTCCAGCGCGTTCTGCACGATGCGCTGGTCGGACAGCGAGAGCGGGCGGAGCGGCGAAGCGTGCGGGTAACGACCGCCCGCGACGACGTCACGGATGGTCAGGGCGGGGAAGTGCTCGACGACTTGCGGCACGTACGCCGCAAAGCGCGCCCGACTGCGGGCAGGCAGCGTGTGCACCGGCCGGCCATCGAGCTGCACGACACCGAGCTGTGGCCGCAACAGTCCCAGCAGCGCCAGCATCAGCGTGGTCTTGCCCGAGCCGTTGGGTCCGATAAGCGCGAGGCACTCCCCGGCGCGCAGCGTTAGGTTGACATCGTGCAGTACGGTCCGGCCGCCGCGCTGCACGCTCAGGCCGCGGCACTCCAAAGTCCAGGAGGGCTCCGCCAGGCCAGGTACGTCACTCATCCGGCGGTCCCTCGATCTTGCGGCACATGACCTCAAACGTTTGTGCGACGCGCGGGCCGGGGATGAAGTGCTGCTGGCCGGCCAGGACATGGATGCGGCGGGTAGTTACGGCGCGCAGCGGGCCGAGGCGCGTCCAGGCGCTGACGGCGTCCGCATCGCCGGCCGGCCGGGCTTGGCCGGTCGCGTCCAGCTCAATAATTACCTCCGGGTCGATGCGAACGATTGCTTCCAGCGAAAGCGGCGCGTAGGCGCGCACCCCCTGATCAGCGGCATTCTCGTGCCCAGCCCGGCGCAGCAGATCGTCATACAGCGACCCCGGTCCGGCCACGAACGGCGGGGCCGGCGGATCGGCCAGCGTGCCTGTGAGCAGCAGCACGCGCCGCGGCGTGGCAGGAGCGTAGCGTTGGGCAATGCTCGCAAGCTGGTGCTCGATGTCGCCACACAGTTGTTCCGCGGTTTGTGGCCGGGCAGTCAGCTCTCCCACGATTTGGATTGCCGTGAAGACGTCCGCCAGCGTTCTGTCCGGCAGCGATACGGGGCGGATGCCGAGCTCTGCGAGCCGCCCGACCGTGGCGCGGCTGCTTCCCGCAACGAGGACCACACTCGGCTTAAGGTTGAGCAGCAGCTCGGCGCTGGTTTCGTCCATCGCACCGATTACGGGAACGTGGCTGATTCCGGGCGGATAATCGCAGAAGCGCGTGCGACCAACGATTTGTTGCCGCAAGCCCAGAGCACAACAGATCTCGGTCGCGCTGGGCGCAGTACTGACGATTCGCATGGCCGGGCTGTTCTGCTCAGCCGCCACCACGTGGGGGTCCTGCACCCAGTCGCGCAGGGTCATCGATGCGGATCGGCCCGCGGCGGCCGCCGGCTGTGAAGATGGAGGCGGCGGCGCGCCGCCGCCACAGCCGCCGACAACAGCGATGCACAGCATCGTCAGCCACGGCAGCATCCGCGTCGCGCGCGTCATCGCGGATCGTCCGGCAAGCCCGGCGGCATGCGCCGCTCGATGCAGCCGGTCAGGCGCGCGGCATCGTATTCGACCTGCTGCGACGGCTCGGAACTGATTATGTCGAAGACCAACCGGCCCCAGGAGAAGAGCACGCCCAGGTCGGTCCAGTAGCCCTGGTCGCCGGCCTTGAAACGCTCGGCCGGCACCGGCCGCAGTCGTGCCAGGGCCTGTTGTGCCACGGTCTGCGACCCGAAGGCCCAGACGCGCACCGTCAACGTTTGGCCGGGCCGAGACTCGTGCCGGTAGACCGCGAGCCAGACGCGCGTGGGGTCAAACGGGCGCAGGGCATCGGCATCATCACCCAGCGCTGGGGCGGCCTGGTCGAACGAACCCTCCCAGACAGCGCCGTCCAGGATCCACGGCGCGGCCAGCGACCCATGCGGCAAGACCGTGGCCAGCGTGCGTTGTGCCGGCGTGCAGGCTGTGCCGTACACGGCGGTCAGACCGAGTAGCGTGGCGAGTCCCAGGCGGCGACCGGCAGCCATCAGTATTGCTCCTGGCTCAGAAACGGGTTGCTGCGCAGCTCGCGGCCAATTGTCGTGGCGGGGCCGTGACCGCTGTAGACGACCGTATCTTCCGGGAGCGTCAACAGGTGTTCACGAATGTTCTTGAGCAAGCGGCGTCCAGAGCTGCCCGGGAAGTCATATCGGCCGATGCTGCCGGCGAAAAGCGCATCGCCGCAGACCACGACGCGGGCCGCCGGGCAGTAGAACGCCAACCCAGCCGGCGAGTGCCCGCTGACATCCAACACCTGCCAGGTCAACTCGCCCAGGTGCAGCGTCTCGCCGGGCGACAGCAGGCGATCAGCCGGCGGCGCCGTGACCGCACAGCCGAACGGTGCCGACAGGTTCGCCGTCGCATCACCCAGCATGTGCTCTTCGCCGCGCGGCGCCCACAGCGGCGCCTCGGGCAGCTTGTCCCGGATCACGGATGCCCCCGCCATGTGATCCGCGTGGCAATGCGTCAGCAGCATCGCCCGGGCCACCAGGCCGCCGTCCACGACGGCTTCGGCCAGATTGTCGGCCTGCGGCGGGAAGCTCGGGTCGATTATCCAGCAGTCGGTGCCATCGACCGGCCACAGCAACAGCCCGTTGGCCTGGAAGAGCGGATCGACGAAGACGCTGACGTTGAGGGGACCGTGAGTTTTCATGCGGCGGATTGTAGCGTAGGCGGCAGCATTCGACAGCGCAGGACGGATGAACCGGACTCGGCGTTCCACGGGCGGCGCCGGCGGGGGCGGTCAGTCCAACGGCAACTCGTCGATCTTGGCGGCGAGGATGAAGTCGCTCTCCGAGAGGCCGTCCAACTTGTGCGTCCAGATCT
>CAZYGM010000073.1:0-14060 GCA_964647015.1 uncultured Planctomycetales bacterium | reverse complement strand
AGACGGTCGACGGGACGATTGCCGAGTTGGCGGACATCAGCGCCGAACTGATCGGCCGCTAGCCGTCGCACGTTGTGCGGCTGGACCTTGGCGGCGTGGTCTGCGCGGTGTTGAGCGTTTTGGGGCCGATGGTCATCAGGTGGGCGGGTATTAAGCGGATGTTCCGTGGGTGCGTCGGAGGCTGGCGCTGGCCTGCCAGTTTGACAGCGGTTCGGTCAGGTTGAACGCGGGTCCACGGGTGACGTTGCCGTAAATGTGTGTTCTACAATGGCTTGTGCAATTGAATCTGGTTCTGGCTTGCTTGGCACGCTACGTGATGTGCGGTCAGGGGTTGGTGGTGTGAGGGCGACCTGCCGCGCGGTTTGCGGGCGGCGATCGGCTCTTTCCGCCGACAGGCGACAGCCGGTTACTCATAGCAGGGTTAAGACCGATTGACACGGCGGGCGGCGGCCCGTGGTGCATCTGCCGAAGAGGAGAGGTCGATGGCAGCGAAACAGATTGCGTACGACATGGAAGCGCGCGAGGCGATTCGACGTGGAATTCGCCAGTTGGCCAAGGCGGTCAAGGTGACACTTGGGCCGCGCGGACGGAACGTGGTGCTCGAGAAGTCGTTCGGGTCGCCGACGGTGACCAAGGACGGCGTGACCGTGGCGAAGGAAATCGAGCTTGAGGACGCCTACGAGAACATGGGCGCCCAGATGGTGAAGGAGGTCGCGAGCAAGACCTCGACGGCGGCCGGCGACGGCACCACGACGGCCACGATCTACGCCGAGGCCATCTATGACGAGGGCCTGAAGAACCTTGCGGCCGGCGCCAATGCGATGGATCTGCGGCGCGGCATCGACGTGGGCGTCGAGGCCGTGGTCGAGGCGCTGAAGAGCATGGCCGTGCCGGTGAAGGGCAAGGAGCAGATCGCCCAGGTTGGCATGTGTGCCGCCAACCAGGACAAGGAAATCGGCGACAAGATAGCCGAGGCGATGGACAAGGTCGGCAAGGACGGCGTCATCACGGTCGAGGAGGGCAAGGGCATCGAGACGACGGTCGATCTTGTCGAAGGCATGCAGTTCGACAAGGGCTACATCTCGCCGCACTTCATCAACAAGCCGGAGTCGATGGAGGTTGTCCTGGACAACCCGTACATCCTGGTGCACGAGAAGAAGATCAGTAGTGTCAAGGACATGCTGCCGCTGCTGGAGGCGATTGCCAAGGCCGGCAAGCCGCTGCTGATCGTCGCTGAGGACGTCGAGGGCGAAGCGCTGGCGACGCTGGTACTGAACAAGCTGCGTGGCATCGTCCAGTGTGCGGCGGTCAAGGCCCCCGGCTTTGGCGACCGGCGCAAGGCCATGCTGCAGGACATCGCCGTGCTGACCGGCGGCACGCCGGTGTTCGAGGACCTGGGCATCAACGTTGAGAAGATGCAGCTCAGCGAGCTGGGCCGCGCCAAGCGCGTGACGGTGGACAAGGACACTTGCACGATCATCGAGGGTGCCGGCAGCGCTGCGGAGATCAAGGGCCGCATCGAGGCCATCAAGAACGAAATCGAGATCACGACTAGCGACTACGATCGCGAGAAGCTCGAAGAGCGCCTGGCCAAGCTCTCGGGCGGCGTGGCGCAAATCAACGTCGGCGCGG
This sequence comes from uncultured Planctomycetales bacterium, assembly GCA_964647015.1. Lineage (GTDB taxonomy): Bacteria > Planctomycetota > Phycisphaerae > UBA1845 > Fen-1342 > JAAYXS01. Next base: position 12,428 of record CAZYGM010000073.1, on the reverse strand, counting down.
CGACCGAAGTGGAGATGAAGGAGAAGAAGGCGCGCGTCGAGGACGCCCTGCACGCCTGTCGGGCGGCCGTCGAAGAAGGCATCCTGCCGGGCGGCGGCGTGTCGGTCTTGCGCGTGGGCGATGCGCTGGACGCGGCTTACAAGAAGGTGCGCGGCGACCAGAAGACCGGCGTCGATATCGTCCGCCGGGCGCTGCGGGCGCCGATCCGGATGATTGCGGAGAACGCCGGCCTGGACGGCTCGATCGTCTGTCAGAAGGTGGTCGAGGCCAAGGAGCGGAACTTCGGCTACAACGCCCTGACCGAGGAGTACGGCGACATGATCAAGATGGGCGTGATCGTGCCGCTGAAGGTCGAGCGCGTGGCGCTCCAGAACGCCGCCAGCGTCGCCGGTCTGCTGCTGACAACGGATGCCGTCGTCAGCGAGATCAAGGAGAAGGACGACGACAAGAAGGGCGGCGGCATGCGCGGCATGTAGCGATCGCGACCGGCGGGTGTCCGTCGGACTGAGTAATTCCACGAACGCCGGGACGCACAGGCTTGTGTCCCGGCGTTCTCTTTTTGATTGCAGCGTTGGCTGGGGCGCTTATCCAGCGGCGTCCAGCAGCTCGGGGAAGAACGTTGCCAGGATCATTGTTCGCGCGTTGAAGAGTGCGTGGGCGATCACGCAAGCTGCCAATGAGCCGGTGCGCAGGCGCACGTAACCCAACACGACGCCCATCGTGGCCAGCGGCAATATGCCCTGCGGCTGCGTGAAGTGCATGGCGCCGAAGGCGAGGGCCGACAGGGCTATGGCGAGCCAGGCGTGCTGCGAGTAGCGCCAGATGGTTTGCAGCAGCAGGCCCCGAAAGAGCAGCTCCTCGACGGTCGCCGCGACGACGACGGCGGTCACGAACAACTGCACCTGGCCCCAGACGCCCCACTCGCTTTGCCAGAAGGCAACCAGCACGTCATGCAGGGGCGGCGGCCGGTGGGGGTCGAGCCACTGCCACAGAACGGTCATTGTTGACAACTGCAACGTGCAGACGGCGATCAGTATCACCCCGGCAAGCAGGCCGGTAGCCATCGCCCGGAGCGGACCTCGCCGGCGCCCCGCGGGCAGTGACTGCGCCGTATACAGCACGTAGACGGCCACGCCGGCGGCACAGAGCTTGGCTGCGGAGTCGGCCAGGACGGCCAGGTGCCAGCGCTGTGTGCCCGGCTCGGCCGCCGGGTCCGGCTTGAAGATGCGCTCCAGCGCCAGCCCGAAGACGACCGCCAGGACGACGTAGGCCAGCACTACTCCACACAGTTGGATCAGCGAGGGGCCCCGGGCGGCGCCGCGTAGGCCGACCAGCGGGTCGCGCCACTCGCCGCGGCGGATGAGCCGCAGGACGAAGCCGCAGCCCAGGATGACCCCGAGCGCGATCACGGCGGCATTGGCCAGTTCGGCAACTTGCATATGCGGCGCGTCGGCGGCTAGCATGAAAACCGTCACACGGGGACCTTGTGTTACGCGGCCGAGCGTGCCGATCAGCGGGAGTTGCTGTTCGGCCAGTCTGTCACTCGGAGTGCCGGTGGCCAACGTACTGGACGAGATCCTGGCAAGCAAGCGTGTGGAAATCGAGCGTGCCCGCGTGGCGCGGCCGGTCGAGATGCTCAAGGCGCTGCCGGGCTACGCCGTGCCGCGGCGCAACTTCTTCGGGACAGTGAGTGCTCCGCGGGGGGGTTGGCCGAATCTCATTGCCGAGATCAAGCGCGCGAGCCCGTCGGCCGGCGTGATTCGGTCGGACTTCGACGCGGTTGCCATTGCGCAGAGCTATGCCGCCGCCGGCGCTGTCGCCCTCAGCGTGCTGACGGATGAGCCGTATTTCGGTGGCCGGTTGGCGTATATCGACGAGATCAAGGCGGTCGTTGGGTTGCCGGTCTTGCGCAAGGATTTCCTGCTGGACGAATACCAGATTCAGGAAAGTCGGGCGTACGGGGCCGACGCCGTCCTGCTGATTGCCGAAGCAATGGAGCCGGCGCGCCTCGTGGCGCTGGTTGACCTGGCGCGGCAACTGGGATTGTGTGTGCTGCTGGAGGTGCATGCCAAGCCCACGCTAATGAGGACGCTGTCGGCGCTCGACGCGTCCAATCGCGCGAACATTCTCTTGGGGCTCAACAATCGCGACCTGCAGGCGCAGCGCGTTGACCTGGCGACCACCGAGCGCCTGGCGGAGCTCGTTCCGCCCGGCATGCCGATTGTGGCTGAGAGCGGCATCAGGACGCGGCACGACGTGGAGCGCATGCATGCGGCCGGGGCGCGCGCCCTGCTGGTCGGCGAGACGCTCATGCGCAGCGCCGATCCGGCCGCCACGATCCGCGAGTTGTTCGGTGCGCCAACCGTGCCGGCCGACGGGCATGGCAACGCGCGCTAATCCACGTAGCGATACTCAATCCACATGTGTGTGAAGCTTGACACGGTTGAAGCCTCAAGGACAACTGCTTGCCCGCGATTGCCCTGCGGCTGCTCGCGCGGGAATGAGACGTCGGTCGGGCCTGCCACGAGCGGCAGCGGCGGGATCAGATCCTGGTTCTGATCATCACAGAGACGGATGCTCTGCGTGCCGAAGATGCTGCCGACCGTGGCGACCAGAATGCGATGCACCTGGATGATCTTGCCGGCCCGCGCAGGAATGGACTTGGTAGTGGTATCGAAGCTGATGAGGGTAGTGGCCATGGCCAGGGCTCCCAAGAGGTTGGCGGCCGCGCGCGGGGCCTGTACGCCTGCCCCGCCGAACACGCACGCCGCGCACGATGCTAGGACGGCTGGCGGCCGGTCTGTCGTGGACCGTGGGGCAACTGTTGCCGGCGGCGCGATTTAGTCACGCGCCTGGCGGATCCTGCGCGCCACGATTCCGCCCGAGCGCCCCGGGCGGCTATGATTTCCGCGGCGATGAATAGGCAACACACCGGCATTGGCGGACGGCTGTTGGACGCCGCGCTGCGGACGGCAGTGAAGCTGCTGCTGGCCCTGCGGTACCGCGTCCGCGTGCGCGGCCTGGAGCCCATCGCGCGGCGCGGCAGGACCGGGATACTGTTTCTGCCCAATCATCCGGCGCTGATTGATCCGATCATCCTGCTGGCCCATCTGCACGGCTGGTTCGCGCCGCGGGCGCTGGCTGACCGCGACCAGATCAGCCGGCCCGGGCTGCGCTGGCTCGCCCGCCGCATGCGGGTAATACCGATGCCCGATATCAAGATGTACGGATCGGCGGCACTGGCCGAAGTTAAAGCCGCCCGGGAGACTTGCAGCGCGACCTTGGCGAGCGGCGGCAACGTGCTGTTCTATCCCTCGGGGCACATCTACCGCACGCGCTACGAGAATCTGCGCGGCAACAGCGGCGTTGAGCAGATTCTGCGGTCGGTGCCGGGTGTGCGGGTGGTGCTGGTGCGTACGCGGGGGCTGTGGGGCAGCGGGTTCAGCCTGGCGGGTGGGGAATACCCGCGCCTGGGACGGCTCCTCTGGGCGCAGCTTCGGAATCTGCTGCTGAGCTACGTGTTCTTCATGCCGCGGCGCGACGTGACCATCGAGCTCTGGGAGCCGCGGGACTTCCCGCGCCACGCCGACCGCAACACGCTCAACGCCTTCCTTGAGGACTATTACAACCAGTCCGCTCGGCCGAATGCACGCGTGGCGTATCGCTTGGGCGCGCGGCCGCGGCGACGTGTGTGGCCTGAGCCGACCTGGATGCAGGCGCGCGGCGCGCCGGCCGACGTGCCGGCGCTTACGCGTCAGCGGGTCGTGGCGCATCTCTGCGAGCTGACCGGTGCGGCCACGCTCCGTGACGACCAACTGCTGGCCCAGGATCTCGGTCTCGACAGTCTCGCCCGGACCGAGTTGCTCCTGTGGCTGGGCCGTGAGTTCGGTTGCACGGAGCAGGACGGCGACATGCTGGTGACGGTCGGCGACGTGCTGCTAGCCGCTTGTGGCGAAGCCATCGTCACGCGGCCCAAGCCGCTGACACCGCCGCCGCCGGCCTGGTACCGCAGCCGCGCTTCGGGCTTGCAGTTGCCCAGCGCGGCGACCATCACCGCGGCTTTCCTGGCCGCGGCGCGGCGCGGACCGGACTGCGTCGCCGTAGCCGACCAACTCAGCGGGACCAGAACATACCGCGAGCTGATCACCGCCATCCTGGCGTTGCGGCCGCTGATTCGGAAGCTGGACGGGCGGTACGTCGGGATCATGCTGCCGGCGTCGGTGGGGGCGACGGTCGCCTACTGGGCCGCGCTGTTCGCCGGGAAGATCCCGGTGATGATCAACTGGACGACGGGCGCCCGGGCGCTGGAGCACAGCCTGGACACGATCGATGTGCGGCACGTCCTGAGCGCCGGGGCGCTGGTCGAGCGCCTGGAATCGCAGGGCGTCGATCTGGGGCCGGTGCGGGCGCGGCTGGTGCTGCTGGAGGAACTGGCGCGCCGCATTTCGCGCCTGGGCAAGCTATGGGCCCTGGTTCGCAGCTACGTGAGTTGGGCGGGCTTGGACCGAGCGGCGGTCGCGGAGACGGCCGTCGTGCTGGTCACGAGCGGCTCGGAGAGTCTGCCGAAGGCCGTGCCGCTGACGCACGAAAACGTGCTCGTGAACATTCGCGACGCGCTGCACGCCGCCGAAGTGCGGTCGGACGACTGCATGCTAGGCTTCCTGCCGCCGTTCCACTCGTTCGGCCTGATTGTGACGGTGGTGGCGCCGCTGGTGGCGGGGCTGCGCGTCGTGTATCACGCGAGCCCGACGGAGGCGTACACCTTGGCGCAGCTCGTTGCGGCGTACCGCGTGACGTTGCTGCTCGGCACGCCGACCTTCCTGGGCGGCATCCTGCGGGCGGCGCGCGACCCGGCGCAGTTGGCGTCGGTGCGGCTGGTCGTGACGGGGGCGGAGAAATGCCCGGAGCGCATTTATCGTGCGTTCGCCACGCAGTGTCCGCATGCAATCGTACTGGAAGGCTACGGCATTACGGAATGCTCGCCGATCGTGGCGGTGAATGGGCCGCAGGACGCCCGGCCGGGTACGGTCGGCCGCGTGCTGCCGGCGGTGGAATACGTGCTGGTGGATAGTGATACCGGCCGGCCGGTCGTGCGCGGCCAGGCCGGCATGTTGCTGGTGCGCGGCCCGAGCATCTTCGGCGGCTACCTGGGCAGCGCCGCCGCCACGCCGTTCGTCGAGCATGACGGTAAACAGTGGTATCGCACTGGTGATCTGCTGACAGAGGATCACGACGGCGTGCTGACGTTTCGCGGTCGGCTGACGCGCTTTGTGAAGATTGGTGGGGAAATGGTCTCGCTGCCGGCGATCGAGGCGGCCCTCGCGCCGCACTATGTCGGCGCGGACGACGAGGGTCCGGTGCTGGCGGTGTCAGCCGCGCCGGCCGAACTGCGGCCCGAGCTGGTTCTGTTCTGCACGCGTCCGGCCCGCCGCGAGACGGTCAACCAGCAGTTGCGCGCGGCGGGTCTCTCGGGTTTGCACAACATCAGCCGCGTAATTCAGGTCGCTGAGATCCCACTGCTGGGCAACGGCAAGACGGACTATCGCGCGCTGGGAGAACGGCTGCGATCGGAGTAGGTCATGCGCGGGGTTGCCTTGGGGGTGTAGCCCGACGGCCCCGGCGCCACGCCGCGCGCGGTGGCGGGCGTGGAGTCGGGGCCGGGCAATGTCGTCTTACAGATCGAAGTACAGGCAGAACTCGTAGGGGTGCGGGCGCGACCGCAGCGCGTTTACCTCGTGCTCCATCTTGTACTTGATCCAGTAGCGAATGACGTCTTCGGTGAAGACGTTGCCCTTGAGCAGGAAGGCGTGATCCTGCTCGAGGGCGCGCAGGGCACCGTCGAGCGAATCCGGTGTCTGTCGGATGTCGGCGCGCTCCGCGTCGGTCAGCTCATAGAGGTTGCGTTCGCTCGGCGGGCCGGGGTCGATCTGGTTCTCGATGCCGTCCAGCGCCGCCATCAGCATCGCGCTGAAAGCCAGGTACGGGTTACAGCTTGAGTCCGGGCAGCGGAACTCGATGCGCTTGGTGTTGGGGTTGTGCTGGTACATGGGGATGCGCACGAAAGCGGAGCGGTTCTGCATCGACCAGATGAGGTTGACCGGAGCCTCGTAGCCGGGCACCAGCCGCTTATAGCTGTTCGTGGTCGGATTCGTGAAGGCCAGCAGGGCGCCGGCGTGCTTCGTCAGGCCGCCGATCGTCCAGCGGCCCAGGTCCGACAACTCGGCGTACTTGCTCTTGTCATAGAACAGCGGCGTGTCGCCGCGCCAGAGCGAGAAGTGCGTGTGCATGCCGCTGCCGTTATCGCCATACAGCGGCTTGGGCATGAAAGTCACGACCTTGCCGTGGCGGGCCGCCACGTTCTTGAGGATGTACTTGTAGGTCATGACCTTGTCGCCCATCTCGACTAGTGGTCCGAAGCGCATATCGATCTCGGCCTGGCCGCCGGTGGCCACTTCGTGGTGGTGGGTCTCCACGCGGATGCCGCACTGCTCGAGCACCGCCACCATCTCGGCCCGCAGGTTGTGCATGGTGTCGGCCGGCGGACAGGGGAAGTAGCCCTCCTTGGCGCGCAACTGGTTGCCCAGGTTGTCCGGCTCCGCGCTGCCGCGCCGCCAGACACCCTCGCGTGAGTCCACCTCGTACTTGGCGTAGTTCATGCCCTGGTCGTACAGCACACGGTCGAAGATGAAGAACTCGAGCTCCGGTCCGAAGTACGCCTTGTCAGCGACGCCGGTGCTGCGCATGTAGGCGGCCGCCTTGCGCGCCACCGAGCGCGGATCGCGCGAATACTCCGCCTTGGTGATGGGATTCTTGACGTCGCAGATCATCGAGACCGTCGGGTGCTGGTAGAAGGGATCCAGGATCATCGTGCTGGGCACCGGCACGATGATCATGTCGGACTCGTTGATCACCGCCCAGCCGCGGATGGAAGAGCCGTCAAACCCGAAGCCGTTGGTGAACGACTCGAGCGTCAACTCGCGAACCGGCACCGTCAGATGCTGCCACAGCCCGGGGAAGTCCAGGAAGCGCAGATCGACGTACTCAACGTTGTTCTTCTGAATGTATTCCAGCACCTTCTCCGGCGTCATGGCCGCTCCTCCAGCGTTCTGTGCGTGTGGGAACCAAGGGAAGGACAACAGGGTACCGACACAGGTGGCAGCATTCAACGGCGCGGCGCGAAATTCACGCGCCGGCCGGCTGCCGGGCGGGAGCAAGCGTCGGCCGGGTCGCCGCGTTGCCGCCGAAGCCCGGCAGCGGCCGCCCGAGCAGGCTGCTGTAGAGCGACTGACAGACCATGGCGGCCAGGTAGGCGACCCCCAGGCGACCCGGGAAGAGTTTGGCATGGAGCAGCGCCGTCCGGAAGCTTGCCGCATCCTGGAAGTCCGGCATGAGCTGGTAGCAGGCGGCCAGCGTGCCGCGCAGGTGCGCATCGGCGCCGACGTAGCCGGGCAGGCCGTGCCGGCGGGCGAAGCGTGCCGCCTGGGCGTCCTGCCAGGGCAGCGGGTTCTGGGCGTTGCTCACTTCGACGGCGTCCAGGTGCGGCAGCAACTCGACCATGGCGGACCCGAGGCTGTCGTCACAGAGCGTCGAGAACGGGTGGGGCGCCAGGACCAGGCCGCCTTGGGCATGTATGCGTCTGGCGGTCTCCACGGCCGGCCGGCCGGGGGGGACAAGCTCTTCCAGGAACAGCCCGATAAGGTGGCCGTCCGCCGTCGAGACCTCCTGGCCGACGATGACTCGCACGCGGCCGTCCGTGCGGGCCAGCAGTGCTCCTTCGATCTCATCGTGATCGGTTATCGCCACACAATCCACCCCCTGCCGCAGGGCGGTCTCCACCAACTCCAGGGGTGACCGGTTGGAGTCCGTCGAGTAGTTCGTGTGGGCGTGGATTACCGTCTTTAGTCTGCGCATCGGTCCTCTGAGCACCAAGTCCGGACACGCCGCTTGGCGTCGGCCGTCGGGTCGTGTCCAGGTGGGGTCCGGCGGGCCGGGTCGGTTGGTGTACCCGGCAATCGAACTCGCGTCCCGCCTGAAGCTTAGGACTAATCCGGAGCGCGCTTCAAGCGTGATTTCGCATTCTGCCCGACGACGTCCCATAACGTCAGCCAGGCTGGCGCTTGGGGTCATGGGATCTGGTCCGTACGGTTGCCTGCGCGTCCGCGGCGACACAGCTACGTACCAGTTGATTCGGCCGACGGGCAATCCTTCATCAACACGCACTCGCCACAGTTGGGACGCCGGGCCGCACACACTCGGCGGCCGTGCCAGATGAGGGCGTGGGCCAGGTAGGTCCATGATCGGCGGGGGAACAGGTCCATGAGGTCGCGCTCGATTCGGACGGCGTCCTTGTCGTCGTGCGCGCTGTCGGACAGACCCAGGCGGAGGGCGACTCGGCCGACGTGCGTATCGACGACCACGCCGACGTTGTGACGGAACCAGGTTCCGAGCACGCAGTTGGCCGTCTTGCGGGCCACCCCCGGCAGCGTCAGCAAGTCATCCATGGTCCGCGGGACCTCGCCGTCGAAGCGCTCGCAGATAGTCTGCGCCATTCCCAGCAGGCTCTTGGTCTTATTGCGGAAGAAGCCAGTCGAGCGGATGAGCGCCTCGAGGTCGTTGGGCTGGGCCGTCGCCAGGGCGGCTGGGTGTGGGTAGCGCCGGAATAGCTCGGGGGTGACCATGTTGACCCGTTCGTCCGTGCATTGGGCCGACAGGATGGTCGCGACGAGCAGCTCGTATGCGCTGTTGTGCCGAAGGGCGCAGTCAGCGTCGGGGTAGCCGGCGCGCAGCCCCTTCAGGATGCGCAGGGCGCGCTGCTGGCGCGCGCTGGGACCCTCCGGCGTCGGTTGGGCGGGGGAACGTTTGGCGGACTTGGCGGGCTTGGTCCTGGTGTTGGCCATGTGGCAACTCCGCTGGCACGTGTCGCGTGCTCAGGCATCGTAAGCGCTGGGGTCATGGATGCGTAGTGGGGGTGGCTCCTGCTCGATCGGCAACGGCTCCGGCAGCACGCCGCCCACGGGGATCAGCAGCGGGCTGGCGTCGATGCCCACGCTGAACTGCCCGCCGGGCGGGTCGGGTAGGACATCGGCGGCGGGCCCGACGAAGCCCAATTCGTAGGGCTCCCAGAAGTAGCGCGCGACCTCGCGCGGGCCGGCCGGACCGCCCAGGACCAGGCCGACGTACGGTCGGCCGCCATCTTCGCCCCACGCGAAGCCCACATCAGCCGGATGAACACGCGTCAGCGCCAGCGCAGGCGGCGCGCCAACGATCCAGGTTCGCACCGGCGTTATGAGCAGGTGTGGAAAGACATCGGCGTCCTTGGATACGTGCAGCGCGGCGGCTTCCTCCTCGGGGCCGTCGGCGACGGTGTACACGCATCCGCCCAGGCCGATCAGGACCGGGGCGCGCAACACGTCGGGGCGCCGCCGGTCCAGTACCCCCAGAGCCCATAGGCCATCTGCCAGTGGCAGTACGCGCAGTTGCGCGGCCGTTTGGTCCGTCAACTCGGGGGGCACGCACAGCGGGGCGGCGCGGGCCAGTCGAATGAGCTGCACCGCCGCACTCAACCCCAGCTTCGGGTCCGCCAGTAGCAGGAGGGCGTCCATGCGGCTCCAATTGGCCGACTCGGGGACAATGAGGGTGAGCCGGTCCTGCCCGTTGGTGGCAGCGGGCGGGGCGGTTGGCTGTGGTGCGGCGCCCCGGTCGCAGCCGACCAGGGTGATCAGGCAGGCGGCGCCCAAGACGGCTCGCAGTGCAGGTTTTGCTCTACCCATGCGTGGCTCGGTGTTTCGCTGTTGCCCTCGTGTGGGCTGTACGGCGGTCGCTATTATGACACTCAGCGGCTCAGTCGCCACTTGGCGCGGGAAGGCGACATTGTGGATCGCAGTGGTCGCCATGTAGAAATTGCCGCTGGCGACCCTGGTGCCGCAGTTGAGCGGATGCTGTCGCCGTTGTTGCCGAAGAGCGTTTGAGCATGGGGCCGGTAATCAGTGGCGCGTCGGGCGACGGGTGGGGGTATCAGGGGTCAATGAGTTTCGCGGTCAGGTGCGGCGGCCTTTGTGTACGCGGGCGGTCGCGCAGTCGATATAGACAATGTCGAGGTGCGCAGTGTACGCGACACGCCAGTGCATCGACGCCCTTCGTGCCAGGGGGTTCGTTGTCAACCCGACAGCGAGATCCACGCGGACTGCGGCGGCGCGCGGCGACTTGGGTTCTACGGCGTGCGTAAGTGTCAGCTATCGAACTTGAAGGGGCTGGTTTAACCGGCCTGGATGGGGGTGCCCATCGTGTTCGGATCGCTGTTGCGGCTGCTGGGGATTCGGAAGCGGTCGGAGCGGAAATCTGCCCAGGATGTAGTCGCGCAATGGGTTGGGTCTGCCCGCCTGGGTTCACACTCGGCCGCGCCTAACAAATCGCGCCGGCACGTGCGCTGGGAGTGGGCGCGGGGGCTGCTGCTGCGCTCGGGTGGTACGGAAATACCGGCGCAGGCATTCAACGTGAGCGCTTCCGGGGTAGGTCTTTATGTTCCTGTGCCGCTGCGGATTGGCTCGCGGGTGGAGATAAACGCCGGCATGAAGAGTTGGGTCGTGGGGCGCGTAGTGTACGTGAGCGCGCCCGACCAGGCCGGCGCGTATCGGGCTGGCGTCGAGTACTGCCTTAGCGAGATGGATGTGACGCGCCCTGCGGAAGTTGCGCCGTCCGACGCTAAGGCTCACGTGGACAGCAACGTTTCGGACACCGGTGATCGGCGACCGTTGGCTCAGGCCGATTTGGAAGCAGGGCCCGTTCCGGCGCAGGCGGCGCCCGCAAGAACGGTAGCTGAGGCGGTAGCCGTATCGGCTGCTGAATCGTGCGCCGGGCAGCCGACCGAGCTGGGGGAAGCGGCCGGTGCCGCAGAGCCAGTGCAACAAGAATCGGCGAGCGCGTTCACGGCTGTGGCCGAGGACCTACCGATGGCCGAGGCGGCGGTCCCGGAGGATCCGGCAGAGACGGCGGCGGCGAATGCCGGGCCGGCTGGCGTGGAATCGGTCGCGAGCGAGCCGGAGCAGCCGGCCGCTGTTGGTGCGGCGGCACCGGACGGGGAGTCGGACGCCGACGAACCCGCTGAAACGCAGTCAACGCGGATGGACCCTGTTGTGGCGACTGAGACGGCTGTACTGGAAGAGCCGGTGGAAGCACCCGTGCCGGAGGTTGAGCCGCTGCTGACGGCTGAGACGGCGGCCGAGGAGGAGGAGTTGGTCGCCGCGGCGGCGGATGCCGAGCCGGTTGAGGCGGAATTAGTCGCAAGCGAGCCGGAGCAGCCGGTCGCCGTTGCCGCGGCGGCCAGCGAGTTGGTGGCGGCTGATTCGAGCATTCCGGCGGAGTTGATGTGGTGGCGTAATGCGGCGACGGGGTTGGTTTCCCCGCCGAAGCGTCCCGCCGAGAAGGACGCGCCGGAACTGGTCGAGTTCCTGCAGCGCGCCACGGAGCACGCGGAGATTGAGCTGCCGGCGTTGCCGCACGTCACGGAAGTTGCGCTGGCGATGGTGCGCGATGAGAGTGTGGACTTCGCGGAGTTGGCGCGGGTCTTGCAGCAGGACGCGGCGATCACGGCCCGGCTGCTGCGTCTGGTGAATTCAGCGGCGTTCGGGGGGGCGCACAAGATCGTGTCACTGCGCGAGGCCGTGACGCGGCTGGGGCGGCGGCGCGTGCAGAACGTGCTGGTCACGGCCAGTGTGCGGGACGTCGCCATTAAGGAAGCCGGCGAAGCGAAGATCCTGGGCGAGCGACTGTGGAAGTGCTCAATCGCCACTGCGACGATCATGGATTCGGGCGCGCCGCGCTGGCAGCTTGACCCCGAACTGGCCTTCCTGGTCGGCTTGCTGCACGACATCGGGGCACTGGCCGCGCTGCGCGTGACGCATCTGTACGCGCGCCATTACAGCAACAACATGCCTGTGCTGCTGTTCGACTGGTTGGTCGAGCAGTGGCACGAACGTGCAGGTCGGACGCTTGCGGTCCGGTGGAAATTCGATGAACCGCTGCCCAGCCTGATCGGCGACCATCACAGCCCGGTGTCGCCTGCAGATGAATGGGCACCCTACCGGCACACGCTGCAATTCGCGGACCTGACGTGCGCGCTGCTTGGCTATGCCGCGCCGGCGCCCTGCGATTTCTTCAACGAGCCGTGTGTGCAGGCGCTGGGAATCGAGGACACGCCCGAGTGGCAGCGCTGGCTGGTTGAGCTGCCCGGCCGGATTGCCGAGCATATCGCCGACTGCTGTGAGGCGGCGTAGAGGCTACGACAGTATCAGGCCAGCGTGGGTCGTCGCCGGTGCCGCGCGTCTTTGGCATGGTCAGCGCGCGCTGCGGGCTAGGGGCGGATGCCGGTGCTGGTGCCGAGGCGGGTGTAGCGGCGCGAGCCGACGGTCCACTCGGGGACGCCCTCGGGC
>CAZYGM010000072.1:0-14157 GCA_964647015.1 uncultured Planctomycetales bacterium | reverse complement strand
GGCTGTAGAAATTGTACAAACGCTCGTCGACCCGCCGCAGCAGCCCCGACAGGTCGTACGTGTTCGACAGACTGCTGGCCAGAAACACCACCGTGCCCACCCGCGTATCCGCCGGCAACAGCTCCACCGCCCAGGTCGCGATGCCCGTCCCCGCCGACAGCGCAATGATGTTCACGTGCCGGCCCGGGTGCCGTTTCAGGTAGTCCTGGATGCGCTCGGCCAGCCGCCGCGCCTGCTGCAGGTTGCGCTCCCGATGCATCTGGTCGCGCAGCGTCCCGCCCACGATGCTCTGCCAGCCGAACACCTCGATCGAACCTTCATAGCCGGCCCGGCGCAACCCCTGCGGAACGTCCAGCGTGCCCACGTGCCCGAATGTCCCCGCACCCCCGACGTAATACGTCCGGCCCAACTCGCTGCCGCGCGTATCCGTCCCCAGGTACGTAATCCACGTGCAGCCCCCACAACAGCAGCCCACCAGCGCCAGCGCCAGAACGTAAGCAACCCGCCCCGCCAGCGCGCCCCGCGCCCCGCCCTGTGACGCCGTTGCCACCTACGGCCCCACCTCGTTAAGCACCTTCTCAGCAACGTAAATCGGCACATCGCTGCCGGCCCCCAGCGCAATCGCGTCCGACGGCCGACTGTCAATCTCGATCAGCTCCCCCTGGAAACGCACGATCAGCCGCGCATAGAACGTGTGATCCTGCAGATCATTTATCACGATCCGCTCCAGCTCCGCCGAGAGCGCCTCGATCGTGTTCGCCAGCAGGTCATGGGTCATCGGCCGCTGCAACTGCAAACCCTTCACCCGCCGGTCGATCGCCAGGGCCTCGGCCAGACCGATCACGATCGGCAGCATGCGCGGCCCGTTCCGCTCCCGCAGCACAATGACCTGCTGGTCGCGCGTCTCGCATATCAGGATCTGTGCCAAGTCCATGCGGACTTCCATGCGCATTCCTCTTAGCAGCCCATAGTCAACCTATCCCTGCCCGTGGGCTCCGTCAAGCAATCCCCGCCGCAGCCCCCCCGAACCGCCGTCCGATATGCCGATTCCGACCCCGACACTCCACCCAGTCGCCCGCCGACAGCCCCCAGCCAGCCATTGATTTTCCGCCACGATCACCGTAAACTCCCGCTTGCATTGGGGATTAGTGTAACGGTAGCACGACTGACTCTGGATCAGTTAGTAGAGGTTCGAATCCTCTATCCCCAGTAATCGCGGCCCGCTGCTCCCCGTGACAGCGGGCCGCTTCTTTGGCGATAATCCGCATCGGCACCGCCCCAGCGGCGCAGAACGCCTTACCCGGGCGCGCGCCCGGATACCGAGCACCACCAACTACCGGCCAAGGCCAGAATGCCATGGAAACCCCCAGTTCGACCACCGGTGACGGCTCCGACGGAGCCCGCCCCGCCGCCTCCCGCGACTTCATCCGTGAGATCATCGACGCGGACAACCGCTCCGGCAAGCACGGCGGCCGCGTCCACACGCGCTTCCCACCCGAACCCAACGGCTACCTCCACATCGGCCACGCCAAGTCCATCTGCCTGAACTTCGGCATCGCCGAGCAATACGGCGGCAAGTGCAACCTGCGCTTCGACGACACCAACCCCGCCAAAGAAGAGGATGAATACGTCCGTTCCATCATCACCGACGTCCACTGGCTCGGCTTCGACTGGCAGGACCGACTCTTCTTCGCCTCCGACTACTTCGAGCAGATGTACGCCTGGGCCATCCAGCTCATCAAGCAGGGCCAGGCCTACGTCTGCGACCTCTCCGCCGAACAGACCCGCGAACTGCGCGGCACGCTCACCCGGCCCGGCCAGAACAGCCCCTACCGCGACCGCGGCATCACCGAAAACCTCGACCTCTTCGAACGCATGCGCCGTGGCGAGTTCCCCGACGGCTCCCGCACCCTGCGCGCCAAGATCGACATGGCCCACCCCAACCTCAACATGCGCGACCCGGTCATGTACCGCATCCTGCACGCCAGCCATCACCGCAGCGGCGACGCCTGGTGCATCTACCCCATGTACGACTGGGCCCACGGCCTCGAAGACTCCATCGAGAACATCACTCACTCCATCTGCACGCTGGAGTTCGAGAACCACCGGCCCCTGTACGATTGGTTCCTCGACGCCCTGGGCATCTACCACCCGCAGCAGATCGAGTTCGCCCGCCTCAACCTGACCTACACCGTCATGAGCAAGCGCAAGCTGCTCGAGCTGGTCCGTGAAGGCCACGTCCGCGGCTGGGACGACCCGCGTATGCCCACCATCTCCGGCCTGCGCCGCCGCGGCTACACCCCCAGCGCCATCCGCAACTTCTGCCGCCGCATCGGCGTCTCCAAGTACGATGGCGTCGTCGATGTCGCCCTGCTCGAACACACGCTGCGCGACGACCTCAACAAGTCCGCCCCACGCGTCATGGCCGTCCTGCAGCCCCTGCGCCTCGTCATCGACAACTACCCCCCCGACCAGGTCGAGCAGCTCGAGGCCGTCAACAACCCCGAAGACCCCAGCGCCGGCACGCGCCCGGTGCCCTTCTCCCGTGTCCTCTATATCGAGCGCGATGACTTCCGCGAGGACCCGCCCCGCAAGTTCTTCCGCCTGGCCCCCGGCCGTGAGGTCCGCCTGCGCTACGCTTACTTCATCACCTGCACCGACGTCATTAAGGACCCCGCCACCGGCCAGATCACCGAGTTGCACTGCACCTACGACCCGGCCACCCGCGGCGGCGACGCCCCCGACGGCCGCAAGGTCAAGGCCACGCTCCACTGGGTCTCGGCCGCCCACGCCTGCCCGGCCGAGGTCCGTCTCTACGACCACCTCTTCGTTAAGCCCGACCCCGAGGATGCCCCCGCAGGCCTCGACTATCGCAGCAACCTCAACCCGGACTCGCTCCAGGTGCTGACGGACTGCTACGTCGAGCCGAGCCTGGCCGACGCCGCCCCGGGCAGCCGCTACCAGTTCGAGCGCCAGGGCTACTTCTGCGTTGATCCGGATTCCCGCGCCGGAAACCTCGTCTTCAATCGCACCGTCCCTCTGCGCGACACCTGGGCCAAGATAGAGAAAGCACTACAGGCAACCGACGCCTAGTACCCCCGCAACACTCCCGCCGCCGAAAAACTCGATTCCGCGCTTGCCCGCAGACGTGGGCAGGGCTATTATCAATGTAGCGGAAAACGGATTCAGAACCCCGGGCCGGATTGCGTCGGCGTACGTGTCCCCCCCGCACGTCCCGACCACCGGCCCATTTTTTGCGCCTGCTCACGCGCACCTCCCGTCTCCTCCACAATGCCCGATCGCACGCCGGCTCACGCGCTGCCCTACAACAGCAACGCGCCCTGCCCGCTTGTCGGAAACTGTGAACACCGCCTCACACCCACCCGCGCCCGCCCGCCGCGCGGTTTGACACCCCTCTGAGGCCCACCTATCATCGTCGCCCTGCGGCACACGCCGGGCGCGGCGGCATAAAGTGCATGACGTAGTGGAGACGAGAGTATGCTTCACCGTGGGTGGCAAGCGGGGTTGGCGCAGCTTGGCTTGGCAATCATCGTGGTCGGCGGACTGCTGACCGGCGGCTGCCATGCCGCCATCGAGGATCGCCAGATCGACACCTCCATCAGCTCATACCGCGACCGCATGCTGGTCCGGCACCAGGAGCAGGCCGCCGAGCAGCGCGCCCCGCGCGGCGCTCAGCCCGTCCCCTGGCGGCCCGACCTGCCGGCCCGTGAAGCCCTCATGACGGAAACCGGCCCCGACGCCATACCCACGCCCAAGGAGATCCTGGCGCAGATCCCCGATCCGATCGAAGCTTCCCAGATCTTCGAGGAACGCCTGAGCCAACTCCGCGGCGCCCCTCAGCCGGACGCCCGCGTCATCGGCAACTACGAGAAGGTCAAGGACCGCGCCCTGGAATACCTGCAGATGGTCGCCCGACCCGAACAGGTGCGCCTGAGCCTCGCCGAGTGCGTCCAGCGCGCCGTCGCGAACAACTACTCCATCCGCTTCGAGGCCTACAATCCGGCCATCAGCCAGACCCAGCTCATCGAGGCCCAGGCCGCTTTTGACGCCGAGTTCTTCCTCGACAGCTCCTGGTCCAAGCTCGATCAGGCCACAACCTCGGCCTTCGTCCCATCCATCAGCGACACCCGCGCCATCAAGGGCGGCTTTCGCAAGCTGCTGCCCACCGGCATGCAGGTCTCCACCTACATCAGCCAGCAGCGCACCAAGAACAACATGCCGCCCGAATACCAGTTGCTCAACCCCAGCTACTCCACCAGCTTCGTCACCGCCTTCACCCAGCCGCTGCTGCGCGGCTTCGGCCTCGACTACAACCGTCGCTACATCCTCATCGCCCAGGCCGAGCACGACATCGCCCGCGAACGCTTCATCCAGAAAGTGCGCGACACCCTCCTGAACGTCGAGCAGGCCTACTGGGCCCTCGTCGAGGCCCGTCGCACTGCCGCCATCCTGGCCGAATCCGTCGCCCAGAACTACGTCACCTACGAGGGCATCTGGCAACGCCGCCTGCACGACGCCACCCGCGTCGAACTCGCCAACTCACGCGCACGCTGGCGCACCCGCGAGGTCGAGTACCAGGAGCGCATCAAGAACATCCGCGACGCTGAAGACCGCCTCAAGAGCCTGCTCAACGACCCCGACCTGCTGCTCTCCGCCGACATCGAAATCATCCCCACCGAAACTCCCATGGTCGCGGCCCTCGCGCTCGACCAACTTGCTCTCGTTCGCACGGCCCTCGATCAACGCAGCGAGATCCGCGAGGCCCGCCGCACCATCGACCGCGCCCGCATTCAAACCGCCGCCGCCAAGAACGAAACGCTGCCGCGCCTCGACCTGTCCTTCCAATACGAAGTCCAGGGCATCGGCCCCAGTGCCGACTCCTCCTTCGATAACCTCACGACCAACCGCTTCATCTCCTACACAGTCCAGGCTCAGTTCTCCTATCCCATCGGCAACCGCGGCCGCCAGGCCGCCCACCGCCGCGCGCGACTCCAGGAATCCCAGTCCGTCGTCAACCTCCACGCTGCTACCGATACCATCGTTCAGGAGGTCAACACCGCCGTGCGCGCCCTGGTCGTTCGCCACGCCCAGATCCCGCCGCAGCTCGACGCCGTGCACGCCGCCGACAGCAACATGCAGGCTTATCAGGCCCGCACACAGAAGATCGACCCGCTCTTCCTGGAAAACGAGCTCAGCGCCGTCGAACGCCTGGCCCAGGCCCGTACCACCCTGCTCGCCGTCGTAACTCAATACAACAGCGCCATCGTCGGACTCGAGAAGGCCAAGGGCACCCTCCTCGACTACAACAACGTCGTCGTCAGCGACCTCCAGCCCGAACGCTGAACCGAACGCCCGCCCAGCCCAACCATAACCGCAGAAAGACCCCCGCCGGCCGAACCGCGCCCCCATCCTCAGACCGGCACTTCCCCCAGTAACCCAATCGCCAGCCGCTCACAAACCAGCACCGGCGCCACGTTCTGATCCAGCAGCCGCTCCGCGTGCTGCACCGCCCGGATACACCCTTCAATCTCATCCACCCCCTGCCGCCCCGCCAGGACGGCCGCCCGCCGCTCCTGACTCGCCAGCCGCGCCCCACCCGCCGCGCCCGCCCGCACCACCAGCGCTTCCCGGTAAACCATCGCCACCAGCATGAGCACCAGCTTAAGCGCCGTCCGCAACTCGTCCGTTGACAGCGTCTTCGCCGACCCGCTCACCGCCGCCTCAGCCTCCGCCTCGTCATCCTCCACCGCTCCGCCCTCGGCTTCGTCCGCCTCCTCCGCCCCACGACTCCGCAGCCCCAGCCCACCCGCGCTCTCAATCAAGCGCTCCGCGAACCGACTCGGACCACCACTCTCCAACTCATCCAGGCTCGCCCCAACCTCGTCGAGCGCCGTCAGCATTCCGCACCGCTGCCATTGCACCGCCGCCCCCAGCCGACCATCCCCCAGCAGCGCCAGCGCCCGCGCCGCCTCCACCTTCACCCCGCAATGCTCAACCAGGTGCCGCTCGATGAAGTCCGGCGGCAGCAACCCAAACGGTACCCGCTGACACCGCGACCGGATCGTCGGCAACAGCCGCTCCGCCGCCGCGCTCACCAGGATCAGGCAACTCTGCCCCGGCGGCTCCTCCAGCGTCTTCAGCAGCGCGTTCTGCGCCCCCTCGTTCATCCGCTCCGCCTCGCGGATCACGAATACGCGCCGCGCCCCCAGGCTCGGCTTGCTGGCCGCCGGCTCGATCAGGAAATGCCGGATCACGTCCACCGCCAGGAACAATCCCTTGCTCGCCCGCACCGCCCGGTCCGGATGCAGCTTGTGCAGCCGCCGCTCGATCACGTGCAGGTCCGGATGGTTCCCACCGGCCACCAGTCGGCACGCCCGACAGACGCCACACGCATCCGCGTCCGGCTCAACATCCGCCTCACACAACAGCCGCGCCGCCAGCGCCCGCGCCGTTAGCTCCTTGCCGACCCCCTCCGGTCCCTCGAACAGGTAGGCATGCGGCATCCGCCCACTGCGCAGCGCCCGCCGCACAATCGACAGCGCCCGCTCCTGATGCTCCACGTCACGGAAACGCACGCCGCAACGCCTCCTGCAAATCCCCAAACACCGCATCCACATCCCGGGCCCCGTCAATCAGCACCACCGGCGCCGGGTATACCGCCGGCAGTTCCCGAAACAGCTCCCGCACCCGCCGGTGAAAGTCCAGCGGCCGCCGCTCCATCGCGTCAAGCGCAGCACCCGCCGCCTGCAACGCCCGCTGACCACTCCGCTCCAACCCCACCTCCGCCGGTACATCCAAAACCAGCGTCAGGTCCGGCCAGGTCTCGCCCACGGCGTAACACCCCAGTTCCAGCACCCGCGCCCGCGGGTACCCCGCCGCCACCTGGTACGCACACGTCGCCGAAATGAATCGATCGCACAACACCGTCCGCCCGGCCGCCAGCGCCGGCCGCACCACCTCCGCCACAAGCTGCGCCCGCGCCGCCATGAACAACAGCGCCTCGCAAGTCGGATCCATGTCCGATAAATCATGCCCCAGCAGCACGTGCCGAATCCGCTCCGCAATCACCGTCCCGCCCGGGTCGCGCGTGCACACGCAACTGCCGCCCGCCGACTCGATCCACGCCGCCAGCCGCGCGAGTTGCGTGCCCTTGCCGGCCCCGTCGCCGCCGTCCAAAACGATGAACTTGCCCGCCAGATTCATTACGCCGACCATAGTCCAATCCGCACACGCCGGCAACTCGCGCCGCCGCACGCTGCCCTGCCGGCGATCATCCCCGCGTTGACCGCCGCCCAACCGCGCTGTTACGGTGCCACCACGCCGCCCGCATCACGCGCGCCCGGCAACGGAACCAAACCATGGATTGGCTCGCCTGGATATTCCTCGAATCGCTGCCGGCCCTCGCCGCCCTGCTCTTCACGGCCAACTTCATCCTGCTCGTCTACTGGCGCCGCACCGGCCGCCCACGCCCCCTGCTGGTCGGCCTGGCCGCTAGTGCCGCCCTGCTGGCCGTGCAGACCGTCGTCGTAACGCGCCGCGAACACGCCCTGCGCATCCTCGCCGGCATTGAGCAGGACGTAATGACCACGCGCACCACGCACCTCGCCGACGCCCTGGCCTCAACCTTCCAGGCCGGTCACATGGACCGCAACGAATTCCTCGATTTCGTCACCCGCTGCTACGACCGCGTTGACGTCGCCGCCGTTCGCCGCGTCAGCCTGACGTTCCTCGACTCCCAGCCCGAACACTTCACTATCAAGGTCGCATACATGGCCGACGTGCGGGCCTCGTTCGGCGGCGGCTGGTGGCGCAGTACCTGGGAAATCGCCTTCCAGCAAGCCCCACAAGGCTGGCGCATCAACGGCATCACGCCCATCCACATCGACGGCATCCCCAACGTTACCTGGCAACGCCTCGGCCGCCCCTGACCGCCACACGCGCAGCCCACTCCACCCGCTCGACCTCACTCACTCCGCTGAATTCGGCACCCGCGGCAGAACTCCAGCCTATAATCAAGTCCCGAGGCATAGGAGGGTCTACCATGCGACGCCGATTCGTCATCTGCGCGGCGGGGGCAGCCCTACTACTCGCCGGCCTGGCCGGCTGCGACCCCGGTCTGCTCGACCCGTCCGGACGATATGGGCCGCCGCTCACAGATCTCAAAGCAACCGCGGTCGCCGCCCGCTACCTGGCCGGCAAGTATCCCGGCACCATCAACAGCACGCTCAACGACCCCGTCATCGTGTACCACTTCACGTACGCCAACGGCGTTACGCTCTGGGCCCTGCTGCTCTGGCACGAGCGCACCGGCAACGACGCCCTGCTCGAACAGGTCCGCGCGTCGCTCGCCAAGTACCAGGCCGACGGCCGCTATCGTCCCCACGGCGGCAGCGACCCGATCGACTACCTCGGATCCATGGCCCACGCCACGCTGGCCTACAACCTGCATACCGGCGACGAGCAGTTCCTCAACGAGGCCCTCGCCGCCGCCGACTTCTTCCACGACGGCGTGTCCCGGACGCCTGAAGGGCTCATCGCCCATCACAGCGCCCCGCAGCGCGGCAAGATCTGGGCCGACGCCCTCTTCATGACCATGCCGCTGCTGGCCAAGGCGGGAGCGGTGCTGAACGATCCGGCGTACCACGACGACGTGCTGGCCCAGTTCCACGGCTTCGATGCCCGGCTGCGCCATCCGCTCGTCGGGCTCTACCACCAGGGCTACAACTGGCACGGCTCGGGGCCGACGCCGGGCTTCTGGGGCCGCGCCAATGGCTGGGTCGTGGTGGCAATGACGGAGGCCCTGGACGCCATACCCGACGACCATCCGGACCGCGACGAGCTCCTCGCCCTGTACCAGGACTTCGCGGCCGCCCTCGTCGCCCACCAGGGCCTCGGCGGCATGTGGCACCAGCTCCTCAACCGGCCGGACAGCTTCGAAGAGACATCCTGCACCGGCCTGATCACCTACGCCCTGGCCCGCGGCGTCCAGCGCGGCTGGCTGCCGGCCGAGTATGCCGTCGCCGTCCGCCGCGCCGCGGTCGGCCTCAACCGCATGATCTCCCTCACGGGCGACATCGCCAACATCTGCCCCGGCACCCCGCCGCAATCGTCCGAAAGCGCCTACTTCAACACCGCGCCGCGCCGCAACGAATCGCACGGCATCGGCCCCGCCCTGCTCGGACTGTACGGCGCGGCACTGCTGGAAGACCTCACGGAGTGAGCCATGGCGACCCTGGTGCGCTCCAAGCGCGCGACAATCGGGACCGCCGCGCTGGCGACCATACTGCTGACAACGTTCGTCGGCGGCTGCAACGGCGAATTGCCCCTGCCGCCGATACCCGCCACCTGGACCCGTCACACCATAAGCGCCGCCCACCACGGCGCTGACGGCGTCAAGCTCGGCGACATCAACGGCAACGGGCTGATGGACCTCGCCGTAGCCTGGGAAGAGAGCGGCGTCGTCACGGTCCACCTGAATCCGGGCCCGACAAACGCCCGGCAGCCCTGGCCCTCCGTCGTCGTCGGCCGCGTGGCCGACGTCGAAGACGCCGTCTTCGTCGATGTGAACAACAACGGCCGACTCGACGTCGTCAGTTGCTGCGAGGGCAACACGCGCCGCATGTACGTCCACTGGGCCCCGCTGGACGACGCCGACCTGCTCAACCCCGCCGCCTGGACGACCGAGGTCATACCCGCGACCGTCGGCGTGCAACAGTGGATGTTCTGCACGCCGGCCCAGCTCTTCGGCGCAGGCGTCCAGTTGATTGCCGGTGGCAAGGGCAGCGGCGCGAGCATCGGCTACCTCTCGGCCCAGGGCGATCCGCGCAACCTCGCCAACTGGACCTGGAGGCCCCTGGCCGACGCGGCGTGGATCATGTCGATCATTCCCGCCGACGTGGACGGCGACGGCGACCTGGACATCGTTTACACCGACCGCAAGGGCGCCGACCGCGGGGCCTACTGGCTGGAGAACCCGCTGATCGGCGACGGCCTGCCGCTTTGGCGCAAACACCGCATCGGCGCCACCAACGACGAAGCCATGTTCATGGACCTCGGCGACCTGGACGGCGACGGCCATCTCGACGCCTTCGTCGCCACCAGCGGCCGCGCCGTGATTCACTATCGGCCCGTCGGCAACCCACGCCTCCCCTGGTCCGCAGCCCCCATCACCTGGCCGAACACCTTCGGCACCGGCAAAGCCGTCCGCATCGCCGACCTCACCGGCGACGGCGACCTGGAGCTCGTTTTCAACTGTGAGAACGCCGGCGGCGGCCGGGCCGGCCTCGGGCGCCTGACCCAGCTCACCACCGAACCGATCATCATGTGGACCGCCACCCCCCTGGCCGACACCGCCGGCCGCAAGTTCGACGTCCTGCAACTGCTGGACGTGAGCGGCAACGGCTACCTCGACGTGATAACCACGGAGGAATCCGCAAACCTCGGCGTCGTGTGGTACGAGAACCCCGGCTAGCGTGCCGCCTGACTCCCGAAGACGACATCTGCAGCCACCCCCATCAGCCGCCAATCTCAGCTAGGTTGCGCTCCATCGCCGCCAACCGCTCCTGCAACTCCGCCAGCCGGGCACGCTCCCGCTCCACGACCGCCGGCGGCGCCTTGGCCACAAAGCCCGCGTTCGCCAGCTTGCCTTGCAGGCCGCGAATGTGCCCGCCCAGCTCGTCCCGCTCCTTCGCCAACCGCTTGCGCTCGACATCCAGATCCGCCAGCCCCTTGATCGGCACGAAAATCTCGACACCTGGGAAGACCTTCGTCGCCGACTCTGCCGGCTTCTCCACGTCCGCGCCGATCTCCAACGCCTCGCAGCGCCCCAGCCGGCACATCACCGCCTGCTGCGCGACCAGGCCCGCCACGAGCTGCCCCGCGGCCCGAATGACGGCCCGCGGCAACTTGCCGATCGCCGGCTGCCGCGCCGCCGAACGCGTCGTGTTGATCCACGCCAGCGTGTCGCGCAGCCCGCGAATCACGTTCTGCAACGCCGCCAGCTCATCTTCCACTTCCGCCGCCCGCGGCCACGCCGTCGCGTCCGGCCACACCGCCCGAATCAGGGCCGGCTCGCCGTCAATCAGCCGCGCGATGCCGCGCTGCGGCGCCGCCGCGTTCAGCTTCGCCCACAACGCCTCTGTCACGAACGGCGTGATCGGGTGCAGCAGCCGCAGCGTCTGGTCCAGCACCCAGGCCAGCACCTGCCGGGCCACCTGCGCCGAGCCGTCCGCGTGCCGCACCATCTCCCCCGCCTCGTTCCGCCCGAACAGCCGCGGCTTGACCAGCTCGACGTACCAGTCGCAGAAGTCGTTCCAGAAGAACGAGTACAGCGCGTTCGCCATCTCGCTGATTTGGTAGCGCTCCAGCCGCCGGTCGCACTCCGCGATGCAGCCCGTCAGCCGCGAGAGAATCCAATGATCCTCCAGCGCCAGGTCCTGCGTCGTCAGCGGCCGCGGCGAATACCCGTCCAGGTTGGCCATCACGAAGCCCGTCGCCGCCTGCCACAGCTTGTTGCAGAAATTGCGCCCCAGCTCGAACTTCTCGCTGCTGTTGACCGTCCGCCCGTCCTCCAACTTCACCGGCTTCACCGGCAGCCGCACGTCCTGCGTCTCCGTCGCCATCTGCGCCATCGTGAAGCGCAGCGCGTCGGTGCCGTACAGCTCGATGATGTCGAGCGGATCGACGCCGTTGCCCAGCGACTTGCTCATCGTCCGGCCCTGGCCGTCCTGGATGATCGGATGAATCTGCACGTGCTGGAACGGCACGCGCTTCAAAAAGTACAGCCCGGTCATGACCATCCGCGCCACCCACAGCGTGATAATGCCGCGCCCGGTGACCAGTGTGCTCGTGGGATAAAAATACGCCAGGTCCTGGTTGCCATCCGCATCCGGCCAGCCCAGCGTACTGAACGGCCACAGCGACGAGCTGAACCACGTGTCCAGCACATCGGCGTCCTGCTCAAAACCGTTCTGGCCGAGGAAATCACGCAACTCGTCATCAACCGCCTGCGCCAGACAGAAGTACCCGGACAACGGTCCGTCAATCTGCTCGCCAAACTGCTTGTGCGCTATCAAGCCACGCGCGACATAGTCATCAATTCGCGCGCGGACTTGCGCCGCCCGCTGATCATCCAGCTTCTGCCCGCAGCGCCACACCGGAATCCGATGCCCCCACCAAAGCTGCCGGCTGATGCACCAGTCGCGCTTCTCGCCCAGCCAGTCCAGGTACGTCTTCGCATAGCGCTCCGGGAAGAACCGCACCCGCCCATCACGGACCGCGTCCATCGCCATCTCGGCCAACGCCCCCATCTTCATGAACCACTGCTCGCTCAGCATCGGCTCGATCGGCGTCTTGCTGCGGTCGCTGTGCCCCACCTCCGTCTCGTACGGCTCAACCTTCTCCATCAGCCCGAGCCGCTCCAGGTCGGCCACCACCTTCTTCCGCGCGTCGTAGCGGTCCATCCCCGCATACGCCCCGCCGTTGGCGTTGATCTTCCCGTCCGGCGTCAGAATATTGATCATCGCCAGGTTGTTGCGCAGCCCGCAGGCGTAGTCCTTCGGATCGTGCCCCGGCGTCACCTTCACGCAGCCCGTGCCCAACTCCTTCTTCGCCAGCAGCCCGTCGGCGATAATCGGGATCTTCCGGTCCATCAGCGGCAGAATGCAGTTCTTGCCGATCAGGTGCTGATAGCGCTCGTCGCTGGGATGCACGCACACCGCCGTATCACCCAGCATCGTCTCCGGCCGCGTCGTCGCAATGACCACGTAATCCTCGCCGGCCTTGGCGTTCAGACCGGTCGCGTCTCGGCCCTCGATCGGATAGCGGTAGTGCCAGAAGTGCCCCTTGACCGCCTCGTAGATAACCTCATCGTCCGCGACGGCCGTCTGCAAGTGCACGTCCCAGTTCACCAACCGCGTGCCGCGATAGATCAGCCCATCCTTGAACCAGCGGAAGAACGCCTCATAGACCGCCTTCGCGCACACCTCGTCCAGCGTGAACCGCGTCCGGGCCCAATCGCACGAAAACCCCATCCGGCGAAGCTGCATCAGGATCCGCCCGCCGTACTCCTCCTTCCACTTCCAGATCCGCTCGACGAGCCCGTCACGCCCCAGCTCGTGCCGCGTCAGACCCTCCTTCGCCTTCAGCTCCTTCTCCACCCGCGCCTGCGTGGCGATGCCGGCGTGATCGGTTCCGGGCATCCACATCGCCTCATATCCGGCCATGCGCTTCTGCCGAATCAGGATGTCCTGCAGCGTGTTGTTCAGCGCGTGCCCCAGGTGCAGCGCACCCGTCACGTTCGGCAGCGGGATATCGACGACGTAGGGCGTCTTGGCTGGGTTCGGCTCGGCGTGAAAATGGCCGCCCTCCTCCCAGAACCGGTAAATCTCGCCTTCGATCGCATGTGGATCGTAGCTGCCGCCGTTGCTCATAACCGCTCCATCACCATACTGCCTGACCCAAGACGCGCCACAGGCCATCAGCCGCGCGCCGGTCAAATCCGACCCAATCTGCGCCGGACGCTGATCCGGGCCGGGCGCCAACCCACTCGCACTCCGCGCCGCGACCGTAACCGTACCGCGACCGTCCAAACCGTACCGCTCCGCCCCATCCGTGCCGCGACCATCCGAACCGAGCCGCGACCGTAAGGGAGCGGTTCCTGCTACTCCGACGCGCACCCGCAAGCGCGCGTCCCGCCGCCGCCCAAAACCCTCAGTTTACCGCCGCGCGTCAACCCCGCACAGCCGGCGTACACCGGCCAAAACTCTCCGACGACGGACACCACCGACCGCGATTCCCGGCCCGGGCCCGCTGCAATCCACCCGCCGCCGGCCGATTCGCCCCGCCAAGACCAGACTTTCGGCTTTGGGTCGGCGGCAACTGTGCTATAATGGCGGCTGCAGGTGGATTTTGGTGGCATTTTCGGGGCCAGAGTCATGAAGACGCTGACACGGTGGGCGGCGGTGGTTGGGCGGGTGAGCGCGGGAGCGAGCGCTGCGTGTACCGGCTGGCCGAGGGTCGGACGGGCGGCGGTTGGCCGAATGGCTGTGGGGGTGTTCGAGCGCTGCTTGGTGATTGGGGTAGTGGGGGCGATGTTCTCGGTGCAGGAGGTGTGGGGGCAGGGTTCGCCGCCGGCGG
>CAZYGM010000071.1:0-14374 GCA_964647015.1 uncultured Planctomycetales bacterium | reverse complement strand
GCGTGTTTACTATTCGTCGCAGGTGTTCTTCTGGTGAATGACGGCGGTGCTCGCGGCGGCTGTGGCGGCGCGAGTGTTGGGAGGTCAACCGGTATGCCCATGCGGACGCGCACTGGAGTGACGGCCGCGGTGCGGACCGGACGGCGGGGCGTTTATATTGTGCCGCTGCACGCCATCGACCTGGAGGCGTTGCCGGCGCGGATTGAGGGGCGGCCCATTACGGCGCTGGCGCCGCACCCGGAAGAGGAGGACTGGCTGTATGTGACGACGGGGCAGCCGGAATCGCTGGCGTTTCTGGGCCGGCCGTACGTGGACTTGCGGGAGTGAGGAGCGGTGCGGCAATCAGTGCCGGCGGTGCTGGTGCAGCGGCGCGAGGGCGTCGAACAGGCGGGGGAATGCGGTCACGAGGGCGGCGAAGAGGCGGACCGTGTGGCTCGTCCAGACTTCCGGGCGCGGGTGGCGCAGGCAACGCACGACGGCGTTGGCCACGTCTTCGGGACGCTGGATGAGCCAGCGCGGCAGGCCGCGGCCGGGTGCGACCGGCGAGGCCGTGTGGCCGCTGCGGTGGGCGACTTCGTCGAAGAACTCGGTGCGCGTGGTGATGGGGTGTACGGAGGCAACCTCGATGCGGTGCGGGCGCAGCTCAATGCGCATGGCGCGGCAGACGTGGTTCTGGGCGGCCTTGGTGGCGGAGTAGGCAGCGAAGGTTGGCAGGGGGAACTTGGCGACGGCGCTGGAGCACATCAGCAGGTGGCCGGGCCGCTGCTGTGATATGAGTCGGCGAGCGGCCGTGCACAGCAGGCGATTGGCCGCGAAGAAGTTGACCTCGAAGATGCGGCGCAGGTCGGCTTCGTCCATCTCATGCATGGCGGCATGTTGGCCGTAGCCGGCGTTGGCGAAGACCACGTCGAAGCGTCCGAAACGCTGGGTAGCCGTGTCGAGCAGGCGGTCCGGGAGGTGTTCGTCCGCGGCGTCACCTGCGACGGTGGCGGCGTGGCGGCCGAGTTGGCCGATCTGGGCCGCGACGGCGGCCAGGCGCTCGGGGCGGCGTGCGTTGAGGACGACGTTCATGCCGGCGCGTGCGCACGCGATGGCGGTCGCGGCGCCGATGCCGGAACTGGCTCCGGTGATGATGACGACTTGTCCGGCGAGTGGGCGGGCCATTTGCAGGGGAATTTACCGGAGGCGGGGCGGACCGACCAGGATGGCCGGTAGCGTTTGGTCAGCAGGTGGCGGGGACCGCATCGAGTTCGTGGCGTGGTGCGGGTTGTGGGGGCTGGGCGAGGACGAGGTCGAGGAAGCGTTCCCAGCGGAAATGCTCGTGGGCGACGCGTTGGGCCGTTTGACCGAGGGCTGCCGTAGCGGCACGCTCGCGTATCAAGTGGTTCAGAACCTGCACGAGGCTCTCAGGTCGGCGGCGATCGTAGGTGCGGCCGCCGCCCTGCGCCGTGACGAATTCGGCCAAGCCGGCGTAGACGTGCGGCGGGTCGTGGCGCGGCAGCACGACCGGGCGGCCACAGAGCATGGCCTCGCGAATAACGTTCGGGCAGGTGTCGTAGTGGCTGGTTGAGAGGACGCAGTCGGCGGCGGCGTACCACGGGGCAATGTCCTGCTGCGGGCCGGGGCAATGGACGCGTGGGGCGAGGCCCAGGGCATCTGCGAGGCGCAGCAGGTCGGGGCGCAGCGGTCCATCGCCGACGATGGCCAATTGCGCGCGGGGATCGAGTTGCGGCAGCACGCGAACGGCGAGGTCGAACGCCTTGTTCCGGTCGCAGGGGCCGGCCAGCAGGATCAAGAAGGTGTCGGGGTCGAGAGCCAGGCGGCTGCGTTGCGCGGCAGGCAGGTCCGGGGTCATGGCCAATGGGCGGACGCCGTAATGACACGACACCACGCGGGCTGCGGCGTGTGGGACGAAGGCGAGAATCTCGGCGCGGTTTTCCGGGGTGGGGGCGATGGTCAGGTCGGCGTGCATGAAGGCCTGGCGCTCGGCGCGGCGGATGCCGGCGAAATCGACGCGTTGCCAGAACGAGGGTGGTCGCCGGTTGGGCCAGGTGAAGGGTTGGCAATTGGCCAACAGGCAAGGGAACTTGTAGAACGCCGGGACTTCCGGCCAAGCCAGGCGGGCGGCCAGCAGCCAGAACGGGCTGATTGCGACGGAGGCGATGCGTGGTGGCGGCATACGGCGAAGCTGGGCCGCCAGGACGCGGGCGGCGCACCAGCTTCGGGCACGCCACAATCCGCGCGGGAGCGTGAGGGGGACGTTCAGGCGGTCGGGTTGGGCGGGACGCGGCGGGTCGGCGGTGCGGCCACCGGTACCGATGATGAGACTGCTGTGTCCGCGCTCGTTGAGAGCGGCTGCCAGGGCCAGCGTGAACGACAGGGCACCGCCCCAGCCATACGCGTCGCAGTAGACGGTGAGGTAGTAGTCGTAGCGGGAGGTGTCCGGCTGGCTGTTCATGCGATTAGGGCGTGCTCGTGCGTGTTGGCGGCGGCCACGGCGGCGGCCAGGCAGTGTTCGAGGCGGTCAGCGGCGCACTCCCACGAATGATCATTGACGGCGGTCTCACGGCCGGCCGCGCCCAGTTGGGCTCGCCAGGCACGGTCCAACAGGCAGCGTACGACCGCGGCGGCGAATTCCTCCGGCGCATCGGCGACCATGATGTTCTCGTCGGGCCGGGCGGCGGTGCCGTGCAGCGACATCGTCGTGGCGACGGTCGGTGTGGCCATGGCCCAGGCCTCGAGGATCTTATTCTTGATGCCGCCGCCGGAGCGCATCGGGACTACGGCAACGGCGGCCCCGGCCAAGTATGGACGGACGTCCGGGGCGTCGGCGACGACGCTTATGCCGTCACGGCCATGCCAGGTGAGGACCTGGGCGACGGGCGACTTGCCGACCACGCTGAGTTGGGCGGCCGGCTCGGCCTCGCGCACCAGCGGCCAGACCGATCGGCAGAACCAGCGGACGGCGTCGATGTTTGGCGGAAAGTCCAGGCTGCCGACGAAAACGACGCGGGTGTCGTCGCGCGGGGTGGCGGCGGGGCTGAAGTAGTCCGTGTCAACGCCGTTGGGAATTGCGACGCAGGAGCGGTCCGTGAAGCGGCGAAGACCGGCGGCCTCGCGCTCGCTGACGAAGGTGAAGGCCTCGGCGGCGTGAGCGAAGCGGCGGTGCAGGAGGTATGACCACGTAAGCTCCGCCAGCAGGCGCGGGCGTTGGCGGGCCTGTTGCCAGCGTTGGCGCGCCACCAGGTGGCGGTTATCAACCAGTGCGCAGACGCGGGGGCACTGCGGGTTGGCGTCGAGCGGCAGTAGTGTCTGATAGTCGAGGCCGTAGACGACGTCCGGGCACCACTCGTCGATGAGCTGTCGCAGCCAGGGTACCGTGGCCGGCGCGAAGCCGTAATGGCGGGCGAATGCGAGGTCGAGTATTGCGCCCGCGGGCGAACTGGGTGCTTTGGGCAGAGGTTGCAGCAATGTTTGGAATTGGTTCAGGTCGTCGGTGCCGGCCTCGTCTTCCCAGCAGGCGAGCAGGACGTTGTGGCGCTGCGCGAGGCGAGCGAGCAGTTCGCGCACGGGGAGGTTCTGTCCTGACCGCGTGGACCGTGGCAGCCGGCGTTTGATGGCGAGGATTCGCATTGTGCGTTCCTGGTGGTTGCGCACTTATCCGGACGTTAGCGTGCGCTCGCGCGCCGCCCCCAGTGACCTATCGACGGCGGCCCACGTAGCCTTGAGGGCGAAAGCGTTGCCAGGAAGGTAGTTAGGCGTGTCGCGCTAGTTCCGGGGACCGCGCTGACGCGCTCGACTTCCAGCTTCGTCGGGCCGAACGAGCACACAGGACGAGCGCCGGGTTGCCGGCATTGACTTTCGGACCCGGGCGACCACAATGGTGTTCGCCCAGGACAGCGACGGCGCTCAGGTGTGGTCGCTGGCGCATGGGTACCGTGGTCGCATGCCGGCCAGGATAGGCGGCGGTTGTGGTATTGGACGCCGAAGTGGCGGAACTGGCAGACGCGCGGGATTCAAAATCCCGTTCCCTTACCGGGAGTGAGGGTTCGAGTCCCTCCTTCGGCAATGCGGGGGTCGTGTGTCTTGGGGGCGTGGGGGGCGGTCTGTCGGTCGGCGCCTCAGGCCACCGCACATACGTGCGTGCGGCGCTGCTTTCCGGACCTGCAACTGCAAATAGGCGTTGAGGGCAACCCTGGGCACATTATAATACGAATGAGGCCTTGTCGCGGGCATTATGTGCGCGCGGTGCTCCGGCAGTTTGAGCGCCGGCGGTGAACAGGCACCGGAGCTTAAGGCAGGGCGTGGGGGGTGCCTTTGCCAGCAGGAGTTCGTGTGTCCCGCGATTAGCCGGCACAGGCCGATTGCGCTTTGGGATGGGCACCGGCCCCACGCGGTTTACCGGGCGGCTGCGGCCGCCGTGAACACTGGATAAGTGCTTCACAGAAAGGACATGCCGATGCGTTGGTATGGGATGTGCGCGGTTGGTGGTACGTGTCGCGGATTTGCGGTGCTGTTCGCGGCGGCGACTTTGTGCGTGCTGGTAACTGTGCCGGGGGCGGTGCAGGCGGGGGAACGTAGCGGATTGGAAGTACGGCATACCGCGTACTTTGACCCGGCGGAGTTGAGTTTTGACACGGTGCTGGGCTACGACGTCGTGACCCTGCCGGATGGGACCAATGACGGCGCGCCGGGCCGTCCGTTGCTGCCCACGCGGACGATTCGGCTGGCTCTGCCGCGTGGCATGGCCGCGACGCATGTGGAAGTTGCGGCGCTGCGTGAGGCGGAGATACCGGGGCACTTCAACATTCTCCCGAGTCAGCCGCTGCGGCCGGTATCGCGGCGGGCCGGGGCGGACGATTTCGTCGGCCCGTTGGCCGACGCGTACGCCTTGGGGGCGGCCTATCCGGAGGTGGTGGCCGAACTGTTGGGCCAATGCGACCTGGCCGGGCAGGCCATGGCGCTGGTGCGATTGCACCCGCTGCGCTATGTGCCGGCGGAGCAGCGGCTGGCTGTTTACACCGCGATCGAGCTCGTCGTGCATGGTGAGCCGGGATATGAGTGTGGCCATTTCCTGCCCGCGGCGGCCTCGAGCGCAAGCCGCACGCGCTACGCCCAGCGGGTGGCGGAAATGGTCGCGAACCCGGAGGCCGTGCGTCTGGAGGTGGGCAGCAGTCTCGGGTCGCGTGAGCTCGGGCCGGCGAACTACGAATACGTGATCATCACGCAGGCGTCGTGGGTGGATGCCTTCCAGCCGTTGGCCGACTGGAAGACCAAGAAAGGCGTGCCGGCGATCGTGGTGACGCGGGAATGGATCGCGCAGGAGTATTGGGGCGACAACCTGGTCCTGAAGATTCGGCAGTTCATCCGGGACGCGCACTCGATTTGGGGCGCCGAGTACTTCCTGTTGGGCGGCGACACGAATATCGTGCCCTGCCACGTGCGCGTGGTGGACGAAGACGCGATCCCCAACGACACCTTCTACTCGGATTACGACAGTGACGGGGTGTGCGAGGTGCACGTGGGCCGGGCGCCGGCGCGCAACTCGGGCGCGGTGGCGACTTTCGTCAACAAGGTGTTGACGTACGAGAAGAACCCGCCGCTGAGCGACTACGCGACGATGGCGACGTTCCTGGGCTTCGACTTGAACACGTACGGCAGCGGTGAGGGCGAGGGCCTCAAGATCGCCATTCAGAGCATGTACCTGCCGGCCGAGTGGACTTGCCGGACGGAGTATGACAGCGAGCCCGGGGAGCACTGGAGTGATTCGGTCGAGTATCTGAACCTGGGCAACAACATCGTCAATCATGCCGACCACTCGAGCACGAACGCGATGGGCGTGGGCTCGGTGAATCACCACACTTACCTGTATTCGAGTGACATGAGCGGGCTGAGCAACGGTAACCGCCAGAGCATCATGTACTCGATCGGCTGCTACGCCTGCGACTACGAGAGCCACACCTGCGTGGCCGAGGCGTTCGTGCGTAACGCGGGGGGCGGCGGGGTGGCTTTCATCGGTAACTCGCGCTATGGCTGGTATCAGCCGTTCTCGAGCAGCGGGGCGTCCCTGCTGTATGACCGCTACTTCTTCCGCTCGCTGTTCGTGAAAGGGTACTATCGGCTGGGCGATAGCTTCAGCGACCACAAGCAGGACGGCTACGCGGCGGGCGGCTCGCGCTCCGAGTACATCTTCACGGAACTGACGCTGCTGGGCGATCCGGAGATGCCCATCTGGACGGCCGAGCCGCAGACATTCACCGTAACGCATCCCGAAACGGCCGAGGTCAACCTGTTCACCGACTTCCCGGTGCAGGTCTTCAGCGGCGGCGACCCGGTGGCAGACGCGGTGGTCTGCGTGTGGAAGCCGGATGATGTCTACGAGGTGGCGCAGACTGATGAGAGCGGCACGGCCACGTTCTGGTTCGCGCCGAGCTCAGAGGGGGCCCTGCACGTCACGGTCAGCGGGCACAACTACCTGCCGCACGAGACCAGCGCGGACGCGTTCGACGGCGAGGGCCCGTACACACTCACGGTGCTGATCGAGGGGCAGGGACTGGTGGCGCTCGATCCACCAAGCGGCCCCTACAGCAGTGGTGCCGCGGTTGACATGGCCGCCCAGGCCGCTGAGGGCTGGACTTTCCATTACTGGACCACCGGGCTTACTGGTTTCGACAATCCGGACACGGTCATAATGAACCGCAACAAGATCGTTACCGCGGTTTTTGCCCGTGACTGCAACGGCAACAACATCCCGGACGTGTGCGACGTCAACTGTAGCGCGCCCGGCTGTGACGTCTACGTGAACTGCGGCGAGTCGCTCGACTGCAATCGGAACGGGATTCCGGACGAGTGCGATATAGCCAGCGGCACCAGCGCGGACTGCCAGCCGAACGGCATCCCGGACGAGTGCGAGCTCGCGCCGCCGGAGTACGTGGAGGGCCGGGACGATGGCGCGCTGGCCGAGATTGTCTGCCCCCCGGGAACGTACTACGGAACGACCGAGGCGGCGACCAGTCACGGCGCGTGCAGCTGCGCCGACACCGCCGACACGCCGGACATCTGGTATTACTACTCGCCGCACGGCAGCGGCTTGCTGACGATTGCGTTGTGCGGCTCGGATTTCGACACGGTGTTGTCCGTGCATAGCGGCTTCCCGGGCACGCCGGAGAACGAACTGGCCTGCAACGACGATTACTGCTTCGAGCAGTCGCGGCTGGACGTGGTGGTACAGAACCGGATGTCGTACTGGATACGGGTGTCGGGCAAGGCGGGCGCGACGGGCGTCTACCAGATGACGCTGACCGGTCCGACGTGCTTCTACAACGAGGGTGATCTGGACGAGAATGGCATTCCCGACGAGTGCGAGGACTGCGGCGGCCAGCTCCTGGGAGACGCCAACTGCGACGGGCTCGTGAACAGTTTCGACATCGACGCTTTCGTGCTGGCGTTGACGGATCCGTTCGCGTGGGCGGCGCTGTACCCGGAGTGCGATCTGCTGTGCACCTGCGACATAAACGGCGACGGATTCGTGAACAGCTTCGATATCGACCCGTTTGTGATGCTGCTTACCGGGTCGTGACGGCGCGCCGCGGACCGCGTTAACAGACGTTGAGTGCTTTCCCACCGGGCAGCGCCGGACACGCCAGTCCGGCGCTGCCTACTTGTCTGGGAAATACCGCCGACGCGGGGCAGGCGGGCCAAACGGCCGGTCATCAGCGCCGGCGACGCGGGTGTGCCGTGGTTGGACGGCGGCGCTCGTGAGCCGTTTCCGATCCAGTGGTGGACGCAAGAAGACGACCACGCGGACGCAGTTGGCACGTCCGGACGGGCCCGCTAGACTCATATGTCCGCTTGGGCGGCGCTTGGTGCTTGTCCGTCGGCGTTCGGCACTTGCCGGGGGCCGCGCGGGGCAAGGCGGCCCGGGTGTGTGACGACGGGAGTGCCGCCTGCCGGCAAGGAGTAGTTCAGATGCGTGCATGGCCGCGATTAGCTGCTGGTGTTGCCGTCTGGTTGACTGCCTGGGTTGCCTACGCGCAGGAGCCGGGACAACCGGCCCCGGACATGCAATTCAGTCGCGAGCGCGGTCGTGGCGACGAGCGCAGCCTGCTGGAAGTGTACCGCCATCGTATCATCGTGATCATCTACTGGAGCAGCACGAGCAGTCACTCGATCGAGGTGCTCAAGAAGGCCAGCGAACTGCACCGCCAGTACGCGCCGCGTGGCGTGGGCTTCGTGGCCTGGTCGCGGGACACCATGGAGAAGATGGAGGAGGTGTTCAGGGAGCACGATATCGTGATCCCGCACCGCATCAGCGCGAGCCCCGAGGGCCGCTACCTTTTCGCGTCGCCACCGTCGGCCTACATAATCGACAAATACCATCGCATCGCCTACGCGCGCTTCGATCCCTCGGAGGATCTGGAGGAGCGCATCCAAGCCGTGCTGCGGCGGACGCCGACCGCCAATGCCACGCCCGAGCGTCTCGAGGCCAACCTGGCGCGCGTCGGCCAGTTGGCCCAGGCCGGGGACTTCCCGCGGGCCTACACGCTGGCGCGTGAGTTGGAGGAGGTCCTGCGCGGCGTGGACGAGACCCGCGGCGAGCAGGTCGAGAGCATGCTCACGCAGCTTCAGACCGGCGCGCAGCGCATGCTGGAGAGCGCCCAGCAGGACGTCCGCGGTAGGAGCTACGAGGCGGCCGCCCAGAAGCTGGCGGCGCTGAGCGTCCGGCTGGAAGGCCTCCAGCAGGACCGTGACGGGCGACGGCGCGACGGCGCACGCGACACTCAGCGGAGCAGGCCGCGCGGCGGGCGCCGCGACCGGCGCCAGCCGGCCAGCGAGGAACCGACCGAGCGAGTCATGACGTACATCGAGATTCGCGAGGCCGTCGAGACGGAAATCGGCCAGCTTCAGGGTGATGCCTATACCAAGCGCATCATCACCAAGGCTGTGGACAATGCGCGCGGCGAGTTGGAGTGCGACCGGGCCGAGGAGCTGCTGGCGGCACAGCAATTCACCGCGGCGCGCGAGGTCTACCGGCGCGTCGTCGAGCGCTACCCCGATACGGCGGCCGCCCAGAAAGCGCAACAGAGTCTCGACCGCCTCGCCAGTGACCCCGACCTGCGCGCCGCCATGAAGAAGGTCCAGGCCGCCGAACAGGCCGAGCGCTGGTACGACATCGGCTGCCGCTTCAAACGCTCCGAGCTGTTTGATCTGGCCCGCGAGTATCTGGAGAAGGTCATCCAGGAGTACCCCGCCAGCACGGCCGCCGAGCAGGCACGGGCGCGGCTGAAGGAACTCCCAGACGCGGAGGAACGGGCGGCGCGACGTCGGGCGGCGCGCGAAGCCGCGCCCAGCTCAGTAGTCCCGGTGGACGAGGACAACGAGCAACCGTAGCAGTCGCGCAGTGACCCGCTGCGGCGTTCGCACACGCCTCGGCCGGGCCGATTGCCGACGGCGGCT
Organism: uncultured Planctomycetales bacterium; assembly: GCA_964647015.1. Lineage (GTDB taxonomy): Bacteria > Planctomycetota > Phycisphaerae > UBA1845 > Fen-1342 > JAAYXS01. The sequence goes on along the minus strand of CAZYGM010000071.1, from coordinate 4,918 downwards.
CAGAGCCAGCAACGCCTGATTCTATGCTGGGCCGCCGTCCCGCTGCACGAGCTGAGTGAACGCTTCGCCGCGTGCCCGGTAGTCGTCAAACTGGTCCCACGAAGCACAGGCCGGGGAAAGCAGCACGGTATCGCCGGGTTCCGCGCGGCGGCTGCAAGCGTCCACGGCCGTGGGCAGGTCGCCGCACAGTTCGGCATTACCGCCGGCCGCCCGGATCAGTTCGGCCAGGGTGGCGCCGGTCTGGCCGATGCAGGCGGCGAACTTGGCCCGGCGGGCGGCGATATCGGCGAACTGGCGCAGGTCGCTGCCCTTGTCATAGCCCCCGACGATGATGAGTACGGGGGTCTTCAGGGCGGCCATGCCGGTGAGGGCGGCTTCCGGAGTGGTGCTTTTCGAGTCGTTGTAGTACGTCACGCCGTCGCGATCGGCCACGCGCTGCAGACGATCGGGCAAGGCGGCGAACGATTCCAGGGCGGCGACGGCCCGGTCCGGCGGGATGTCGTGCAGGTCTGCGACGGTTAGCGCGGCCGCCGCGTTCAGTCGGTTATGTTGCCCCGGCACGTTGAGACGCACGTCCGGCCAGCGCAGTTGCGGGGGCGGGCTGCCGGCCAGGCCAAAGGCCGGACCACGTGCCTGTGGGGTATCGTCATCCAATCCGTAGTACCAGGCGCGGGCATGGTCGCGCACCGCCTCGCGGACAGCGCTGCGCAGCGCGGGCGTGTCACCGAGCACGAGGGCGTCGCGCCGGCGATCCTGAAAACGCAGGATGTTGAGCTTGGCCTTCAGGTAGGCCGCGAAGCTGCCGTGCCAATCCAGGTGATTCTCCGAGACGTTCGAGATGACGGCTGTGTGTGGACTCCAGTGCACCGTGGGGGTGCGCTCGAGCTGGAAGCTGGAGAGTTCCAGGACGACGATGTCGTCCGGGCGAATCTCCTCCAGGTCGTCCAGCAGCGAGCGGCCGATGTTTCCCCCGACCCAGACGCGCCGGCCGGCGCTCGCCGCGCGCAGCACATGCCCGATCATGGCCGTGATCGTGCTCTTGCCGACCGAGCCGGTCACACCGACGCAACTGGCGGGGCAGCGCTGTACGAACAGATTCATCTCGGTGGTCACCGGCACGCCGGCCGCCCGGGCGGCCTGGAGGAACGGGGAGTGATCCGGCACGGCCGGGTTAACGACGACCACGTCGGCCTCGCGGAAATCGTGCTCGTCGTGGCGACCCAAGCGCAGCTCGATCGGCAGGTCGCCGAGTTGCGCGAGTGAGCCGGCCAGGCGTTCGGCCGGCAAGCGATCGGTAACCAGCACGCGCGCTCCGGCGCGCGCCAGCCAGCGTGTTACTCCGACGCCGCCCCCGAAGCGGCCCAGACCCATAACCGTTACGCGTTTACCGTGCCACTGCTGGATCATCATCGCCTTGGCAGCTAACCTCTGGGGGAGCCCGCCGGCGGCGCGCGACCGCCGGGTTGTCGGGCTTCGGGCACTGTCACACTACAGGCGCCTTGTGACTGTGAATGATACCATAATTCGTCAGGCAACCCTCGCGGACGTTGATGCGATTGCGGCCAATAATGTCGCCATGGCCGCCGAGACTGAAGGGCTGCGGCTGGACCCGTCCACCGTTCGGATGGGCGTGTACCGGGTACTGACCGACGACGAGAAGGGCCGGTACTACCTGGCTGAGCGCGGCGGTCGCGGGGTGGGCCAGTTGCTGGTCACGCGCGAATGGAGCGACTGGCGCAACGACTGGTTCTGGTGGATTCAGAGCGTCTACGTCGTGCCGGCGGCACGCGGGGCCGGCGTGTACCGGGCCTTGCACGAGTACGTCGAGCGGCGGGCGCGCCACACTCCCGGTGTGTGCGGCCTGCGGCTCTATGTGGATCGGCGCAACCAGATTGCCCGGGAGATCTACCAGCACCTGGGACTGCAGCCCACCAGCTACGAATTCCTGCAACTGGACTGGGCCGGGCCGGTGGCCTCCGAGGCGCCGCCGGCCGGTGAGACAACCGCGCCGGCCAACGATCAACCCGGCTTGCAGGACTAGCACGCGACGAGTAGTTTCAGCCACACGATGAAGCACGAAAGCCTGATAAGTATGCTGCGCGGGCCCTTCGCCGCGGCGGTGGCGGCCGTCTCAGGCCAACCGCCGCACGAGGTCGATCCGCTGCTGCGGCCGGCCGGCGACCCGAATTTCGGTGACTACCAGTGCAACGCGGCCATGTCGCTGAGCAAGGCCCTCCGGGCAAAGCCGCGCGACATTGCCGACCGCATCGTGGCCGCGGTTACGCCGCTCTTGGCCGACGTGGCCCACCCGCCGGAAGTGGCCGGGCCGGGCTTCGTCAACATACGGCTGAAGGACGAGTTTCTGGAGCGGTACCTGAGTGCGATTCCGGCGCCGCCGGCTGGGCATGGGAGCGACCTGGATCGTGTCGGTCTGCCCGCGGCCGCCGCGCCGCAGCGCGTCGTAATCGACTACTCCTCGCCAAACATCGCCAAGCAGATGCACGTCGGGCATCTGCGCAGCACGATCATTGGCGACGTGTTTGCCCGCGTGTTCGGCTTCCAGGGGCACGATGTCATTCGGCAAAACCACGTGGGCGACTGGGGTACGCAATTCGGCATGCTCATCGCCCACTATCGCGACCACGCCCTGCCGACGGCCGAGACCTGCACCGACCTGCTCGCCGCCATCGAGGCCGACTACAAGGCCGCTCAGCAGCGCTTCAAGGAGGATGAGCAGTTCGCCACGGCCGCCCGGCAGGCCGTGGGCCAGCTTCAGTCCGGCGACGAAGCGGCGGGCGCGGTCTGGCGGCAGATTTGCACGCTGAGCTGCCAGGCCCTGATGTGCATCTACCAACGGCTGAACGTCATGCTCTGCGACTGCGACGTCTGCGGCGAGAGCTTCTATAACAAGCGCCTGGAGCCGGTCGTGGAGGAGCTGCGGCGCACGCTGGCGCCGGGGCGTTCGACGGCGGGCGAGGTGCGTGCGGATGAGGGTGCCCAGTGCCTGTTCCTGAATGACGAGAACGGGGCGCCGCGCTTCCGAAATCCCGATGGCGATCCGTTGCCGATGATGATCCAGAAGTCGGATGGTGCGTATCTGTACGCGACCACCGACCTGGCGGCCCTGCGTTACCGCATCAGGGAATTGGGGGCCCGGCGCATCGTGTACGTAACGGATGCCCGCCAGAAGCTGCACTTCGAGATGCTCTTTGCGGCGGCGCGGGCCGCCGGCTGGGCGCACGATGACGTGCTGCTCGAGCACGTGATGTTCGGCAGCGTGCTCGGGGACGACCGCAAGCCGTTGAAGACCCGCGAGGGACAGAACGTGCGGCTGGCTGACCTGCTGGACGAGGCCGAACGGCGGTCGCTGGAGTTGCTGGAGACGCGGGCAGCCGAGGAGAGCGGCGACGAGCCGGCACTTGCGCCCGCCGAGCGCCGCGCGATCGCGCAGCGCATCGGCGTCGCGGCCGTCAAGTACGCGGATCTGCGCAACGACCGGACGACCGACTACATCTTCGGCTGGGATAAGTTGCTGGCGCTGCAGGGCAACACGGCCCCCTACATGCTGTACGCCTATGCGCGCATTCGCTCGATCTACCGCAAAGCGGCCGAGAGCAGCGGCTCGCCCGACGTGTACGCGGCCGGCGTGCGGCTGTGCCTGACGGAGCCGGCCGAACGAGCGCTGGCGCTGCGGCTGGGGCGGCTGCCTGAGATCATTGACGCCGTCGCGGTCGCCCTGCTCCCGCACCTGCTGTGCGCGTACCTGTACGATCTGGCGACTGACTTCAGCCGCTTCTACGAGACCTGCCCGGTCCTCAAGGCGCCGGACGAGGTCCAGCGCCTCAGCCGGCTGCGGCTGTGCGACCTGACGGCGCGCACGTTGCGGCTGGGGCTGGGATTACTCGGTATCGAGACGGTCGAACGCATGTAGAGCCGCGCCGGGACGCCGTCAGGCGCATGGCGTGCGGCTCTGCGTATAATGCGCCCGTGCGGGCCGGTGCGCTGCCGGCCAGGAGTGTGGCGGTGTTGAAGTTGGTGCGCACGCTGATTGCTCGTGAGCTGATACTGCAGGGTCTGCGCGACTTGCGCGCCCACAAGTTGCGTGCGCTGCTCACGGTAATGGGCATGATCTTCGGCGTCGGCGCCGTGATCTGCATGCTGAGCATCGGCGCGGGGGCATCGGCGGAGGCGCTGGCGAACATCCGGCGGCTCGGCAGTAACAACATCATTCTCCGCAGCGTCGAGCCAACTCGCTCACAGCCGCCGGTTGAAGCACAGCGGCAGGTGCACAAGTATGGCCTGAGGCGCGAGGACGTGGCTCGGCTAAGAGCCCTGGAACACGTGGACGATGTCGTGCTGCTGCGCGAGGTGGCCGACCAGGTCCGCCACGCGTCGCGCCGGGTTGACAGCAATGTCGTCGGCGTCACCAGTAACTTCTTCAACGTCGTGCGGGTACCGCTGGCGCGCGGCCGCGCGCTGGTCGATCTGGACGAGCAGACGCACGAGAAGGTCTGCGTGGTCGGGGCCGGCGTCGCGGCCGGACTGTTCCCCAACGAGGACGCGCTCGGCCGAACGATCAGCGTTGTCAACCGCGCCACCGGTCCGGTGCCGTACAAGGTCGTGGGCGTGCTGGCCAAAGTTGAAGCGGCCGGCGCGCCGGCCAAGGGCCGCGGGGCGCGCAACGTCAACCTTGAGACGTACATCCCGCTGAGCACCGCCGACCTGCGCTACGGCGACCTGAAGTACCAGAACACCGGCGGCACGCGCGAAATCAAGGAAGTGCAGTTCAGCGACATCTACTTGAAGGTCGATCGCCAGGAAAGCGTTCTGCCCGTCTCCAGGATGGTCGCGCGCGTCATGGAGCACGGCCACCGCCAGCAGGACTACTCCATCACGGTCCCGCTCGAGCTGCTCCAAC
>CAZYGM010000070.1:0-14562 GCA_964647015.1 uncultured Planctomycetales bacterium | reverse complement strand
CTTCGCGCGGCTCGCCATAGCTGCCGGGATCGTCCGCAAAGCGTTTGCCTTCGAAAACCTGGAACCGCACCGCTTGCACGAGGTCGCCGTCCGGCAGCGTCGCGAGGACCTCAATGTAGCCCTTGCGCATATCCACGGCGGCGATGTCGCGCACGCCGTCGCCGTTGAGGTCACCGATGGCGCAATCGCCCAGTTGAGCGTCCTTGGTTTCGGCCTCGTACGAATGCTGCGCGACAAAAGTGGGCGCGGCGGCACCGTGCAGGAAGAGGGACAGCTTGCGCGCATCGGCCAAGAGCAGTGCGGGACGGCGCTCGGCGCCGATCGGCAGGACGTCCATCGCTGCCACGTCGTAATCGCCGACGGGCATCTTGTGCACGATGCTGTATGCCTGATCCGCGCGGCGGTTGAGCAGGAGCACTTCCCGCGCCCGGCGGTCGTACATGGCCAGCGTCGGGCTGCCGGGTTCGCCCGGCAGCGCGGCCAGGCCGGTGATCTCGGCGCCCGCCGCCTCGGGGTTGTACTGATCGACGACGGTCCAGGCGCCGTCCTCGACGCGCAGGGCCCGCGCCAGGCCCTGTTGGGCCAGCAGAACTTCCGCTTGGCCGTCGCCGGTCACATCGGCCAGATCGAACGAAGGCAACCGGGCCTCGCGCACCAGGCTCGCCCGGGTGGCAAAGCCGGTCAGCAGCCGGAACTGCCCGTCTTCAGCCTGCAGGAAGACCTGCGGCGGATTGAAGTGGCTGAAGACTATCAGGTCGTTGCGGCCGTCCTGGTTGACGTCGGCCAGGCGCAGGCCGCTGGGGTCCTCCTTGAGATCCGGCACCGGCCAGCGCCGCAGCTCACGGTGCATCGCCGTATCAACCAGGCTGATATGTATACCCGCCGCGGCGCTGCCGCGCTCGTCCGCGTAGTCATCCTCATCCTCGTCATCACCATCGTCGGTGCGCTGCTCGTCGGCGGCGACCGGGCGAAACGCGATCGCCAGGTGCGGCCGCTCGTCCGTTGGACGCAGCCGGCCGGCGGTGACAGCCAACGGCGTGCCCGACGTCGGCAACGGTTGTGGGAAGGTCAGGCGGCCGCGCTCGTAGCGCGACACGCCCAAGGTCCGCTCCTGGGCACTGACGCTGACGAGTTCGGCCTGCCCGTCGCCGTCCAGGTCGGCAATCAGCAGGTCAGTCGTCTTGGCCAGGCCCGGAAAGGCCTTGCCGGCGCCGAGGCCGTCGGGCAGGCCGGGAAAGAGAAAGAGCTGGGCCGCGTCCGGATCGGCCGCAACACAGTCCACCAGCCCGTTGTTTGTCACGTCACCCAGGGTGAAGGGTATGCGGCGCGCCTTGACGGCTACGGGGTAGGAGTAGAGCTGTTGCGGCCAATCCAGCTCGACCACGCCGTCAGTGCGCGCCTGCCAGACGTACTGGGTCAGGCGCCGCGTGGCGGCCTCGATGGCGAAGAGGTGATCGCCGCCGGGCACGGGCACGAAGGTGGCGCTGCGCAAGCGTGGGATCTTGACGCGCTGCAATGCGCTGAGTGTGCCGTCCGGGCCCTGCAGGTAGACGTTCATGGCGTACTGGACGTCATCGACGACGATCGCCAAATCGTCGCGCCCGTCGCCATTGATGTCGGTGGTCAGCATGAGCATGGGATCAGTAATGCCGTGCACGAGGCGCAGCGGCTGAGCGAGGCCGCCGCCGGGCTGCTGGTGGTAGATCTGCAAGACCTCGCGTCCCAGCAGGGCAACGTCGGTGAGACCGTCGCTGTTGAAGTCGCCTACACAGAGGAAGCCGGCGCGCGGCTCGCCCTCCGGGGCGCGCAGTCCGCTGGGCGGGCCGAAGCCGCCGTCCGGCTGACCGGGCAAAATGACGATTTCGCGCGGCTCGCCGAAGAAGACCAGGTCCGGCCGGCCGTCGCCGGTCAGCTCCGCGACACACATGGCGGAGACCTGGTAGGACACCGGCAGGCGCTCGTTGTGCATGTCGCCGCGGTCGGGTAGCTCATTTCTGTCCAGCGCGCGCCGGCCCTCGGGAGCACTATCCGCAGCGCGCTGATAGAACAGCTCGATGCGGCTGTCGTGCGGATTCCACAGGAGGATGTCGGTGCGGCCGTCACCGTCAAGATCCGCCGGCTCCAACAGCCGAATGCCCGGCTTGAGCCGGTAAATCTGCATGGGGCCGAAGCCGAAGTGGCGGCTCAGCTCGGCCGTCTGCGCGGGGGCCGGCACGGGGTCGGCGCCGGCGGCCAGAAGGGCGGAAAACAGACACGCTGCTACGGCGAGGATACGATTCATGTGGACGCTCCTGAGCGACTGATACCCCGAACCCGGGATCCGGGGCATTGTAGACGCTGGGGCGCTTAGTGCCAGGGCAACATCGAGTCGTGATCGTTCCGCCCGGGGGACGGGCGGCGCGCTGGGAGGTTCGGCGGATGAACGAACGGTTCAGAACACCGCAGCGGCCGCGCGTGGCCGTCAGCGGCGCCGGCGGACTGATCGGCCGGCGCCTGACCGAGTACCTGGCTGAGCAGGGCTGGCAAGTGGCGCGCTTCGTGCGACGGCCGGCAACGGACGTGCTTGAGATCCCCTGGGAGCCGGCCGCCGGCCGGCTTGATCCGGCTGCCCTCGCCGGCCTCGACGGCGTGGTACACCTGGCCGGCGAGAGCGTGGCGGCCGGGCGCTGGAACGCCGAACGGCGGGCCGCGATTCTGGACAGCCGCGTACGCGGCACGGAGCTGCTGTGTGGCGCGCTGGCGCGGCTGGCGCAACCGCCGCGAGTTCTGATTGCGGCGTCGGCCGTCGGCTACTACGGCAACCGGGGCGACGAGCTGCTGACGGAGGAGAGTTCACCCGGGGCAGGCTTCCTGGCGGACGTCTGTCGGCAGTGGGAAGCGGCCTGCCAGCCGGCTCGCGACGCGGGCATCCGGGTGGTCAACCTGCGAATCGGGATGGTGCTGGCGCGTGACGGCGGGGCGCTGGCGCGCCTGCTGACGCCCTTTCGGCTGGGTCTGGGCGGCCGGCTCGGCAACGGGCGGCAGTACATGAGCTGGATCACCCGCGAAGATCTGGTCAGGGCCGTGTTGCACCTATTGCGGACGGACGCGCTGGCTGGGCCGGTCAATGGCGTCGCCCCGGAACCGGTGTCGAACGCGGAATTCACGCGGACGCTCGGGCACGTCCTGCGGCGAGCGACACTCTGCCGGGTTCCCGCGGCCGCGGTGCGTCTGCTGATGGGACAGATGGGGCGCGAACTGCTGCTGGCCAGCACGCGTGCCGTGCCGGAGCGATTGACGGCAAGCGGCTTCGTCTTCAAGCAGCCGCACCTGGAGGCGGCGTTGCGGACCGAACTTGCGGCTGAAGGGTCGTGAGTGCGGGCCAGAAACAAGCTCGCCGCGCCTGAACCTGGCAGTCGCGGCGAGACGCATGTTCGGCACTGCTGCGCGCCGGCAGCCTCAGGGCGCCGGTTGCGGAGTCGGCGTGGGCGCGGCCGCCGGCTGCGGCGCCGGCTGGGCTTCGCCGGCCGGCGAGGAGTCGTCCGGTTGTGCGGCGCTGCGCTTCTTGGTGTAGTCCAGGACATCAGCGTCCGGAGGCGGCGCGAAGACGAAACGCTGCGGGTCCAGGTCGACGTTGAACTTGTAGTCGAGGTACTCGCGCCGCTCCATGGGGGCGCCGTCGATGCCGAAGTTGACCTGTTTCAGCAGCACGCCGGTGTCCTTGGCGAAGTAGGCGACGATCTTGGTGGTTTGATCGGAGCCGACGGAACGCCGCGTACCCTCGACGACGAAGGCCGGCTGGTCGGCGACGGTCTCCTCCGGCAGCACCTTCAGGTCCGCGTTCTCACGCAGCACCTCGAAGACTGCCTTCGGACCGGGCACCACGCGCGGGTTGATCGGTATGATCACGTAGCGCACGGGTCCGTCGAAGTCCTGAACCAGGTATTCGCGTTCGTCGTCAACGATGATGGTCGCCGTCAGACCCATGGTGATCTCGTCGGCCTCGGTACTGCGCGTGAAGCTGGTCTTCATCTCGATGCGGTAGAGGACGGTTTCGCCCTTGCGCAGGACCTCGACTGAGCCCTCACCTTCGCCGCTCATGGTGACCTCGCCCTCGACGCGATGGCTCCACATCGTGTGGCGGCAAGTGAAGGACTTGTGCTGGTCCCAGGCGGCCTGGATTCTACGCTCCAGCGTCTCGACTTCGCCGGCCAGCGCGCCGACGGCGAGCAGTCCCAGCAACGACACGGCAACACAAGCCCTTCCGGCAATGATCCTCATGACCCTACTCCCTGCGGTCCGCATTTGCCCCGGTACTCACCCGCGGCCGGCCCGGCCGGCCGCTCGTGTCGCTAGTCCCCGGTCTGGTCCACTACCTGCACGCCGGGCGGGGCGACGAAAACGAAGCGCTCCGGCTTGATATCCACGTCAAACTTGTAGTCGCTGTACGTGATGGTCTGGATGGGCTTGTCGCGCTCGTCCAGCATCACCAACTTCGCCATGCAGCCGGTGTCCTGGTCGAAGTAATGGACCATCTTGGCGATCGGATTGCCTGGCACGGCGTGCTTGGGACGGGCTTCGAGCACGAAGAGCTTCTGGCCGGCGCCGGCATCCTCCGGCAGCAAAGCCACGTTGTGATCCTTGTGCAGATCCGTCAGCATCTGGCGCGGGTCGGGCGACGCTTCGCCGGAAATATTGCGCTTGGTGGCCATGCGCTGCGGCGGCATCTGCGTGCCGCCAAACTCCACGGTGGTTTCGGCGTAGGTGTGGGCCCACTGGCCGTCGACGACCACGAGCACCTGCTGCTGACTGCTCATCTCCTGTTCGCCGACGCGCTGCGTCATGGTGCTGCGCATCTCGGTCCGGGCCAGCAGCTTGTCGCCCTGGCGCAGGAATTCGTAGGTACCCTGGCCGTTGCTGGTCATGTGATGCTCATCACTGGTGAATTCACTCTGCATGGCGATCGTCGCGGTCGCCGAGCGATGCTTGGCCCAAGCGGTGCAGATGCGTTTTTCGACTGTTTCCAGGTCGTCCGCGACGGCGGCCGACACGACTAGTCCGAGCAGGGCGCCCGCCAAGCCCGCCATTCTCATGCGATTGATCATGCTATTGCTCCGTTGATACGGGATTTTGCGCTTCGCACGCTCTCCGTTCGGCCGGCGGGACACTTGCCAGCCCGCTGAGCCGCCGGAACGACCGGCGTCACGCCGAACGGCGGCATTGTAGGCCCGTCGTCGGGCACACGCCAGCGGGCGCACACCAGCGTTGCCTGCACCCTCACGCAGCGGTTAGACCCGGTGTTGCACGGGTGGTTAGGTCACGCGCCGCGGCACCGGCAAGCGCGCTGACGCCGAGGCGCGGCTCAGCATGGTCAGGCCACCGCGTGGGCCGGGGCGGCGGCCGCCCGCTCAAGTGTGCGGGCCAACTCGCGGCGCGTGCGGCGCAGCGTTTCGGCACACCCCTCGATGCCCAGGAAGGCCAGCAGACAGACGTTGGTAACGACGCCGGTCCAGCCGTCGAAGAGGAAGTGCAGGAAGCTGTCGGTCGGAACGCAGCCGCAGTCGATCTGCTTACCCTGCGCCAGCAGGATGCTCTTGGCCAGGATGAAGACGAACAACATGCCGGCAATGACGACGCGGCCCTCGCGCCGCCAGAGGCCCGCAAGCAGCGACAGGGCCGCGAGCACTTCCAGCCAGGGCAAAATAAAGGCGACCAGGTTGGTCGTAATAAGTGGCGCCAACTCGTACGCGCGCACCTCCTGAATGAAGGTCTCAGGCGCGATGATCTTGGTGATGCCGGTGTAGGCAAACAGGGCAGCCACCAGCACACGTGGCAACCATTCGAGGGCCAACCAGCCGGCGGTGGTTCGCTTTTCAAGCGGGGCGACCATAAGTCCTCAGCCCATCAGGTCTCAGCGTCTGGCACGCCTCAAAGGCGCGCCTAGGGCTCGTCGAAGTCCAGGTGATCCGACTCGTAGATCTCTTCCTCGTACAGGTCCGGCCCGGAACCACGGGGCAGTCCGGCGGCCTCGATGCCCACCCAGCCGGGATGAAACACGTAGACATCGTGCAGGAATCCGCACTCCATCAGCGTGTTCCACAGGATCCGGGCCGTATCGCACTTCTCGGACGAGCAGTAGATCACGATCGGCTGTCCGCGGTAGGGCAGGACGCGATTGATGTGGTAGTCGGCCTCGTCCGCCGGGATATTCATAATCAAAGGAGCGTTGAGGTGCCCTTCTTCGAACATCTCGCGCGCGCGGGCATCCAGCACAAGCCAGCCCATCTCGTAATGCTGCTTGAAGGCCGCCAGGTCGATGGCCGTCTGCCGGGCCCACACGGCGTGCTCATCCTCCTGTTCGCGCAGCTTCTCCAGGTCGGGAAGCAGCGGCAGTCCACGGTAGCGGGCATGCCCGACGCCGACCGCCGCCGAGACGGCCAGCATGAGAACAACGCGCAGGACCAAGCCCTTCATGACAACGGCACCTCGCTACGGCTGCTCGGACGATGGGGCGACCTGCCGGCGCTGCCCGCCGGTACGCGGCTCGACCACCTCGATGGGTACGCGGATGCGGGCATGCCGCGGGTCGCTGGAGTCCGTCAGAATGTCGATGTACAGCTCTCCGTCCGGTAACTCGTTGCCGGGCGGCAGCGTGACGCGCAGCGTCTGGACCAACCACTCCTCTTGACCACTCCGCGGCACGGGCGGCAGAATCTCATACTCGATCTTGGCGAAGCTGGGGCGGACCTCGACCAGCTTCACCGGCTTGTCGGCGCGAAACTCAAAGCCGATGTTGTGCGTCATGGACACAATCGACTGCCGCGCAGCCCGCAGCAGTTGCGTCTGACACGCGAAATCCGGCTGGACCCAGGCACGCACCGGCACCGACACCGTCGGGATGTCCGCCAGGCCGGTCTCAAGAACAACTTCGATGCGCGCCACCTCCTCCGTCAACGGCGGCTTCGTTCGCGCGGTCATCTCGTACTCCCGGCCCGGCTCGATCTCACGCAGTTCCACGTCGAAGCAGCCGAAGTCCTGCCCTGGCGGAAGCCGCAGGTTGAGCGGGCCGTCGTATGCGCTGACGAAACGCACCGACTTGGTCTCCCGCGAGTCGACCATGAGTCTCTGAAAGACCAGCCCGTCGGCCGGCGTTACGGTATACAGCCGCTTCACATTGCCGGTGATCTTGATCTCGACGTTGCCACGCAGCGGATCGTTGGTCACCAGCGTAACGCGCTGATTGGCACGGCCGCGACGCTTGGCCGTGTCATAGGAGATCGTGAAGGAGTCCGCCTCACCGGGAGCCAGCAGGCTCTTCGGCGTACTGACCGGCGTACAGCCACACGAGCGTCGCAGGCGCAGCTCCAGCGGCGCCGTGCCGGTGTTCTTGACAATGAACTCCTTCTGCACCGGCTGACCCTGCCACACCTCGCCGAAATCGAACTCCGTGGCACTCACCTCGATGCGCGGCACGGCTTCGGTGGCGTCATCCTGTGCCGGGGCGCCCCGGACGACCCCAAGCACCAGCACCAGAGCAATACCTAAGCGGCCCGCCATAGCTACCCTGGATAGTGTCAATAGCTGTCTCCTGACTGTCGTCATGGCATCCTCGGCGATGATCTTGTGTGGCGGTATTCAGGAGCCCGCACCGCCGGCCGCCGCCCGGCTGTCGTGCGAATTCTGGAGCAACTCCCGGTACCTCTCCCGGCTGGTTGTACCCCGGAACGTCAACTCTGGGAACTCCGGGTCATTAGTACGAACCGTGAACAGCAGGCCGGCGGCGGGCGTCGTGTAGCCCCGCGGAAGCTCAATGGTCAGGTGCGTCACCGAGGTGGGCGCGCGGCCGGGCGCATCGGTCGGCGGCGGCAGCGGTCCTACCAACTGAATGGGCAAATTCCGGTCCTGGCAGACGACCTCGGTTACCCGGAAGGCCCGGTCGCTGCCGTGATACTCCACCGTCACGGTCGCGGTGGTATTACGGTCCGGCCGCGGCAAGAGCATTAGCACCGGTCGCTGCAGCCGCACCCGGTCAATCATGAGTGACTGCGCGGTCAGCTCGGCCCGCGGCTGCCGCTCCAGGCCGGTGTCTATGGGAATGACAACTGATTGGACCTGGGCGGTCACCGGCGTGCGATTGGTAAGCGCGAGCTCGTATACCCTGCCAGGCTCGATCTCGTGGACGTCGATCGTCAGCCAGTCAGTCCTGGGCAGCACGACGGGTTTGATCGGCTCGGCGGCTTGGTTCTCCATTCGTAGCGTGTGCGTTTGCACTTCCTGGGCGTCAAGCAGTTGGAAGATGACACGGTTGCGCGGCGTGATGCGCACCAGGTGTTCGACCGTGCCGCTGACGGGGAAGATCATCTCCGGGTTCTGCGGATCGTTGGTGATGATTGTCAGGCGAGCATCGGTCGGACCATCCTTGCCGCGGGTGTTGAAGGCCACGGCAATGGTCGTCGATTCGCCCGGCTGCAACGTGTGCTTGCCGGGCTGGGCGGTGGTGCAGCCGCAACTCGATTTCACGCGTTCGATGCGCAGATTATCGTTGCCCTGGTTGAAGACCGTCAGGGTGAAGTCGAGTTGGCTCAGGTAAGTCACGCGGCCGAAGTCCCACGATTCGTGTGACAGGGCCAGGCGAGGTTGTCCGACCACCGACCCGGCAACCAGAATGCAAAGGCCCCAGGCGCCGATCACACGTGGCAATCCGGCTGGCCGTACACCGCGCATACTGTCCTGGCCTCCTGCGGGGCGGTTAATCGGGATCCGGATCGTGGATACCCAGCGGATCCGCCGAAGAACGCACTATTCAGGCCGGCCCGGGCAAAGACCGCCATCTCGGTGACGGGCTGCTAAACCGTGCCGGTCGCACGAGTTACGTGCGCGCAAGCTTGCGGCCCGCAACCGGCTTCCGCTCCGAGCGGCGCGCCTGTATCCGGGCGGCAATTTACAGACCCTGGATGCTACCACAAGGTTAGGCGCCAGACCACTAACCGCCGAGACCGCTCACGTTCTAGCGGCCGCCCAGAGCCGGATTGTCCCGCACCGCCTCGATCATGCGCAGCACGGCGGGACCGCCCAGGACGACGCCCATCGCCGGGAAGATGAACATCACCAGCGGTAGCATGAGCTTGACGGCCGTCTTCTGGGCGCGCTCTTCGGCGGCCTGGCGACGTTTGGTCCGCAAGGCGTCCGCCTGGTTGCGGAGCGCCCGGGCGACGCTGGTGCCGAACTTCTCGGCCTGCAGCACCACCGAAACGAGGCTGCGCATCTCATCTACGCCGCAGCGGCGTGACATGTTCTCCAGCGACTCTGCCCGCGGAATGCCCATCTGGGTTTCCATGGTGGCGATGCGCAGCTCGTCGGACAGCTCGGAGTGCACCGCCGCCATCTCTTCACCGACGCGTTTGAGGGCCGCATCGAGGGCCAGGCCGGACTCGACCGACACGACGAGCAGGTCCAACGTATCCGGCAGGCCGTCACGGATCTTCTGCTTGCGGGTGGAAGCCGCCAGCGAGAGCCAGAAGTTAGGCAGCATGAAGCCCAGGCCGGCACCGAACGCCACGATGCCAAGGGCCACGGATATCGGCTGCCCGCTACTGATGCTGAACAGGAGCCCCAGCACCAGGCCGCAGCCGGCGACGACCGTCTTGCTGGCCAGCAGCATGGTCTGGGCCTGCGGATGGCGATAGCCGGCGTTGGCAAGCTTGAGCCGCAGGTTAGTCTGCTCCTGGTCGGACTGCGGCACGATGAGTTTGGACAGCATCGGCGTGGCCCGCCGGACGAGCTGCTCGGTGGCCGTCTCGCGGGCCTTTTCGCGGATCTGGGCGGTCTCATCGATACCGCGCCCGCCGGCCAGGCGCCGTTTGACGACGTCACGTTCGCCGCCCTTGCGCGGCAGCAGGCTGTACACTACCAGGGCGACCGAGATGGCTCCGAGAATTCCCAGCGTCAGCATTTCCACGGCGCGCCCTCCTACACCTTGATATTGACGATCTTCTTGATCATGACCCACCCCATGAGCTGCATGACGATGGCGACGGTCAGCATCATCTTGCCGGCCGGATCGGTCAGCAGCGTCATGGCGTAGCTGCGGTTGATCTGCAGCATGACGAAGAACAGCAGGACGGGCAGCGCAAGCAGCACGTAGCCGGAGAGGCGTCCCTCCGCGGTCAGAGCCTGCACGGTGCCGAACAGCTTGATGCGGTCGCGGATGACGTTGCCGATCTTGTCGAGCACTTCGGCCAGGTCACCGCCGGTCTGCCGTTGAATGAGGACGGCTGTCACGAAGAACCGCACGTCCAGCAGTCCGACGCGCTCGGCCATGTTCCGGAGTGCGTCCTCGATCTTGAGACCCAGGTTCTGCTCGTGGAAGACGCGGCCGAACTCGGTGCCGGCCGGGTCGGGCATTTCACGCGAAATGAGCTGCATGCCGCTGGCCAGGGAGTGCCCGGCCCGCAAGGCTTGGCTGAGCAGCTCGAAGACGTCCGGCAACTGGGCCACGAGCTTGTTGAGGCGCCGCTTGCGGCGCCGGAAGAAGTAGAGAATGGGCAGCAGGAACACGCCGGCCGCCACGCCCAGGGCCGGCAGCAGGGCCACCTGCAGAATCAGGAGCCCGGCCAGTGTCAGGCCGGCAATGGCGGTCAGCCGCACGAGCACCTGCGGTGCCGACCAGGGCAGGTTGGCCTGTTCGAGCACGGTCTGGAAGCGCTCGGTGAAGCTGAAGCGCGTAAAGGCGCGCGCCAGCATGCCGGTGGCCTCCAGGGTCTGGCGGCGGAAGTCCTCGAAGCCGGCCGCATGCTCCGCGCTGCGGCGTTTGCGTTCGCCGCGCAGGCGATCGACTACGCGCTTGCGCGTGTTGGCGCGCAGGTCTACGGCCACCTGGAACAGCCCGTAGGCCAGCATTACCCCCCCCAGCAGCGGAGCCAGTATGAACAGCACCGTGCCGAGCTTGCCGGCGGCGACCAGGGGCAGGGCTAGAGTGATCATGGCATCAGTCGTCCATTACGAGGTCGCGAGGCTCAAACCAACTTGCGTCCACAGTCGTCCCGGATGTCTTCAAACGGTCGATGAACTGCGGCCGCACACCGGTGGAGACGATGCGGCCGCGGGCCCTCCCGTCGGCGCTCACGCCGTCCTGTTCGAAGCGGAAGATGTCCTGCATGGTAATGACGTCACCCTCCATGCCCTGCACCTCGGTGACGGCGGTGATCTTGCGCGGTCCGCCGGTCAGCCGGGCGGCCTGCACGATCAGGTTGATGGCGGAGGCGAACTGCTGGCGAATGGCGCGCGTCGGCAGTTCGAAGCCGGACATCATCACCATCGTTTCGACGCGCTGCACGGCGTCGCGCGTGGTGTTGGCGTGAATGGTCGTCATCGAGCCTTCATGGCCCGTGTTCATGGCCTGGAGCATGTCCAGGGTCTCGCCGCCACGACACTCGCCGACCACGATCCGATCCGGGCGCATGCGCAGGGAGTTGATCAGCAGGTCGCGGATGGTAATGCGGCCCTTGCCCTCGATGTTGGGCGGCCGCGTCTCCAGCCGTACCACGTGCGGCTGGCGCAGTTGCAGCTCGGCCGCATCTTCGATCGTGACGATGCGCTCGTCGGCCGGGATGAAGCTGGAGAGGTTGTTCAGCAGCGTGGTCTTGCCCGAGCCCGTACCGCCCACGATCAGGATGTTCAGGCCCGCGATGACGCAGGCGCGCAGGAACTCCACGACCTGCGGCGCGCAGGACTTGAACCGCAGGTAGTCGTCCCACGTGATCGGGTCCGTACCGAAGCGCCGAATGGACATGGACGGGCCGTCAATCGCCAACGGCGGAATGATGGCGTTAACACGGCTGCCGTCCTTGAGCCGCGCGTCCACCATCGGACTGACTTCGTCGCAGCGGCGTCCCAGCGGCGCCACGATCTTGTCAATCACGTGGAGCAGGTGCTCGTTGTCCTTGAAGGCCACGTCCGTCAGTTCGATGCGTCCGCCGCGTTCGACGTACACCTGCTTGGGCCCGTTAATCATGATGTCCGAGATCAGCGGATCGGACAGCAGCGCCTCCAGCGGCCCCAGCCCGAAGGCCTCGTCCAGAATCTCCTGCACCAGCCGCTCGCGCTCGTTGTAGTTCAGCAGCGTGTTCGCCTCTTCACACAGGGCTTTTACGACCTGCTTGACCTGCTGGCGCAGTTCGGCGTTGTCCTCGCGGGCGAGCTTGGTCAGGTCCAGTTGCTCGACCAGCTTGCGGTGAATGCCGGCCTTGAGGTCCTGGAACCGCTTGACGCGCTCGTCGGTCAGGCGGTCGCGGCGGCGCCCAGGGGCGGCCGGAACCGGGACGGCACTTGCAGCCGGGGGCTCCTCGGCCGGCCGCGCAGGCGCTGGCGCCGGCGCAGGCGCCTCGGGCGGCGGCGGGGCCGCGGAGGCGGGCGGAGGGGCGGACGGGGCCGCTTGAGCCGGCGACGGTTTCTTCGCGAACAAAGCCATAGGACGCTCCAGAACTACTACGAACTTGCCTTACGGCACTCTGCGGCCGCCCGCCCGCGCACGCTCGCGCGGGCGGCTGGTCACCCTTGTCGCTGACCGGCGAAGATGCCGAACAGCCCCTTGCGTTGCGACTCGCCCTCGCCGGCTGAATCGCCGCCCGCCTCCGACCCAGCCACACCGCTCGCCAGCGTCAGCGCCATCTGCCGGTAGGCCGCGCGCAAGCGCGACTTAGGGGCCCAATCCAGCAGGGCAGCGCCGACGTTCACCGCCGTGCTGGAAGTCTTCCAGTCGTCCGGCAACGTGAAACGCAGCTTCCGATTCAGCGTCGCCTCGACGTCGGTCGGCTCGAGATAGCCGGCCTCGCGCCCGAAGCGGTTGCAGACCAGCGCTACGCGATCGAGGTTGTAGCCGCCGCGCCCCATTTCGCTCAGGATGCGGTCGGCGTTGCGCACCGCCGGCACAACCAGTTGCAGCACCAGCAGGCACATGTCCGTCATGTCGAGCACGGCCCGGGCGGTCGGGTCGAAACGAATCGGGCCGTCCACCACCACGAAGTCGTAATGCTCCTGCAGGGCCGCCAGCGCGCCGGCGACCTGCGCCGCGCTGATACGCTCGGCCCGCTCCAGATCGTTCGGATGAGCCAGCACGTTCACGCCCGAGCCGTGTTTGACCATCACGCGTTCAATCATCTGCGGCTCGATGCGTTCGGCGGTGTCACACAGGTCGGCCACGGTGTAGGTGGCCTGGGCGTCCAGGAACATGGCCACCTGCCCGAAACGGAAGTCCAGGTCAACGACGGCCACGCGCGGCCCATCGCCCCCGCCCGGCCCCCCCTGCCACTCCCGGCCGCGCAATTGGGCCAGCTCAACCGCCAGGTTGGTCACTAGCGTCGTCGCCCCCACCCCGCCGCACGTGCCTACCACCGGAATCAGGCGGCCCATCCGGCGCCCGGCCGTGGACGTGGCCGTGCCCACACGCGAGAGGATCTCGTTGAGTTGCTCCGGCGGAAAGGGCTTCCAGAGGAATTCGCGCATACCGGCCCGCATGGCGCGCACGACGAGCTCGGCGTCGCGATCCTCGGTCATCGCAATGGCCGCCAATTGCTCCTTGCGCTGCTCGATCAGCGGCGCCACCACGTCCATCATGGCGTTCGGATTGGGATCGAGGTGCAGCAGCAGGACTTCGGCCGGGAATTGCTCTAGCGCCTGCGGCAGGCAAAGCGGCTCATCGATCTCGGCAACGATCTTGACCCCCTCGACACTGAGCAGGTGATTGCGCAGTTCGGGCGTCGCCTCCTCGTCGGTGTTGACGACGATGACCCGAATCACCCTGCTCACTGCCGTGCGTGTCCTTTCCTTCTGTCCTGTCCCGGGCGGGACCACGGAACGCGGGTGAGCCGGACCAGTTCACGTGCTCCGGCGTTTTTCTGGCACCCGCGTTCCGCCCGTCGGCGTTGCCGACGGCTCCACGTCCCGGTCTGTTCCGAGGTCGCGCCGCGATCGACTACTCGATCAGCGCGACCGGTCGCTTGCCACCCAGCGCCCGGAAAATGTCCTCGAGCTGCTCGGTGTATTCCTCCGGCGAACCGGCGGCATAGAACTCCTGGCCATGCGCCAGCGTGGCGATCTGCTGCATGAGATCGCGATCCACGCTGTAACCCACGCTGACGGCGTAGATGCACATGCCTTCGTCGGCCGCCATCTGCGCCATCGACAGGGCGTACTGCTTGGCGCGCCAGTCACCGTCCGCCACCGAGGCCCCGGTCTCAGTCACGTTCGGCACACCGTCGGACATCAGCACGATGACCTTGGCGGAGGCCGCGCGGGCCCGCACCGAACGCAGCTCTTCGATGGCCTTCTGAATGCCGCCGCCCATGTTCGTGCTGCGGTCCCAGTGACCGGACTGCTTGGTGTAGAGCGAATCCGCCACGGCCTGCAGGTCGTCGGTCAGATTCACCTGGTGCCGCGCCGTCGTGGCGAAGATCTCCAGCGACAGATGATCAAGGCTGTCCAGTGCGGTGATGACGTTCACCATCGTCTGGACGGCGTCCTTGGTGGCGCGCAGCGGCTGCTCCGGCGTGGCCCACAGCCCGTCGGTCTGGTTGGACTGCGGCT
>CAZYGM010000069.1:0-14834 GCA_964647015.1 uncultured Planctomycetales bacterium | reverse complement strand
TCCCTTATCTACGCTTCAAAGTGCACGGACTTGCGTCCCGCTATCGTCTCCGCCATGGCCAGCGCCGCGTGGATGTTGAACGACGGCTGGCAGCCGTCCGGCGCGTCCTTGACCGCCGCGTCGTAGACGGAGCGGAAATTCTTCAGTGTGCTCAGCACCGGGTTCGGCGACGTCTGACCCAGGCCGCAACGACTGGCAACCTTGATGGTCTCACCCAGGTCCAGCAGGTAATCCAGGTCGGCCGGCTCGCCTTGGCCGGCCCGCAGCCGGCGGATCCGCTCAAGCAACAGCACGTTGCCTGCCCGACAGGGCGTACAGTAGCCGCAGCTCTCCTCAACGAAGAACTCCAGGAACTTCTCGACCACATGGAGCAGGTCGCGCTGCGGACCGAAAACCATGATCGAGCCGCCGGTCGCCAGGTCGTCGTAGCAGATCGTGCGGTCGTACTCCGCCGGCCCCACCATCTGGCCGCTGGCCCCGCCCACCTGCACGGCCGCCGCATCCTCAGCCCCCGCCAGCTTCAGCAGCTCCCGTAGCGGGATCCCAAACGGCAACTCGTAGACACCGGGCCGCCGGCAGTCGCCCGAGATGCTCAACAGCTTCGTACCCGTGCTTCCGGACGAACCGAGCTGGGCGAACCAGCCCGGCCCCTTCTCGAGAATGCGGGCCACGCAGCACAGCGTCTCGACGTTGTTGACCACGGTCGGGGCGCCCATGTAGCCCTTCTGGGCCGGGAACGGCGGGCGGTTCTTCGGGTCGCCCCGCAGCCCCTCGCACGAGCTGATCAGCGCCGTCTCTTCGCCGCAAACGTACGCCCCCGCCCCCATCTGTATGCGAATGTCGAAATCAAAGCCTTCCTTGCCGCAAACGCTGCGGCCCAGCAGGCCCAGCCGGCGCCGCTGCTCGAGCGTGTGATTCAGGAAGTTCAGCAGGTACGCATACTCGGCGCGCAGGTAAATGAGGCCCAGGGAGGCGCCGACCGCGTACCCCGCGATCGTCATGCCCTCGAACAACAGGTCTGGCCGCTCCGTCAGGATGACCCGATCCTTGAAGGTCCCCGGCTCGCCCTCATCCGCGTTGCAGATGACGTAACGCGTGTCGCCGCCGGCGGCCCGCGTGAATTCCCACTTCATCCCGGTCGGAAAACCCGCCCCGCCACGACCACGCAACCGGGCCGTCTTAACGTCCCGAATGACCTCCGCCGGGCTCAGCGCCAGGGCCTTCTTGATGGCCTCGCCCGGCACCAGGTCCGCAAAGATCACCGGGCCGGTCTGGTGCAGGTTGTTCTTGACGCCCGCCCGCACCCGCTCGTGAGCGTTGTTCCCGTCGCCCAGCTTCGTGATGAGCTGCTCGGGCGCCACGCCGGCTTTGAGCTTGCGGGCGATGTCCCGGGCGCGGTCCCCCGTGAGGTCCGTCAGCACCACGCCATTGGCCAGCGCCGCCGGCGCCTGGTCACACATGCCGATGCAGGCCGCGTGCTCCAGCGTGATGCGCCCGTCGCGCGTCGTCTGGCCCACCTCGACGCCCAGCTCCTCGCAGAAGGCCCGCTCAACGTTCGCGGCCCCGGCCAGCTCGTCGATGATGTCGTTGCAGAGCCGCACGACCACCTGGCCCTTGCCCTCCTCCGACAGGAAGGAGTAGAAGGTGACCAGGCTCTCCACCTCCACGCGGTGCGTGTGCAGGGCGCGCGCGATCAACTCCATCGCCTCGCCACTCACGCAGCCGAACCGTTCCTGGACCGCCCGCGCCACGTCCATCAGACGCGTCCGGTCATTGCCATACTTCTCGCAGATACTCTTGATGTCGAGTTCCAGTGTTCCACTCATGCGTTACCTCGCTGGCGATTCGCGCCGCGTACGCCGCCCACCGGCACCCGCCGCACACGGCCGGGCCGCCGGACCACGTCCGCAGTTCCACCAACACATCCCGGCCAGCCCGCCGCAGCACTGGCCCTCGTCCAAGCTACGCGCACCCGGCCTGTTCCGCCGCACGCCCGCCACCCGCGGCCCCGGCGTGCCGGTCACACCACCGCTGGTGCAGCCAAGCCAGCCACTGGTCGAAACCCTGACCAGTCTTGGCGGACATCTCGATCAACGGAGCCCGCGTGTTCAGCTTCGCCAAATCATCGCGAACACGCCCGCCGTCATAATCGAGCACGCCCAGCAAGTCCACCTTCGTGAGCAGAACCACATCGGCCGGCTGAAACAGCGTCGGATACTTCGCGACCTTGTCATCACCCTCCGGCACGCTCAGCAACGCCACCCGCAGGTGCTCACCCAGGTCAAATCCCGCCGGACATACCATGTTGCCGACATTCTCGATAAACAGAAACGCCATGCCCGCCAGCGTCAGGCCGTCCAACCCCGCCGCCACCTGAGCCGCGTCCAGATGACAACCCTTGCCCGTGTTAATCTGGATCGCCGGAACCCCCAGAACGCCCAGGCGCTCAGCATCTCGCGTCGTCTGCAAGTCCCCCACCAGCACCCCCGCCGTATACTCCGCCCCCAACGCCGGTATCGTCCGCTCCAGCAGCGTCGTCTTCCCGCTGCCCGGCGCGCTCATCAAATTGAGCACCAGCACGCCGTCTGCGTCAGCGCGCCGGCGATTCTCACGCGCCAGTGCGTCGTTCGCCTTCAATACACTCTCGACGACCTTGACGTTCATTACCTCGCCGCCGCGTCATTCACCTGGCAGACGACATTCTTCAGCACAATCTCATTGCCCGCCACCAACTCCGCATCCGCCTGACCACATTGCGGACAGACATAGTCGTTGATGGCCGGTTCGTACCCACAATCACACGCCCGACACCGCGCCGCCGCCGGCACCTCCACCATCTTCAACGTCGCCCCGTCCGCTAGCGTCCCGGCCGCGGCGACCGTAAACGCCAGTTCCAGGGCCTCTGGCACCACAAGCTGCAGCACGCCGATCTCAAGCTCAACCGCTTCAATCTTGAGCGCATCGTGCTTCCGGGCAACAGCCAACACCGAGTCAACCAGGCTTGCCGCGATGGCCATCTCGTGCATCCGCCGGCGACTCCGTCTGCCGCAGCGAGCCGCGGCGCCGAACCTTAGCAGGTACCCAGAGCTGTCTTGCAATCGGCGGACCACAGCCGCCGACACCCGTACGTGGCATTGAGCAGAACCATGACCTCGCTATGTTGTGCGAAAATCCCTATTCCGACAACGCCGTGGGCAATAACACGCAACATCGTCCGCCTCACCGAATCCAGCAAGGCCGATGCGAGCTTGTTTTATATGTCAAACAACAGGCCGTCTCGCCGCGGAGATTCACATAGCCCATAGATGCGCACCGGCACTTGATGCGTCCGCGTGCGACCACCAGCCACGGCATGCACCGGCCAGTGCCGCGCCTTTGCCACAAGGCTATCCAGGTCTTGAAAGTCCCAAGACTCGCGCTCCACGGGGCGACCCCGGCTGTCCGTCACCGCGCAGCCAAACTCATCCACGAGCACGCGCGCCGCGAACCGGTCGCAACGTGACTCCTTCTGGCGCGGGCTGCGTCCGGCCAGCTTCACCAGGTAGTGATACAGCTCGTGCAGATAGACGAACAACGCCAGCTCGTAGGCGCTCGCCACCGTCAGATTGTACGTCTCGCGCCACCAGTGCGAGCGGTTCGAGCGCGCCCGAGCGACGTTCGTGCCCAGCAGGTAGGGGAAACGCACATGCCGGCCCAGATTCACGAATATCCGCCCCTCGCGGTAGTAGCACGTGCCGGAGAAATCCGCACCCCGACTGTATCGCACCGCCACGCGCAGCCGCTCGTGCCGATAGGCCGTCGTGTGCCGGAGAAACCACCCGTAAAGCTGCGCGCTATCCAGCGCGGTCGCGTTGCTGAATTCCATGGTTACTTCCAGGCGCCGGCGGACATCGCCAAAGCGCGCTCATAAGACCACCGCCCCGCGCCAATTGCAAGCGCGTCCACCCAACCGGACCACGCCTTGGCCGGACAAGCGACCAGGCCGTATCATCCATCCGGGGCCGCCTCAGACTGGACGACGGTTGGAATCATGAAGGCCCAACGCGAACAATTCACCCCCGGCGAGTTGGCGATCGTCCTGAGCCACTACCACCTTGGCGTCATCGAGAGCGTCAAGGAGTTCCCGCGTGGCTCGCGAGCTTCCGCCAAGCTGCTCATTCGCGCCGCCGGCGGGCACCGTTACGTGCTCAAACGACGTGCGGTCGGGCGCGACGATCCGGCGCGCGTCGCTTTCGCCCACACCCTGCTGGACCACCTCGCCCAGTGCGGCTTCCCAGTGCCACCGCTCATCCGCCCGCGGGAGCAGCGCGATGCGGTCCTGCGCCTGGCCGGCCGCACGTACGAGTTGTTCGGCTACGTCGAGGGCCACCGCTATCGCGGCGCACCGGAGGAAACCGACCAGGCCGGCCGCACGCTCCACGACTGGCACCTCGCCGTCCAGACCTTCTACACCAACTGGCAGCCGCCTACCGGCTCATTCCACGACTCCCCGGCCGTGCGCCGCGGTCTCGATGCCGTACCGGCAACACTCACTCGTCGTCATGCTGCAAGTAAGCCCCCGCCGGAGTTGACCGCTCTGGCCGCGGCGCTGCGCCGCCAATACGACACCGCCGCCCGGCAGGTCAACGCCTGCGGCTACGCGGACTGGCCGCAGACCATCATCCACGGCGACTGGCATCCCGGAAACATGCTCTTCCACCACGCGAAGGTGGCTGCCGTGCTGGACCTGGACGCGGTTCGCCGCCAGCCGCGCGCCACCGACGTTGCCAACGGCATGCTGCAGTTCTCCATGTTGCGCGGGCCGGATGCCCCTGCCGATTGGCCGGACTGCTTCGACGAGCACCGCATGCGCCTCTTTCTGGACGGCTACCGGAGCAAGGGCGCGCTGCCCGAAGCTCAGCAGACAGCGCTGCTGGATCTAATGATCGAGTCGCTTATCGCGGAAGCCGTCATGCCCATTGCGACCACCGGCTCCTTCGGCCAATTGCCCGGCCTGGGCGTCCTCCAGATGGCGGGACGCAAGGCGCAGTGGCTGTGCGCGGCCCAATCCCGGCTAGGCGACCGTCTGGTCGAGTAGCCGCGCGCCCGACGCGCAGTTTTTTGCAGATTACGACTGCCCGGCCGACTCCTTTTTCGATAACCTATGAGGGTAGATGGGTGTCTGTGCGCCGGCGCAGGAGGTGCCGGCCTGACGTGCCGCCCGATGCGCATCGACGCACCGGCCGTAACCAAGTAAGGAAGGTTTGGAGAATGGACACAGCCCCACGAATCGCATCTGATGCGCTCTTGCACGTGGCGTATGCACCCCGGGCTGCGCGACGCCGGTGGCTACGGCCGATCGTGCTGATCCCCATCATGGGCATTCTGCTGCTGGCCGGCGGGGCGTACACGGTCTATTCCCTCAGGCTCGTGGACCGGCTCTGGACAACTCGGACCGCCAATGACGTCATCTACGCCGTGCGACCCCTGAACCTCAGCATCATGCTCACGGAGAACGGCGAGCTTAAGCCCAGGAACTCGGTCGAGGTCAAGTGTGAGCTGGAAGGCCAGAACACCATCCTCTGGGTCGTAGCCGAGAGCACCCAGGTCAAGAAGGGCGACCTGCTGGTCGAGTTGGCGTCGGACGCCATCAAGGAACGGCTGGACGCCGAGCAGATCGAGCTGAACCGCATCGAGTCGGCCCTCATCGCCGCCGAGCAAGAGTTGGATATCACGCTCAACGAGAACGCCAGCCTGATCAGGCGCGGCGAGATCGACGTCGAACTGGCGGAGTTGGAGTTGAGCCGCTATCTAGAAGGCGACTTCGAGCGCTCCCTCAAGTGGGCCAACATCAACATCAAACGCACGGAAATGGACATCGAGCGCCGCAAGGACGATCTCGACAAGCACCAGCGCCTGCACGAACGCGGCTTCGTCACGGAAGCACAGATCGAGCAGCTCAAGTTCGACCTGGAAACCGCGCACATGACCCTCGAGCAGAACCAGCTCGAGAAGAAGATCCTGCTGGAATACGAGCGACCCAAGAACGAAAAGCAGAAGCGCTCCCACCTGGACCAGACCGTCCAGGAACTCGCCCGCAACCTGCAGCGCGCCACCTCGCGCGAACGTCAGGCCAACGCGCGCGTCGAAGAGCAGCGCGCCCTCTTCGAGATGCGCAAGAAACGCTTTGAACGCCTGGGCGAGCAGTACGCCAGGTGCCGCGTCCACGCGCCGGTCGACGGCGTCGTGCAGTACCCCTCGGACGGCGGCTTCCGCTGGGGCGAAGACCGCATCGCCGTGGGCCAGAAGGTAAACGAGGGCCAGACCCTGATCGTCCTCCCGGACACCTCGCAGATGATCGTCGAAACACGCATCCACGAATCCGATCGCCACAAGGTGCAGGAGGGCGCGCCCTGCCTGGTCACCGTGCCGGCTGTTCCCGACCGCGCCTTCCCCGGCACCATTGTGCGCATCGCACGCTTCGCGGACAGCACCAACCGCTGGCTCAACCCCGAGCTCAGGGAACACACCACCGAAATCCTCCTCGATCCGACCGATGCGCCCATCTCCCCCGGCGACTCGGCCGAAGTCAGAATCCTGATCGACGAACTGCGCGACGTGCTGGCCGTGCCCGTCCAGTGTGTCTTCACCCGCGGCTCCAAGAGCTACGTCTTCGTGCGCCGCACCACCAGCGATGAGTGCGTCGAGGTTGCCGTCGGGCGGGCCAGCGACAGCATGATCGAGGTCGTCGCCGGTCTGCAGGCCGGCGATGCCGTGCTGCTGCACGTCGATGAGCGGCAGCAGGCGCTCCTGCCGGCGCCCGCTACCACTGACGCATTCGCCGGCGGACGCTTCGACGAAGCCGTCCACGCCCCACAGACGGCCGGCAGCCCCACCGCGAGCGACGCCCCCGACGGCTGATCCGCGCCACTGCGCTGCGGCGCTGCTCATACCGCTTGCGTCACGCCCACGGCCCCGCCACACTACGGCCTGCCGCCGGCTAAGATGATCTCTGACCAGGCGCAGCGCGGAGCAGGTCGTGAGGGTGGTCCGCTGTCCATCCTGTGATACTCGCTACAAGATTCCGGATTCCGCCCCCGGAAAACGGGCCCGCTGCAAGCGTTGCGGCAAGCACTTCCTCATCCCGGACCCGCAACCCGACAGCGGCAAGCTGGCCCTCACCTCGCTTGAGGATCTCGGCGGCGGCCAAGGCGCGGCGCCGCCAGCCCCCGCCACCACCCCCACCGCCGAAGAGCCCACACCCGCTGTCCTGCCCATGGCACGCGCGCCCGATTTGGCCAATCCGGCCCCGGCGCAATCTGCCGATGCTTACAGCGCCTACTTCCGCACGCTCGGCCGGTCGTTCCGCCTCCCGTTCGTCGCCGACAACCTGGCCACCTTCATCGTCGTGGGCGTGCTGCTGTGCATCAGGACGTTCATCGGAACCTACGGGGGCTTCTTCGGCAGCATCGGCGCTATCCTCATCACCGGCTGGTACTGGTCCTTCCTCTTCGGCACCGTGCTTAACGCTGCCGGCGGGGAAGAGGACCTGCCCAAGGTCACGCTCACGGGCGGCCTGATGGACGACGTATTCGTGCCGTGGATGAAAATGCTGCTAGCTTATGCCATCGCCCTGGCGCCCATCGGAGTGTTCCTGCTGCTGGACCTGCTTCTGGCCGGCGGCAACCTGACAACCTCCCTTTTCAGCGGGACCGGCGGGGTCCCGCAACTGCGCGACATCGCCGGCTCGGCCATCTTACTCCTGCTGCTCATGTTCGGTCTGTTCACCTGGCCGATGCTCCTCCTGGTCATCGCCGCCGGCAGTATGGAATCAGTGCTTCGGCTCGACCTCATCGCCGCGACCATCTTCCGCTCATTCGGCGCGTACATCATCGCCGTCCTGGCAGTGTATGCTTGCGTGGCGGTCATGATCATCGCGGCGGTTGTGATGCCTGAAACGACGGGACCGGTCTGGATCGGCGCGGGGGCCGGTCGGGCCGCTGCTCAAGGCGCGGCCTTCCAGTTGGCGATGCTTTACCTGACCATCTTCGCCATGCGCGCCATCGGCCTGCACTACCACCACTTCAAGCACAAGTATGCCTGGTCGTGGGGCTAGCCCCGCCCGTTTTGGCGGGCCTCAGGACAGCGGCGCCGCGCGATACTGCATTTGCCCGTCCACCAGCGTGGCCACGGCCTTGCCGCGCAGCTTCCACCCGTCGAACGGCGTGTTGCGGCTCTTCGAGCGGGACTGCTCGACATCGACCGTCCATTCCAGTTCCGGGTCGATGATCGTGACATCAGCCGGCACGCCGACCTTCAGCGTGCCACCGGTCACGCGCAGTAGTTCCGCCGGCCGCGTGGACATGGCCCACACGAGCCGCGGCCAGTCAATGATCTTCGGCTCGATGAGGGCCTTGATGAACAAGCCCAGTGCCGTCTCCAGTCCTATAATCCCGAACGGCACATCCTGGAATTCATGCTCCTTGTCCTGGCGACCGTGTGGCGCGTGGTCGCTGACCAGGCAGTCGATGGTGCCGTCGCCGACGGCGGCGATGCAGGCATCCACGTCCGCCTGGGGGCGCAGGGGCGGGTTCATCTTGAAGTTCGGATCATACGTCGAACAGGCCTCGTCCGTCAGCAGAAGGTGATGCGGGCACACCTCGGTCGTCACGGCGCGCCCCGCCTGCTTGGCCCGCCGCACCAACTCGACCGCCCCACGCGTAGACACATGCGCCACGTGGTAGCGCACCGCCGTCTGCGCGGCCAGGACCAGGTCGCGCTGCACCATGAGGTCTTCCGCAATGGCCGGCATGCCGGGCAGCCCCAGGCGCGTGGCGGTGCGGCCGGCCGTCATGCAGCCTCCGCCGCTCAGCGACTTCTCCTCGCAGTGCTGGATGAACAGGCGGTCGAACATGCTCACGTAATGCATGGCCCGCAGGCAAACCCCCGCATCGGCGATGCCCACTCCATCGTCGCTAAACGCCACCGCCCCCGCCCGCACCATCAGCCCGATCTCCGCTAGTTCCCGGCCCTCGCGCCCCTTCGTCAGCGCCCCAATCGGGTACACCCGCGCCTGGACCCCCCGGGCCGCCTGCCGCAACACAAACTCAATCTCCGAGTCCGAATCCAGCGGCGGCAACGTATTCGGCATGCAGGCGACCGCGGTGAACCCGCCGGAGGCCGCCGCCGCCGTCCCCGTCTCAACCGTCTCGGCATCCTCCTGTCCCGGCTCGCGCAAGTGCACATGCATGTCGATCAGGCCGGGCGTGACGATCAGACCCGCCGCGTCCAGCACCTCGCCGGCCCCCGGCGCCGCGCGCCCCAGGGCGGCGATGCGCCCGCCGGCAATCACCACATCCATCACCTCGTCAATGTCCTGGGCCGGATCAATCACCCGCCCACCACGAATCAGCATGCTAGCGCTCATACCCATGCCTGTTGCTCGGGACCGGCCGAGGCGCGGCGCTCGTGCCGCGCGGGACGCCAAACCACTCTCCGGCGTATGATACTGGGAGCCGGCCGCACGGGTAGCCCCTCCCCACGGGAGATTGCCGCATGGACCTGACCGCCGATCAAGTCCACCGCCAACTCAGCCTGGCCCCGCGCGTGCTGGACGGAGCCACCGGCACGGAGCTCGAGCGCCGCGGCATCCCCGCCGCCCTGCCACTCTGGTCCGCGGCGGCGCTGGATAGCGCCCCGAATGTGGTCACGGCCATTCATCGCGAGTACATCGAAGCCGGCGCTGACATAATCGCTGCCAACACGTTCCGCACGAATGTCCGCACTCTGGCACGGGCCGGCCGAACTGCTGACGGCCCCCGGCTCAATCAGCTAGCCGTCGCGCTCGCCCGTCGCGCCGTCGCCGATGCCACCGCCCCGCCGCGGCCAGCCGGCCTCCGCATCCTGGTCGCGGCCAGCGTGGCGCCCGTGGAGGACTGCTACTGCCCGCAGCGTGTGCCAACCGCCGCGACGCTGCAATCCGAGCACCGCCAGATGATGGCGTGGCTCCAAGCGGCCCACCCCGATCTGATCTGGATCGAGACCATGACCACAATCCGGGAGGCCCGCGCCGCGGCCGAAGCCGCCGCCACGCTCACACTGCCGTTCGTCATCTCCTTCACCACCCAAGAGACCGGCGAGCTGCTGGGCGGCGAGCCGTTGGCCGACGCCGTCGCAGCCGCCCTCCCGTTCGGTCCGCTGGCTGTCGGCGTGAACTGCATCCCGCCGCGCGGCCTAACCACGCTGCTGCCGCGACTGCGCCAGTTGACCACGCTGCCGCTGGCCGCCTACGCGCACGTCAACAATGCCGCGCCCATCCCCGGCTGGACATATGGGCAGATGATGGATGCAGATGAATACGGGCGCACCGCGCGAAGCTGGCTCAACCTGGGCGCGGCAATCGTCGGGGGCTGCTGCGGCACCACGCCGGAGCACATCCGCGCCATCCGCCACCAATCAGGCTGAACACGAACCCCCCGGCACCCCCACCCAATTATGCCGGACTGGGCAGCGGTCCGGCCTCCTCCTCGTCGGTCGGCGGCCGGACGGGCCGGGCCACGGGCGGCGCGCTCTGCCGCCGCTCCTGCTCGGCGTTGATCAGGTCCGCCACCGTCGGGCGGTCGATGGACTCGCCGGCGATGAGCTTGCGAACTTCCTCCCCGTCCAGCGTCTCATACCGCAGCAGCGCCTGCGCCACCGCTTCAAGCTTGTCGCGATTCTCCGTCAGAATGCGGCGGGCGTCGGCGTAGGCCTCGTCGATGATGCGCTTCGTCTCCTGGTCGATCAGCTCGGCCGTCTTGGGGGCCATGCCCTTGCCCAAACCGAAGTCCGGCATCGCCCGCTGCGAGAGCGGCTCTTCACCCACATAGACAAAGCCGACCCGATCGCTCATGCCCCATTCCGTGACCATGTGCCGGGCCATGGCGGTCGCCTGCTTGATGTCGCCGGCCGCCCCGGAGTTCATGTCCTCGCCGACCAACTCCTCCGCCAACCGACCGGCGCACAACACCCGCAACCCCGCCTCGATGTAGGAGCGGTTGTACGTCTGGCGATCCTTCTCCGGCAACGAGAATGTCGCGCCGCCATATGGCCCGCGCGGAATGATGCTGACCTTGTGAACCGGGTCGGCATCCTTCAGCAGCGTCTGCACCACCGCGTGGCCCGCCTCGTGATAGGCGGTCAACTCGCGATCCCGCTCCTCCACCACGCGGCTGCGCTTGGCCCGCCCCCAACGCACCTTGTCGCGCGCCTCCTCCAGATCATCCATGTCCACGGCTTCCTTGCCGGCCAGCGTCGCCAGCAAGGCCGACTCGTTGATGATCGCCGCCAGGTCCGCCCCGCTGAACATGGGCGTCGCCCGGGCCAGCCGCTGCAGCTTGGGCTCGATTGGCGGCTTGGTCTTCACCTTCTGGGCGTGCACGCGCAGGATCTCGAACCGCCCCTTCACATCCGGCAACGGCACATACACCTGCCGATCGAAGCGGCCCGGACGCACCAGGGCCGGGTCCAGCACGTCGGCCCGGTTGGTGGCTGCGATAACGATCACCTGGTCGTTGCTCTCGAAGCCGTCCATTTCGACGAGAATGGCGTTGAGCGTCTGCTCGCGCTCGTCGTGGCCGCCGCCGTTGAAGCCCACGCCGCGCCGCCGTCCGACCGCGTCGATCTCGTCCAGGAAGATGATGCAGGGCGAGTTCTCCTTGGCCTGCCGGAACAGGTCGCGCACGCGCGAGGCGCCCACGCCGACAAACATCTCGACGAAGTCACTGCCGCTGATCGAGAAAAACGGGACGTCCGCCTCGCCCGCGATGGCCTTGGCCAGCAGCGTCTTGCCGCAACCCGGCTCTCCGATCAACAGCACGCCCCGCGGAATGCGTCCGCCCAGCCGCTGGAATCGCTTGGCGTTCTTCAGGAACTCGACGACCTCGTAGACCTCCTCCTTGGCCTCGTCGATGCCGGCCACGTCGGCGAAGGTGATGTTCGTGTGTTCCTTCGTAGTCAGACGGGCCCGGCTGCGCCCAAAATTGCCCAGCATGCCCGGCCCGCCCCCCGCCTGCCGCAGTTGCCGAAACACCAGGAACCACAACAAACCGAAGATGAGAATCCACGGCACGAAGGAAATCAGTACGCTGACCAGCAGGCTGTTGCCGGCCTCACTGGCAATCTTCACCTCCCGCGGACTCTTCTCCTGAATCCCCTTGCGAATATCCTCCAGATTATCGGCCGCATTCAGATACGTGCACTCGAACTTCGTCGTCTTGGCATCGCCGTGCGGCAGCGGATTACGAAACTCACCGGTGATCACATTTTCCTTGATGACCACCTCTTTCACGTTCCCGTTCTGAACATGCGTCCAGAACTCGTCTATCGAAATGCGATTGCCCTGGCTCGCCCCCTGGTTGAACAGGAACAGCAGCATGATCGCCAGGCCGGCGATCATTATCCACCCGAAGGCCCCGCGCGACATGCGCGTAGGCGGCCGGGGCGGCCCACCAGGACCGTCGCTGCGCGGCTCACGCGGTGGTTTCGGGTCGTCTGCCATGGCCCTTATTCGATATCGACGCGGCGACGCCGCCCCGTAAACCGGACATCACCAGTCGCGGTACATTTTGGCGACGATCCGCGCCGCCATGCGATCAATCGCCCGCTCCTGCGCTAGCGCCTCCGTCTCGCCGGTCGGCGTGAGATAATCCGCCGCCTGCAACTCTACCGGCTGATCGACCAATACGCGGCCGGTCCGCAGGTCCTGCCACTGCACCCGCACCGCCAGCGTAAGCTGCTTCTCACGCGGCAGCCGCGACTCATAATCCGTGGCAAACGCGGCCTGCCGCACCTCCAGCACCTCACCCTTTAGTATAGTATCGGCCTCCGCTCGCGCAGCCAGGCGATAGGGCGTGTCCAGGTTCACCCGCTTCTTAATGGCCTCCGTCAGCTTGAATTCCAGGTCCCGCCGGAACTCCTGCGAGGCGAAAATCTCAACATGGACCGTCTCGATCCCCGGCCGGTGCAACTCTCCGGCCCGGTAGCCGCAGCCCACCGACACCGCACCCACCGCCAGCAGCAGCCCCATCAGCGTCACCACGCCACGCACCGTCACGGCGGATACTCCTCCGACTCGACGTCAACCCCCAGGCCCCGCAAACCCTGCCGGGCCTCAGCCGCCGCCAGCGTGTCCGGCCAGTCCTCAAGCACCAGCCGGTAGTAGAACTCCGCCGCCGCCGGCTGCCTGGTGCGCGCATACCAGCCGGCGATGTCCAGGTCCTTCTCAGCCCGCGCTTGACGAATGCCCGTCAACCGCTCCGGCACCCGCTCCCGCTCCGCGTACACCGGGAAAGCCCGCCGCACCTGCTCATAGCGCACGCCCGCCTCCAGCAAAGGCCGATCATCGAAGCGGATCCCGGGAAAAGCGGCCTCGGCCGCCTCCGCGCTGCGCAGCATGGCCAGTTGCACGAAGCGCCCGCCGGGGTACTCGCGCGCCAGGTGGGCGTACTCGTCCTGGGCCAAATCCATGTCACCTTTGTTGAAGAAGTAGTCGGCCTTGATGCGCAGCGCCTCCTCGCCCAGGCTTGTGCCCGGCACGCGCTCCCAAATCCGGTCCAAAATCTCGATCGCCTCGTCGTGGGCCGGCAGCCGCAACACCTTCCACACAATCCGCTTCTGGCCCGAAAGAAAGGCCAGCGCTACATCCTTCTCACGCCGCAACGCCTTGCGGAACAGCTCACCCGCCGTGTTCTCCACGACCAGCTCGTACTGCTCGTAAGCGCGGTAGTAATCCCCGCATTCGAACAGGGCCTCGCCCAGCAGAAACACCCCCTCGAAATAGCGCTCGTGATCGGGATTCTCGTCCACCCACTCCTGGAGCAGCTTGCGGGCCGCCCGGCAGCGCCCATCCGTAAGCAGGGCGCGCGCCTCGTCCAGCGCCCCGACCGGTTGCGCCTCCGGCTCAGCCGGCCGGGGCACCCATTCATCCATGTCGGGATCCAGCACGTGACGCTCGCGGTACTGTTCCCCGCGCTGCGGATCCGGCTGCGCCACCGCCACGTCCGCCGCCCCGCCGGCCGCGACCGCCTCAACGGCCAGACAGCTCAACAGCATCACGATGACAGCTTCTGAGAAGTGCGTTACTGAACTCATGCGGCGAATTATAGGCCGCACCGCGCAACAGGACAACGCGCCCCGCCGACCAGCCTCCGGGACGCGCCCGCTACCCGCTAATGCCCCGCTGCAGCGCGATTCATATTCCGACAAGTTCGGACAGCCACGCGCCCGCGGCGCCCCATATAATGCAGCCCGGTGAGCATGGTCCGCCGGAGAACAGCGCCGGATGCGCGGTCGCGTCACGCGGCCGGCCGGCCAACCCGGCCGGCCGTGCGGTGCAACGCAACCTCCAGGAGGAACCGTAATGCTTCGTAATGCTAACAGGCTGCTGGGCTGGCCGATTCTCGTTGTCGCCGCCGCCCTGTGGATGCTGCCCGACTCCGCCCACGCCGCCCGCAAAGTGCTGCGCGTACGCCTCAGTGGCCCTGTGGCCGAGGCCCCGGCGGACGGCGTGCAGTTCCTGGCCGCCCTCGCCGGCGAAAAGCAGAAGACCCTCTACGAATGGCTCAAACTGATCAACCAGGCCGCCGACAACAGCGAGATCGCGGGCATGGCCCTGATCATCGAAAACCCAGCTATGAGCCTGGCGCAGATTGAGGAGCTCTCACGCGCCCTGCGCGCCTTCCGCGAACGCGGCAAGCCAATCTACTGCTACCTCGACTACGCCGGCAATGGCACCTACGCCCTGGCCTGCGCTGCGGATCACATCACGCTGGCCGAGTACAGCGTTCTCGACATCAACGGCTTCAGCGCCGTCATGT
>CAZYGM010000068.1:0-14866 GCA_964647015.1 uncultured Planctomycetales bacterium | reverse complement strand
CAAGCGCGGGCAGGTAGAGCAGGTGCCGGTGGTGCTGGGGTCGGCGACGCCGGCGTTGGAGACGTGGCACAACGCGCACACGCTGGGGCGCTACCGGTTGTTGCAGTTGCCGGAGCGGGTGGGCACGGCGCGGCTGCCGGAGGTGCGGGTTGTCGATGGGGCGCAGTACGAGCCGGGTGCGGGCGTGCTGTCGGAGGAATTGGCGGAGGCGTTGCGGGAGACGCTGGCCGCGTCACAACAGGCGCTGCTGCTGCATAACCGGCGGGGTTATGCGCCGCATCTGCGCTGTCGCCGGTGCGGGTTGGCGGTGAGCTGTCCGCGGTGCGGGGTGGCGCTGGTTTATCACCAGGCGGACGAGCAGATGCGCTGTCACCATTGCAGTGTGCGGCAGGATGTGCCGCGGGCGTGCCTGGACGAGACCTGCGGCGGCCGGCTGGAGCGGGTAGGGCTGGCGATTCAGCGGCTGGAGGAGCAACTGGTGCGGATGTTCCCGGCGGCCCGCTGCCTGCGGCTGGACAGTGACACGATGCGGCGGCGGGAGGATTACGCCAAGGCGCTGGAGGCATTCGAGGCGGGTGCGGCAGACATCCTGGTGGGGACTCAGATGGTGGCGAAGGGTCTGGATTTTCCGGGTGTGCGGCTGGTGGGTGTGATTGATGCGGACGCGGCGCTGGCGTTGGCGGACTTCCGCGCGGGCGAGCGGGTGTTTCAACTGGTGATGCAGGTGGTGGGGCGGGCGGGCCGGCGGGAGGGGTCGTCGCTGGCGATAGTGCAATGCGCGGACGCGGATGCGCCGGCGGTTCGGCACGCATTGCGGATGGACTACGCGGCGTTCGCGGAGGTGGAGCTGGCGGTGCGTCGCCGGCTGGGCTATCCGCCGTTCACGCGGCTGGCGCGGCTGGTGCTTGGCGATGCGCGGCCGGGGCGGGCGCGGACGGAGGCGGGGCGCGTGGCGGAGGAGTTGCGGGCGCTGGCGGCGAGCGTGAACCCGCGCATCGCTGTGGGCAGCGCGCTGGCGTGCTTCATGCCACGGCGACGGACGCTGCTACGGTTTGAAGTGTTGATACGCGGGCCGCGGGACGGCAGCGTGTCGCGATTGTTGCGGGAAGCGGGGGCGCGCAAGCTGCTGTCGCCGCGCGTGCAGCGGTTTCGAGTGGACGTGGATCCGATTGACTTGTTGTAGGCTTGTGCCGCGAAACGCGCTGTGGCGGCGCGCA
Source organism: uncultured Planctomycetales bacterium (assembly GCA_964647015.1). Classification (GTDB taxonomy): domain Bacteria; phylum Planctomycetota; class Phycisphaerae; order UBA1845; family Fen-1342; genus JAAYXS01. Next base: position 13,649 of record CAZYGM010000068.1, on the reverse strand, counting down.
ACGGGGCGTGCGTGACTGGCTGGCAGCGGCGCACGCCCCGTTCGTCGGGCGACAGCTTGGCTTCTACCCGCGCTGTCCGCAGGCCCGCTGGGCGCGGCAGCCGGGCATTCCGCAGGCGGGCGGGCGGGCCGGCTTAATGACCGGACGCTGCGCGGCCGGGCCAGCCACGGCGCGGCCGGCCGGTCGGCGAAGTTGCGGCTTTCCAGCCGCCGGTGGACCCTGGGGCGAGCCGTCCGCCGAACCGTGCATCTGCGGCCCGCAGCACGGGTGCGTGCACGCGACCGGGCCAGCACCCATCGCCGCACAACACCCCGGCCCGCAGATGCACCTGGCAGCCGGACCTTGCATCTGCGGCCCGCAGCAGTGGTGTGCACACGCGGCCGGGCCAGCGCCCATCGCCGCACAACACCCCGGCCCACAGATGCACCCGGCCGCTGGTCCACGCATCTGCGGCCCGCAGCACGGGTGCGTGCACGCGGCCGGGCGAGCGCCCATCGTCGGACAGCAACCCGGGCCAGGGGCGCACTTGGCCGCCGGTCCACACATCTGCGGTCCGCAGCAGTGGTGAGCACACGCGGCGGGGCGAGAGCCCATCATCGCGCAACACCCCGGCCCACAGACACATCCGGCTGCCGGTCCGCGCAGCTGGTGGCCGCCGCACGGGCACACGCATCCGGGCTGGCATTGAGCCATGGCACAACAGCCTGGGCCGCATATGCATCCAGCCGCCGGCCCGCTCATCTGCGGGCTGTGGGCGGGACAAGGGCACATACCCGGCCCCGCAGTGGGTGCTGGGGGCTGCGGCGCGGCGGGCGGCTGCCCGCCGGCTAACTGAATGCCGCACGACGCCGCGCCGGGACACGTTGCGGCACAGGCGGCGGGATTGCAGGCTGGGTTGGCGAGGAGGTCCTGGGCATTCTGGCCGGTGGCGCCGCCGCGCAGCACGGCGCTGATGTCAGGGCCACCGGCGAAAGTCCAGGCCGAGCCGGCGAAGGCCGTAAGGGCCACGGCCATAGTCATCGCGAACGCAAACTTCTTCATTGGATGCACTCCGTTTCTCAGTAAGACCTTGACGAACTTGGATGCAGGGTGATCCCGCTTCTTTCCACGTAGGCCGGCAGGGTCCGGCTGGTCGCATGATTCCACGCGCGATCCGGGACCTACGGCCGTTCGCCGCCCGCGCAGGGCGGCTGCTGCGGGCCGCCGCACGGAGCCGGCGCCGCGCAGCTTTCCTCAGTACTTCCGGGGCAACAGCGCCCGGGCGGACAGACACAACGAATCACGAACTCGTCAAACAAGCGGCGCTGCTCCGGCAGCAACAGACTCTTCTCAGCCAGGAGATGTTCGATAACGTGCGCCTGTGCCTGGCGCTGCAGCGCGGCGATGCGGTCGAGTTGTCGGCCGATTACTTCGCGGTCCGGCACGGGCTGGGCGAGGAGACCGGCCAGGACGTCCCGTTCGGCGACCAGTTCGTGGCGAGTCTGGGCAACGCGCTCCAGCAGGGCCGCGCGCGAGGCGGTCAGGTGGGCCCGCTGCTCAGCGGTGAGATTCAGCTTGTCATCGAGGCCCTGCAGGCAACCCGCGTCACCGAGCGGCATCCCCACACAGCCGCGCTGGTAGGTTCGCACGCCGAAGGTCGTGCCGAAGCCCACGTTGAATGCCAGCGAGACCACGAGCAACAGCCACAGCAAGTTGCCACGCCAGAATAGCGATCGCATGGTCTAATCCTCCGCTGCCCGCAGGAGACCGACGAACTGGGCCGCGGGCGATTCGCTCGGCAGCGGCTCGAACCAGTCGGCGTAGAAGCTCTGCACGGTTTCTTCGGCGGCCACTTGGTGGGCGTTGGGCGCGCCGTTCATCGAGCGGGCTAAGTAGATGCCGCCGGCCAGGGCCAGCACGGCCGCTGCGGCCCGGCTCAGTTGCAGCAGCACGAGCCCCGGGCGCAAGCCGCGCGGCTGGGGGGTAAGCGCGACGCGTTTCATGAGGCGGTCGGTGAAGTCGGGGCGCGGCTCGGGCAGGACGACCTGTTGCAAAGCCGACCGGCAGCGGGCCAGGTCGGCGGCGAACTGCCGGCAGTGTGGGCAGTTGTCCACGTGCGCCTGGAGAGCCGGCCGACGACGTTCGTTCAACTCGCCGTCCAGATCATTTGAGAGCAGCTTCTGCGTTTCGCGGCATCGCATGTCCGGCCTCGCGCGGTCGGTTCGGTCCGGCCGCCGATGATTAGACGTCCGTTCTGGTGGTAACTTGCGGCGGGGGTTCGGAATCTTGGCGGGCCAGGGCGGCGGCCAAGCTGCGGCGGGCGCGGAACATGAGTGATTCGACGGCTGAGACGGAGGTCTCAAGGACGTCCGATATCTCCGTGTAAGAGAGTCCCTGGTAATGTCGGAGAATGAGCGCGAGGCGCTGGTTATCGGGCAGCGCGGCTATGGCGGCGCGAACCTGGTCGCTTTGCTCGGTTGCGTAAGTCTTTTCGGCAGTGTCACTTGTCGCGGAGATGGTGTCGTCCGGCGTAGTGTGATTGTCTAGCGACGTGACGAGCCGGAGGCGCTGGCGGCGACGGTGGTTGGTGCAGGCGTTTGCAGCGATGCGGTATAGCCAGGTGGAGACCTGGGCGTGGGCACGGAAGCGGGGGGCGGCCCGCCAAGCGGCGAGGAAGACGTCCTGGGCCACGTCTTCGGCGGTATTGCGATCCTGCGTGCCCAGAAATGTGTGCGCGAATTGGACGATCCCCCGCTGGTGGCGTCGGACCAAGGCTTCGAAAGCGGCCGCATCGCCCTGGCCGGCGGCCTCGATTAGTTCGGCATCGCCAAGAGGCGTCATCTTATAGCAGTACTAACGGACAGGATCGGAAAAACCCACGAGGTTATCCGAAATTCGCTGGGCGGGGCGCCGGCCCCGGCGACGTTGTGGGCATAATACCGCGGCAGTGCCAAGTTGGGCGCCTGAGGAGGCGGCGGCCGGCGGCCATGTGCGTCAGGATTGCGGTGCGGTTAGGATGCTGCCGGCAAGGTCCGAATACTAAACCTGCTGTGGGGACGAGACATGTCTATGCGGTTGATGGATTGGACAGGTGCGAGGAGGCGGGTGATGTCAGTTTGCTTCGGCAGCCGCGGAGTTGCGTTGGTGCGGGTCGCGCTGCTCATGTTGCTCGTGGGCGCGTGGTCGGGTTGTGCGGCGCGCTCGGGGTCCGAGATCAGCGAGCGGGTGATGGACGAGGCGCTGGAGTACTATCGCGCGACGCAACTGGAGGGCGTGGGTCGGGGAGACTCGGCGGCGCGTGGGCCGCGCGTCGCACAAGCCGCGTGGACTCCGGCCGGCGCGGAATACGACGACGCATTCGTAACGCTGGGGATGTTCGGCGGCTATGAGGAGCCTGGCGAGTGGCAGCCGGCGAACGGTTCCGCGGATGAGGCGGAGGGGCCGGAGCCTGGGAAGCGACGGAGCATCTGGCGCCGCGCGGGCCGGGAATCGTACGATCTGTTGACGCACGGCTTCTGGCGCGGGTTCAAGACCTCCTTCTGGGACCTGGAGAACGCGCTGGTGCTGACTGCCACCATGGGGGCCAGTGTCGCGATTCGCGGGACAGGCGTTGATGATGCAATTCGGCGGCGTACGGAGGGGCGTCCGCAACTGGGCGACTTCGATGAGCCGATTCAACTGCTGGGGAACCCAGGGACGCACTTCGCGGCGGCCGGCGTGGTGTGGCTGACCAGCGCGCTGTGGGAGAACGAGAAGCAGCACGAATTCGCCAAGTCACTGACGACCGCGCTGGCGGTCAACGGGACCGCGACGATGATTCTGAAGGCGTCCGCCAACACGCGCGCCCCCGACGGCGTGAGCCTGGCGTGGCCCAGCGGGCATACGTCAAGCGCGTTCACGGCGGCGGCGGTGTTGAACGAGTATTACGGTCCGTGGGTGGGCGTGCCGTCGCTGGCGCTGGCCGGGCTGGTCGGCTACCAGCGGATCGACTCGCGCGTGCATGACTTCTCCGACGTGGTCTTCGGGGCCATGATGGGCTATATCGTCGGGACCTCCATCGCGCGGAACGACAAGGCGGAGTTTCCCGAGCTGTTCGGCATGAAGGTGCTGCCGTTCGTAGATCCGTATACCGGCGCGTCCGGCATTGCCCTGCTCAAGACGTGGTGAGCTAAGCCGGAGCCGCATTCTTCGTGAACCAGTTGAAGAGGTAGCCGAGCAGGCAGCCGGGGATCAACCGGAGAAGTGGCGGTCGGCTTGCCCGGTGGCGTCTGGGGACATATTGTGGACAGCGGGTCGCACTGGGCGGCCGCCGGCAGCAGGCACCGCTGAGGGTGTGCGTGCGCCTTGCATATCCGCGGCCACGTGCGGTGAACCGAGCGGGTGAGGTGACAGTAGATGGCGCTTCCGAATCATGATGAGATTGTGGCGCTGGGGCGTGAGGCGATCAGCGCGGATCGACCGGTGGGCGATCCGTGTCGTTACGAGGAGTCGTTCCAGCAATTGCAGGGGCAGTTGGATCGGCTCGGATCGCTGACGGGCGAGGTGGTTGAATGGCCGCGCGTGGTTGACCTGGCGACCGAGATTCTCAAGACGAAGTCCAAGGATCTGCTGGTGATGACGTATCTGGCGGTGGGGTTGTTCCAACGTCACGGCTATGCGGGGTTGGCGTCCGGGCTGGAGACTTACGGGGAGTTCCTGCGGAACTTCTGGGAGAAGTGCTTTCCCAAGGTTACGCCGCCGATGGGGCGGTACAACGCGGTGCAGTACCTGGCAGACCGGCTGTTGTCGGAGGTTGAGCTGCGAGAGGGGCGCATCAAGCGCGAGCCGCGCGCGGACGAGCGTGCCGCGCTGGAACAGTGTGCCGAGGGGGTCGACAAGCTGGCGACCACGGTGGAGGAGTTGTTTCGCACGCTGCCGAACGTGCCTAACCTGGCGAGTTTGAAGCGGGCGCTGCGAGCGCTCCAGGAGAAGTATGCGGCGGCCGAGCCGCGGGAGGCGGCGGGCGGCCCGGGCACGGCGACGAGTGGCGCGACGGCGGGCATGGCGCCCGCCGCAGCGCTGGCCGGCGCTGCGGTCCCGGAGACGTTTACGTCGGCGGCGCAGGCGGTTCAGGCTATCGTACGGATTGCCAAGTACCTGTTTGCGCAGGACAGTCAGGACGGGCGGTCTTATCAGCTCATGCGCGCGGCTCATTTCGGCGGCTTGCGCGCGGCGCCGCAGGATGGATTCCTTCCGCCGATTCCGCCGCAACGACGACAGGCGCTCGACGGCCTGGCCCAGGCGGGCAACTGGCAGGAACTGCTGGGCGAGGCGGAGGGGCAGTTCGCGGTCACGCCATTGTGGCTGGACTTGCAGCGGTACGTGGCGGTGGCGTTGAAGGGACTGGGGCCGGCCTGGGGGGTGGCGCACGATGCCGTTGTGACGGCCGCGGCGGCGTTGCACGCGCGTCTGCCGGCGCTGTTTGACCTGACGTTCAAGGATCGGACGCCGCTGGCTGACGGGGTTACGAAAGCCTGGATTGGTGAACTGGCGGTGCAGGGCGGGGACGGCCACGCGGTTGCGGGCGATTGCGTCGCGGAGGCCGCCGTCGAAGCACGCAAGTTGCTGAGCGAATCCAAGCCGACCGAGGCCGTGGCCCGGCTGTCGGACATGGTTGCGACTGCGGCGGGCCGCCGGCAGCGTTATCGGGCCCAGGTGGAGTTGGCGCGGTTGCTGGTTGGCATGAACCGGCTGAACCTGGCCGCGGGTCTGCTGGAGGAGTTGGACCGGCAGGCCGAGGAGTACGGGCTGACGGACTGGGAGCCGGAGTTGGTGGGCGAGGTGGTGGTGCTGTTGTTGGAGTGTCTGCGACGGCTGAAGCCCAAGCCGGCGCCAGAGGATGTGCAGCGCACCGGGCAGCTTTTTGCGCGACTTTGCCGATTGGATCCGGGTGCGGCACTCAAGCTGGATAGTTCGGGGAATCCCTAGGCCGCGTGCGATGAGTTCACCAGACCGTCACCGTATGCAACACTCTGGCTTGGCCGGCGGTGCGGCCGCGCTGCTGGCGGCGCTGTTTCTGGCCGGGGTGGGCTGTGAGCGCGGGCCGGAGACGGCGGCACCGCAGCCAACGACAGGGCGGGCTGGGCCGCGCGAAGTTGCGGCGCAGCTCATCGCGGCCCGTGCGGAGCGCGACTACGGACAGATACGCGAGTTGACGGTTCCGCTGCGGGCGCAGGACGTGGTGGCGACGCTGCTGGCCGTCGATGCTTTTGTGCTGGCCAACGCGGAGCTCTGCGAGCTGGTGGAGGCGGAGGTCGGCCTGGGCACGGCACAGGCGATCGATCAGAGTCGGCGGGCGTATCACCTGGACGTTTTCAGCAAGTACGTGGAGTTGCTGGGCGAGACCATTGCTGGCGAGACCGCCACCGTTTCGTTCCTGGTGGACGGGCAGTTGCCGGCGCGGCGGACGCGGTTTCAGCTCGTGGACGGGCACTGGCGCTACGACCCTGGCCCGGGCGACTACCAGCAACTCGCCGCCGCGTTCGAGCACATGGCGGATGGTCTGCGCCAGGTCTACGCCGGGCTGCAGACCGGCCGACTGGCCGCGGCTGACTTCCGACTCAACCCGGAGTGGCTGATTGAGGAGGTACGGCTGCGACTGGGGCCCGGCGTGCGCATGCTGCCTGGGCAGGACGACGACGCAGCCGATAGCCCCTGAATAGCCGGGAATGGGCGTGTGAGATTGTCAGCTATCAGAAGCCTAACCGCCGGGGCGCGCCGGCTGCTGCTGGTGCGCCACGGGTTGCCGGACTACCGTGTGCGGCAGGCGGGGGACGAGGTGCCGGGGCCGCCGTTGTCAGCGATCGGTCTGGACCAGGCCCACCAGGCGGCCGAGGTGGTGGCTGCTTATGCGCCGGTTGCGCTGTACAGCTCGCCGCTGGCGCGGACGTGGCAGACGGCCGATTGCATTGGCGCCCGTCTGAAGCTGGTGGTCAGTGCGTGCTCTGAACTGAAGGAATGGCACCGCACGGAGTCGCTGTTCGAGGTGAGCCAGCGTGGCGCGCGGTGGCTGGGGGTGTGGCTGCGACAGGGTGAGGCTAGCGCGGTCGTGGTCAGTCACGCCTCGCCGCTGCTGGCCATACTGCGATCGGTGCTCTACCTGCCGCACCGCGCCTGGCATCACGCCGGGCGTCCGGACATGCTGCAACTGGGCACGTCGGACCGATTCGAGGTTTCGATGGGGAGCGTGACGGTGGTGACGGTTTCCGCCGCGGAGGTGACGGCGGAGATGGTTTTCCACCCCGAGCCGCGCGTCATTGATGTGCAGCGTGGCCGGCGGCGCCGCTGTTATCCGCGGCCGATCCTGGGTGATGGGGAGAACGTCTTCTTCAGGCGGCCGAATCTCACGCATCTGATCGGCGGCGGCCGACCGGAAGGGAACGCACCGCGTACGTTGACCGCGTCGGGCGCACGCGGATAATGCGCTATTCCCGGTGATGAAGCCGGCTCGGTATCTTTTTTGCGCGAGGTTGCCATGGAAGACATCACGGAACATCTGGTTGAGCTGATCAAGTCGGCATCGACCGACCTGTCACCTGACATCGAGGCGGCCCTGGAAGCGGCCTGCAAGGAGGAAGCGCCCGGCTCGGCCGCGGCGGGCGCCCTGGAGACGATTCTGGAGAACGTGCAGATGTCGCGCGCCAGCGGTCGGCCGATCTGCCAGGACACCGGCACGCCGATCTTCTACGTCTGGCACCCGGAAGGTATCTCGCAGCGCCGGGTTGTCGCGCAAATTAAAGACGCCCTGCGACGGGCCACGGAGCGCGCTTACCTGCGGCCCAACGCGGTGGCGGCGTTGTCCGGCAAGAACTCCGGGGACAACACCGGCGTGGATTTCCCCACGATCCACTTCCATGAGTGGGAGCACGACTATCTCAAGGTCGGGCTGGTGCTCAAGGGCGGCGGGTCGGAGAACTGCGGCTGTCAGTACAGCGTGCCTTCGCCCGAGTTTCCGGCCAGCCGGGACCTGAAGGGCGTGCGGCAAGCGGTGCTTGATGCGGCCTACAAGGCCCAGGGCTACGGCTGCGCCCCGGGGATACTGGGGGTTGGGATCGGTGGTGATCGCGGCACGAGCATGGTCAAAGCCAAGGAGCAGTTGTTCCGACCGCTGGGTGACAGCAACCCGGACCCCAGCCTGGACGCCCTAGAGAAGCAGTTGCACCACGAGATCAACAACCTGGACATTGGACCGATGGGCTTTGGCGGCAAGACGACCGTGCTGGGCGTCAAGATGGGCGAGCTGCACCGTCTGCCCGCGTCGTTCTTCGTGTCGATCGCTTACATGTGCTGGGCGGACCGGCGCAAGTTCATGACCATCAAGGACGGCAAGGTGACTATCACGGCACCCTGACGGCGTCATTTCCGCCGGCGGGCCGCCCAGCAATGCGGCGACGCCGCGCCGGTTATGCTCGGGTCCAGCGCGACCCGGGCCCGTTGTGGTCCGGCGTTCGCGCGAGAGGAGTAAGGCAATCATGGCGACAGAACTTACGATCCCCATCAGCGTAGATGACATTCGCCGGCTCAAGATCGGCGATTCCGTGCTGGTCAACGGTGTGATGTTCACCGGGCGCGACGCCGCCCACAAGTACATGGTGGACAACTTCATCCGCGGCACCTGCCCGGCCGCCGAGAAGGCGATGTATGACCTGTTGAAGAAGGGCCTGGCGGGCGGCGTGATTTATCACTGCGGCCCGGTGGTGCGCAAGCGGCCCGACGGCAAGTACGAATTCGTCGCGGCCGGCCCGACCACCAGCATCCGCGAGGAGCCCTACACGTCTGACGTGATCGCGCACTTCGGCGTACGCGGCATCATTGGCAAAGGCGGCATGGGCGACAAGACGCTGGCGGCCTGTCGCGAGCATGGCGCGGTGTATCTGCACGCCATCGGCGGCGCGGCGACGCTGATCGCCGAGAGCGTCAAGGAAGTCGAGGACGTGCACAAGCTGGACTTCGGTGTGCCGGAGGCCTTCTGGCAGATCCGCGTCGAGAAGTTCCCGTGTGTCGTCACGATGGACTCGCACGGCCGCAGCCTGCACGACCAGGTGCGCGACGCGTCCGAGAAGAAGCTGGCGGAGTTGTTGGCCGGATAGTTCGCGGTCATTCATCAAGGTGTTTGGCCGGCCCGGCGGCGCGATTCCGATATCGAAGCTCCGCTGGCGGTGTCGGCGTTGGTGTTTTCTGCATGAGGGCGTGAACCGCGCGGCGGCTGGGGCGTATATAGGATTGGTACCTTACCCCTGCGAGGGGGCGTTTTGGTGGCTGGCAAGGCCGGGTGGTCGCCTCCCGGCCTTGCCTTCTTGTTGCCGGTTGGGGGTTGATTAGGGAACGAGTCGGAATAGCTCCTGGGCGTTGCCGGCGGTGACGCGGGCGAAGTCCTCCGGGGTCAGCAGCCGGCGCAGGACGTCAAGAGTCTCCCGGGTGGTTTCGGCTCCCTGGTCAGAGCCAACTGTCGTCCCGGTTCCGAACAGGATAGCGGGCGCGCCGAGGTCCTTGACTGCGCGGCTGATCTCGTCGGGGTGAGCCCCGGCGGTATCGACGTGGAACCGCCCAGAGGCGCGGCGTGCGGCCAGCGCGGCGCTGGCCCAGTTCCGGCCCAGGGCGGGGGCCGACAGGATGATCGGCAGGTTAGCGTACCGGCGGGCGAGCGCCGCCACGGCGTCCACGGATGCGCGCTCGTCAGACGCGACGCGAAAGATGGCCGGCAAGCCGAGATGCGCGAGCGTCGTCAGGTAGGGCGCCAGGAGCTCGACGTCACGGGCGTCGAAGTCGTTGAGCGCGGGCGCGAAGAAAGCACCGACGAATGGCTCGCTGTGCAGGGCGCCCGCAAAGGCGTGTGCGTTGCTGTCAAACTCGCCAGCCCGGACCCAGTAGAGCACGCGCAGTATGCCGCAGGGGGTGCTGGTCAGCAGGCCGGCGTGGTTGGCGGCAGCTTCGTCCAGGTCGCATCCGCCGGCGTGGCGAGCGGCCGCGGCGCGATTACCCACCAGGAGAACATCCACGCCGGCGGCGGCGGCGTAGGTGCGCACTGCGGCTGGCGTAAGCTCGCGACCGGCCCGGCCGTCCAGATACGCGTGTACGTCGATGATCATGGGGTCGCCACAGCCACGGTCTAGCCCGCACCTGCCGGCCTGGTTCCCTCGGGAGGCGGCGCCTCGGGCAGGGACACGTCAGGCCCGGCGCGCACATCCGCGGGCAGGTTCTTGTTGGGGACGATGGTCAGGAAGTCGGGTTTGAGAATGCCGGCGGACATGACGGCGCGCACGCCTTCCTCGACGGTCCAATCCAGCTCGGTGATATCGCCGCGTTTGAGGATCTGCAGATAGCCGGTGGTTGGGTTGGGCGTGGTGGAGATGAAGACGGAACAGAGCTCTTCGCCGGTGACGGAGTCGCGGAAGATGTTGGTGACGAACCCGACGCAGCGCATCTTCTCGCTGGGGAAGGGGATCAGGGCGACGCGCTGGAAGTTCTGGCCCTTGTCACCCGAGAACGTGCCGATGATCTGCTTGATGGAGCGGTAGACCGTTTTGGCCAATGGCACGCGCTCGACGATCTGGTCGATAAGGTCGAGCACGCGGCGGCCGACGATATTGGCCGCGAACATGCCGATTATGTACAGGAGGAAGAAGGTCAGAACGACCGAGAAGATGCCTACCGACCATTGAATTCTCGGCTCGCGCAGCTCCTGCGCGGTGAAGCCGGTCCACGTCATGCCCAAGGACTGAAGCTGGTCACCCAGCCATTGACTGGTAAGAACGGCGCGCACCAGCCATTCCGAGCACCAGCGCAGCCAGGAGAACACGACCCACACAACCCAGATCGTGATCAGGATCGGCAGAACGACCAGGGCGCCGGCGGTGATGCGCGTGCGGATGAGGGCCTTCAGCGTAGCCGTAACGCGACTCTGGTGGCGCCGGTGGTGATGCAAGTTGTCAGGCTGAATGGCCATGGTCAGAACACTCCGCAGGGCACTTCAGCGTACCCGCGGCATCCGGCCGCTGTCCAGTCGCCGGAAGTAGTCCCGCCCGGCGCGCACGATGTGCGGTGAGAGTATCAACACGGCGGGCAGGTTCCAGAAGACCATCAGCCCGACCGCCGCGTCGGAGAAGTTGTACACCCACTGGAACTTCTCGGCGATCATGCCCAGGAAGACACAAATGACGAAGATGAACTTGTAGGGCAGGATGGCCTGGGGGCCGAACAGGTACTCGGCGCCTTTTTCGCCGTAGTAGCTCCAGCTGATCATGGTGCTGAAGCCGAAGAGGCAGACGCCGATGGTGACGACCCAGGCGCCGAAGCCCATGAGAGTGGTGTCGAAGGCGAAGCGGGTCAGCTCGGCGCCCTCCATGTCGAGGTGCACGGGTTGCCCGATGGCGACGCGCGCGCCGTTTGCAGCGCTGACGGCGGACAGATCGAGCGTCACGGGCGGTAGTTCAGCCCAGGCGAAGTCGCGGCCGGCCTCGGCCGGGATGAGGTTCTCCGGGATGCCGACCTTGACCTGCACCAGCCGTTGGTCGGCGTCGCGCGTGGTGTAGATGGCGAACTGGCTGCCCGAGCGGCGGGGGTTGCGGATGCGGTCGAGGTAGAGGTCGGTGAAGCGCTGTGGCAGTTCGTCGGCCAGTTCGACGCGTACGAGCGCGTCGTCCACGGCGGCGACGGTGCCGACGGGGGCGCGATTCCAGGTGCCGCTCATCAGGAGCACGAGAGCGGTCATGGTGCAGATGATGAGCGTGTCGACGAAGGGGCCGATGCCGGCCACGACGCCTTCGCGGATCGGCTCCTCGGTGCGGGCGGCGGCGTGGGCCATGGCGGCGGAGCCTTCGCCGGCCTCGTTCGAGAAGCAGGCCCGGCGCAGACCCTGTTGGAAGGCGATCCAGACGGTCACGCCGACGAACGCGCCGCCTTCGGCGACGGGGGTGAAGGCGGACTTGACGATCAGCGTCAGGTAGTAAGGCACCTGGTCGATGTGCATGGTGATGACGACGAGTGCCGAGATGACGTACACGATGCACATGAAGGGTACGAGGCGGGAAGCGACGCTGCCGATGCGTTTGATGCCGCCGATGATGACCAGGGCGACGAGGAAGGCGACCAGCGCCGCGGAAGCGAAGGTGGGCACGTGGAAGTTCTTGAGGAGGACGTCGGACATGTTCCAGCCCTGGAACATGTTGCCGCTGGCGAACGAGTTGATGACGGTCGAGGCGGCGAAGAGAATCGCGAGGAGGCGGAAGAGGCGCCAGAAGCCGTTGCCGCGGGCGCGGAGGGGCTCCACGAGGGCCTTGTGGATGTACCACATGGGGCCGCCACGGACTTCGCCACGGGCCTGCGGCGATACGTCGGGCGTGGCTTGCGGCTGGCCGGCGTATTCAAGGGCGTGCGCTTCGGCGTCGCGTTGGGCGAGTGCCGGGGCGCTGGGGTCGGGGACGTCGCGGACGTCGCGGAACATGACGGCCAGCGTGCACTCCATGAACTTGAGCGTCATGCCGAAGAGGCCGACGATCCACATCCAGAAGATGGCGCCGGGGCCGCCGAGGGCGACGGCGACGGCCACGCCGCCGATGTTGCCCAGGCCGATGGTGGCGGAGAGTGCGGCGCAGAGGGCCTGGAAGTGGTTGATGTGGCCGGTGTCGTCGGGTCGATCGTAGTGGCCGCGGATGCAGGCGTAGCCGTGGGTGAGGATGCGCCACTGCACGAACTTGGTGACGATGGAGAAGACCAGGCCGCAGCCGAGGAGCAAGAGGAACAGGGGTAAGGACCAGATGAAGTCGGCGGCGGCGGCGGTGATTTGGTCGAGGCGACTGCTGAGTTGGTGATAGTCCACGAGCGCTGCTCCGCTGGAAGGGTTTGGCTGGAAAATACAGAGAGCGGCGGTGAACGGCAACCGTTGGCACGCACGCTGGCGATGGTTTACCATGCCGACCTGCCTGTCAGGTGCGGTCTATTCTGCCAGAGCCCGCGGGTGCTGCCGACGGCGCGGCGGTCCCGGGGTAGTCGGAACATGGGAGACGACTGATTCATGAGTACGGAGCCGCTGAAGCTGCCGGTCAAGGAGCAATGGGGATCGCGGCTTGGGGTGGTGCTGGCGGTGGCCGGCTCGGCAGTGGGGCTGGGGAATTTCCTGCGTTTCCCCGGAGTAGCCGTCAACAATGGCGGCGGCGCCTTCATGATCCCCTACATCCTTAGTTTTCTCGTTGTGGGCATTCCGATTGCGTGGTGTGAGTGGACGATGGGGCGGCTGGGGGGGCGGTTTGGGCAGAACAGCGCTCCGGGGATCATGTACGCCATGTGGCGGCGCGGTCCGGCCAAGGGCCTGGGGGCATTGGCGCTGCTGATTCCGGTGACGATCTACATGTACTACGTGCTGCTGGAGGCGTGGTGTTTGGACTACTGCCTGCACTTCCTGCAGGGCGGGTTTGCCGAGCTGTTCGCCGGTGCCACTGCCGGCACGGCTGATCACGACGCTGAAGTGCGGGCGGTGGTGGGAGCCACGAGTGCTCACCAGGGGGCGACCTTTGGCAGCGGCCAGCACGGCGCGCTGCTGGAGGGCGGGCGCACGATCTGGCTGGTACTGGCGTGCTTTCTGGTCAATTTCCTGATCATCTACCGGGGTGTGACGCGTGGCATCGAGCAGTTCT
>CAZYGM010000067.1:0-14970 GCA_964647015.1 uncultured Planctomycetales bacterium | reverse complement strand
TGCAGACGGTCAAGTGGATCACGCCGGCCGTGTTTGATTCGCTGCGCAAGGACAAAAAGCCGAACAAGGGACGCTTCCGGGCTTTCCGCGACATCCTGATCGAGGCAGCCGAGAAGGCGGAGGCACAGGGCGCTGCGCCGCTGGCGTGCTGGCTGCTGGAACAAGCGGTCAATTCGGCCGACTATGTCATGGCGCGCCTGCCGGGCGACGAGGATCTGCGCAACGAGCAGCGTGATTTGGCGGGTCGGCTGGCGATTCTCAAGGGCAAGTACCAGGAGGCGGAGAGCTTCCGTGAATCGCTGCACGACGCCGACAAGCAGAAGGTTCTGCACGACACCGAGCGGCTCAAGCAGGGCGAGGAGACGTACGAGTCGCTCGTGGCGGCGGCCCGGCGTGAGTACGAGGCTAATCCCGGCGTGCCGGCCAAGATCTTCGCCCTCGTGGACGTACTGGCGCGTCGCGAAACTCGCGAGGCGGAGGCCGAGGCCATCAAGTTACTGATGGACGCTCACGCGCGGTCCTCCAACTACAACTTCAAACTGAAGGCCGATGATATCCGGCTGCGACAACTGCAGCGTCAGGCACGCCTGCTCGGGCAGCGCGCCAAAGCCAGCGGCGCGCCCGAAGACCAGCAGCAGTATCGCCTGGCCAACATGGAGCGGTCGCAGGTGCAGCTCGAGGTGTTTCGCGAGCGAGTCGCGCAGTACCCGACGGACCTGCGCCTGAAGTACCTGCTGGGGCGGGCTTTATATGAGGCTCGCGAGTTGGATGAGGCCATCCCGATGCTGCAGGCGGCGCAGACTGACCCGCGCAGCCGGCATCAGTGCCAGTTCCTCATGGGCCGGGCCTTCTTTGAGAAAGGCAGCTACGCGCAGGCCGCCGCCGTGCTCGCTGAATTGCGCGACGCGTATGAGCTGGCGGACGATCTGAGCAAGGACATCTTGTACTGGCTGGCAAGGTCGCTGGAGGCCGACGGCCAGACGGAGGAAGCCAAGGCGACCTATGGGCGGTTGCTGCGGCAGGACTACAACTACGCGCAGGGCGACGCGCGTAAGCGACTTGAAGCCCTCAAGTAGAGGGCGCTGAGGATCAGAGGAAACGGACGTGGCACATTCACTTTCGGCAAAGAAACGCATTCGTCAGAACGATAAGGCGCGCACTCGCAACCGGGCGCGGCGCACGGTCATCAAGACTCACCTGCGCGACTGCCGCGAGCAACTGCTCCGCGGCTCGTTCGAGTCGGCCGACGCGGCGTTCCGCAAGGTATGCAAGATCCTGGATCGAGCCGCCAATCACGGCACTATTCATAGTAATGCCGCGGCGCGGCGCAAGAGTCGGCTGGCGAAGCGCCTGGCTGCCATGCAGCAGAAGCAGGCCGCGCCCAGCGCATAGCGCCCCGGCGATATCGGGCGTTGCCGGTCCGCGCCCCCGCGCGCGTGAAATGGCGCGCGGATTGGACGTCTGGCGCGTCGGTGGTGCGTGGCGGTGAAATCCGGGGGGAGGCCAGTAGCGGAGCAAGTGGTGGCACGACGCGCTTCGACTGCGGCGCGGGGGTCGCGCGCAAGAACCCCGGAACCCGACCGCCACGATGGCGGACAGGCACCGGGGGTAATGCGGATCAGGCCGTCCTAGGCAGAACGGCTACGCGTACGCGTCCAGAAAACCACCGGTTGTCGGCGCGCGGAAGCCCGACATCGCTCCCGCCACTGACGCATCCTTGGTCGCCTCCAGGACTTGTGTGAACTGCTCGGCCGAGGCCCGCAGCAGGCGCAGCACCGCCGCCGAGGGCGCGTACGTGCTGTCCGCGTAGTCCTCTGTGTCAGTCTGCGCGCGGGCGCTATCCTCAATGGCGCGCGGTTCGACGGCCGCCGGTCGCTGCACCGGTGGCGCAGGCCCCGATTGAGGTGCCACGGCTGTAGCGTAGTTTGTGTTTACCATGCCGCACCTCCGATCGGCGATCGGAAGATGCGTGTCCGCCTCCAGTCGAACTCTTCATATTACTGGCGGCAATGTCAAGGCCGGCTGACCCTGAAGCCCCGTGTGGCGAAGAGGGCGGAGGGTTCTGGGACCATCGGCTTCGGATAGTGGCCGACCCGCGCCGTGGAAGAGTCCGCCGAGAGTTCAACTAACTGAGGTTGCCTTCTGCGGCAGACGTTGGCGAACCGATTCCGAGTTGCAAGTTATAGGACACGCCGTCCATGTGCGCTGGCAAGTTGCGGACTTCCGGCCCGCCGGCCCGGGCGCTCGCGGCGCGCGAATCAAGCGCTGGTCAGTAGAGCGTCCTGTAAACGAAAGTCCGGTCTCCAATTCAACGTTCAGGCGAGGCGGCACGATAAGCGCAGTGGCCATGATGGTTGCCGGCGCGGCTGCGCGTTTGCGCGCGGGCGTCGCGCCCGGTCAGTGGGCTGTGAGTCAGAGGCACCTCGTGAGGATGGCTGCCGGCGCGGCCATGTGCCTGCAAGGCGCGTGGTTGGCGGCGTGACTGAAGCCGTTCAGGTGTGGTCGCCAAACGGACGTTTGGCCACTTGCGAGGGCCACGTGCCGCGCTCAGGAGCGCGGATGGAAACCGAGCGCCCGAACCCGAAGAGTCAGCCATGGAAGATGATAATGTGAAGACGGCGTTGGACGGCCTGGCAGAGGCCGTTGCCAAGCCCCTGGAGCGTCATGAACTCGGCAAGCTGGCGCGCATGCACTCGATGTGCCAGGTGCTAGCCAGGTCGCCGGAGCCTGAGGACGGGGTTGCGCGCGAGGCCCTGCAGCGTCTGGCGGCCAGCCTGCTGCTGTTGCTGGAGCGCGTGATCCTCGACGAAGCGGCTCGGCCGGACGACGGTCTGGCGTTGGCGCCCGAGGCAGTGGCCGCCTTGCGCCTGGCCCACCAAGGCCAGGTAGTCAAAGTGGACGAGTTGGTCGCTCGGTTATACGCGTGTGTCACCGGAGAATCGGACTCGTCCTGGGCCGAGGACGAAGACGACGCCGATTTCGACCTAGGCGCGTCGGCACCGCGCGCCAGCGAACCGGCACCGCAGTCTGCGCCGGCGACGCCACCAGCCGCGTCAACCGAGGCGCCCGTCGAGACGTGTGCGCCGCAGGCCGCCAGCGCGCCGGAGGGTGGCGCTGCCGGCGGTTCCGGGGCGGTCGAGCCGTACGTCAGCGAGCCGCTGGTCATTGACCTTTCCGAGACGGAGCACCTGCGCGGCTTCATTGATGAGAGCTGCGAGCATATGGATGCGATCGAGGGGGCGCTGCTCGCGGTCGAGAAGGATCCCGCCGACACGGACAAGATCAATGAGCTCTTCCGGCCGTTCCATACTATCAAAGGCATCGCCGGGTTCCTGAATCTGCGCGACATCAACCGCCTCACGCACGAGGTCGAGACGATTCTGGACATGGGGCGCAGAAACGAACTGGCCCTGACGCCCGTAACCATTGACCGCATCTTCGCGGCCGTGGATCGGCTCAAAGCCCAGATTGCCGAGGTCGCGAGCTTCCTCAACCAGCCGCAGGGGGAAACGTGTCCGCAGCCGGATATCCGGGACATCATGGCGGAGCTGCGCGCCGTCCAGGCGGGCAAGAGCCCGGACGCGGCGGGCGGCGGTTCGGCCGGTGAGCAAGCCCGTTCGAAGCTCGGCGAGATTCTGGTGGCCAACGAAGCGGCGACGTCGGACGAGCTGAGCAGTGCGCTGGAGCGGCAGCAGGAGGCGGCCGCGGGCCGGAAGGTGGGCGAGATCCTGGTGGAGCAGGGGGCTGTCTCGTACAAGCAGGTGGACCAGGCGCTGACACAGCAGGCGGTCGGCAAGGTCGTCGAGCAGTCCATTCGGGTCGACACGGCCAAGCTGGACGCGCTGGTGGACGCGGTGGGCGAGTTAGTGATTGCCCAGACGATGGTCAATCTCAGCAAGGGTGTTACGGCGGATCCGAAGTTGCAGCGTGACGTCACGCAGGTGACCAAGATCGTTCGCGACGTCCAGGAAACCGCCATGAGCATGCGGATGGTCCCGGTCGGGCCGACCTTCCAGAAGATGCGGCGGCTGGTGCGGGACGTGGCGCGCAAGGCCGGCAAGCAGGTCGAGCTGCGCATCGGCGGCGAGGAGACCGAGCTGGACAAGACCGTGATCCAGCGAATCTCCGACCCGTTGGTGCACATGGTCCGCAACTCCGTGGACCATGGGATCGAGGCACCGGCCGAGCGGCGCGCCGCCGGCAAGCCGGAGATCGGCACCGTCTATCTGAACGCCTACCACGAAGGCGACAGCATCGTGATCGAGATCGGTGACGACGGGGCGGGGCTGGACCCGCAGAAGCTGATTGCCAAGGGGATCGAGCGCGGCGTGATAAGCCCGGATGACCAACTCAGCGAGCAGCAGGCCTTCGCGCTGATCATGCTGCCGGGATTCTCGACGGCCAAGGAGGTCACGGACATTTCCGGCCGCGGCGTCGGGATGGACGTGGTGCGCCGCAACGTCGATGAGCTGCGCGGCAAGGTTGAGATCCATTCGAAGCTGGGACAGGGTACGACCGTGCAGGTGCGCCTGCCGCTGACGCTGGCCATCATTGACGGCATGCTGGTACGGGTCGGCGACGAGCGGCTCATCATTCCGACGATCCTCATCGAACAGTCCTTGCGCCCGCAGCGCGAGCAACTCACGACCGTGCAACGGCGCGGTGAGATGATGCAGGTGCGCGGCGAGTTGTGCCCGCTGATCCAACTGGGCCAGTTGTTCGGCTACACCGACTACACTGACCCGTGTGAGACGCTCGTGGTAATAGCCCACTCGGAGGGCCAGAAGGTCGGGCTGGTCGTGGACGAGCTGATCGGCCAGCAGCAGGTCGTCATCAAGTCGCTGGCCGGGAGTCTCAAGCGCGTGCACGGCGTCTCCGGGGCGGCGATTCTCGGCGACGGGCGCGTCGGCCTGATCGTCGAGCCGACCGGCCTGCTCAAGCTGCACAAGGAGATGCGCACGACCGGCCACCTGACGTCGTCCCGGGCCGCCATCCCACAGGCGGTGCAGCCGGTTGACGACGCGGGGCCGGATGCGACTGCCGTGAACGAAACCGTGGACGACCAGGTAACCCGGGATGCCGCGGACGAGCCGGAAGCCGTCGCGGTCCTTGCTTAGGAGAATGTCGTGGAAGCTGTGCTGGAATCCAAGGGCGGACTGAACGCGACCGCCGCACACGGTGGCAAGTACCTGACCTTCAGCCTGGCGGACGAAGAGTACGGGCTGGAGATTCTTAAGGTGCGCGAGATCATCGGCATCATGGACATCACGGCCGTGCCGCAGATGCCCGTGTTCGTCAAGGGCGTGATCAACCTGCGCGGCAAGGTGATTCCCGTCATCGACCTGCGGCTGAAATTCGGGCTGGAGCCGGCCGAGTACACGGACCAGACCTGCATCGTCGTGGTCGATGTGGGAACGCTGACGGGCATTATCGTCGACACGGTGCAGGAAGTGCTCGATATCGACGGGGGGCAAATCGATCCGGCGCCGCCGCTGGGCGCTTCCGTGGACACGAGCTTCGTGCTCGGCATGGGCAAGGTCAAGAACGACGTCAAGATCCTGCTCGACATCGACAAGGTTCTGAACACCGACGAGCTGCGCGAGATCGAGGAGTCGCTGAACTCCTGAGCGCGCCGACACGGCGACTGCGACGGGGGCGCCGGTGCAGCGGACCCTCAGGCGCCGTGCGTCATTCGTGCGCCGGCATAGTGCTCGACCACGCGCGGTCATCCGAGTAGGCACGAACGGCAATGGCCAACCTCGTCATCGACATCGCCGACTACGCGGTCTCGAGGGACCCCGAGGCGGTGCTGATTACCTACTCGCTGGGTAGTTGCATCGGCGTCACCATTTGGGATCCGGTCGTGCACGTCGCCGGCATGCTGCACTACATGCTGCCGGAGTCGACACTCTCGCCCGAGAAGGCCAAGACGAACCCGGCCATGTTCTGCGACACGGGCGTGCCGCGCTTGTTCCGGGCGGCCTATGAACTGGGCGCCGTCAAGAAGCGTCTGGTGGTCAAGGTAGCGGGGGGTTCCCAATTGCTGGACGAAAACGGCACATTCAACATCGGCAAACGCAACTACCTGGCGCTGCGGAAGATATTCTGGAAGAACGGCGTCATGGTTGACGGCGAGGACGTCGGCGGGGCCATCAGTCGGACCTTGCGACTGCAGGTGGGCACCGGCGAGGTGACCATCAAGACGCGGAACCGGGAGGTGCCGCTGTGAGTACTCTGACCGTTGAGCAGATCATCGAGCGCGTGGACCGCATCCCGCGCCTGCCCAGCACGGCCGTGCGACTGGTTAGCGTTGTTTGCGACCCGGGCAGTTCGATCGCTGAAATCGTCGATGCGATCCGCTTCGACCAGGCCGTAACGGCGGACGTGCTGCGGCTGTGCAATTCGGCCTACTTCGGCCTGTCGCGGCGAGTGGATAGCCTCGAAGCGGCCACGCGGCTGCTGGGCACGGCCAAGATTCTGCAACTGGTCATGGCAGCGCATACACGTTCGTTGCTTGGGCGGGCGCAGAGCGGCTACGGCCTGGCGCCCGGGGCGCTCTGGGAGCACTCCGTGGCCGTGGCCCACGGTTGCCAGCTCTACGCCCGGCAGTTTGGACTTGGGCAACTAGGCATGCGGTTCACCGCCGGGCTGCTGCACGATATCGGTAAGGTCGTGCTCAACGAGTTCGTGGGCGCGGAGTACGCCGAGATCGTGCGCTGCGTAAGCCACGGCGAGGTCTCCTTCATCGAGGCTGAGCAGAGTGTTCTGGGACTCACCCACGCCGAGGTTGGAGCGCGCCTGGCCGAGGAGTGGTCCTTGCCGGAAGAGCTGATCCGCTGTATCCGGCACCATCATAGTCCCGATGCGTTGCCTGAGCCGGACCCGGCCGTCGACGCCGTGCACCTGGCCGACGCCACCTGCCTGCTGATGGGCATCGGCGGCGGTGAGGTCGACGGGCTGGCCTACCGTGTTCATCCGGATGTTCTGCAGCGCAGACAGGTGAGCCAGAGAGGACTCGAATTAATCGGAGCTGAAGTCGTGGCGGAAGTGAGAGCCGTGCGCGCTTTGTTGGCTGGCAACAGCTAGGAAGACGACTATGGCGGCGAACATCCTGATAGTGGACGACTCGTTGACCATGCGGCGCATGATCAAGCGCACGCTGGAAATCAGCGGGCTCGACGTGGGCGAGGTGTACGAGGCCTCCAATGGCATCGAGGCCCTGGCGCAGATGGCCGAGCACACCGTGCACGCCGTGCTGCTCGACATCAACATGCCCGTGATGAGCGGCGCCAAGTTGATCGAACGGCTGCGCTTTGATGCCAGCCTGCGCGATGTGCCCGTGATCATCGCCTCCACCGAAGGCAGTGAGACGCGCATCCAGAAGCTGCTCGCCGCGGGGGCCCGTGGATACATCCGCAAACCGTTTCAGCCGGAGCAAATTCGCGACGTGCTCACGCCGCTCCTGGGCATGAAGGAAGAGTGTGCCTCCACGCCGGACAACGGCGGCGATGAGGACGACGATATGTCATTCTAACCGGGGGACAACGGCTACATCACGACCGGGGCCTGTGCGAGACAGTAAGTTGCTGAGAGCCACTGTGGCGGCGCCCGCTGCGACAGCCGGCGCCGCCCTTGCTATGTCCGCACGCCGCCGACCGGGCCCACGCCCATGCATCAAATCGCCACACTGCTCGCCGGACGCTCTGGCTGAGCCTCGGGCCGCGCCGCCAACTCGGCCCCCGCTGACTGGTTGCCGCTTAGCCACAGCCCATCCGGCAACTCCAGCACCACCGCCTGACCCGGCGCAGCCCCACGCAGCTTGAGAATCGCAACCGACGCGCGGCGAAAACCACGCCCAGCCCCCACTCCATTTTCCAAACTATGGCCCGATAACCGTTCCACAGGCAGTTGGTCAAAACGCAATCGGCTGGCGGCGAAGGTGGCCCCACCCCGGCTGTGACAAACGCCAAGCTCGGTTTCGGTCGCGCGGCGCTGGCGGCCGGTTGGTTGGCAGATGAGTAAGCCCAGGTTCCGACCGGCTTCCGCCGCCAGTTGCAGACGCCGCGAGACGTATGAATCAAGGTGGGTCAAGGGCATGACGACCGCGGCCACACTTCGGCAGCGCAGGCTCTGTTCGCAAGCCCACAGGGCGTCAGCCGAGCGCGAGGTCCGGATAACGAGCAGGCGTTCGAGCGGCAAGCCAAGCTGGGCGGCCCCCGGCGGATAGAAATCCAACGTCGTGTCGATATAGCAGATCCAGCGCCCATCTTTGGCGGCCCGGACGGCCGTCAGCAGTGCCACCGAGCGGGCCACGGCACCTTCACAGGGTGCCAGCAACTCGT
The DNA here is from genome assembly GCA_964647015.1 of uncultured Planctomycetales bacterium. Taxonomy (GTDB): domain Bacteria; phylum Planctomycetota; class Phycisphaerae; order UBA1845; family Fen-1342; genus JAAYXS01. Next base: position 6,628 of record CAZYGM010000067.1, on the reverse strand, counting down.
GAACGGCGGCCCGGCTGAAACCACCTCCCAGGGCCATGTCCAACGCCAACAAGCCGCTGGGACAAGGCGGCAACGAACATGCCCCATGGGAGCTGATTCGGCGAACCTGCTCGGCCAGATCGGCCAGCCGTCGGGCGATTGATTGCCGCCCGCGCGCCGTGGCCGGTCCGGTGCGGACCAGCGATTCGAGCGGGCGCGCAACCTGAGCGCTGCGCGGCTTAACTGCGCACGTAGGCATAGTTCCGTTCCTTCCCGATGCGCGCCGGTCGAACACTGCCAGTGACAAGCGCCCCGACAGAATGTCCGATCCAAGTCATTTCCCTGATAGCCTAATCTTAACCTAACATACGGGATTGGTCAAGGCCAATCTGCCTGGTGCAATGGTGCACGCACACGCTGCCGTTGCCCTTGTGCAGCCGATTGCCGCAGCCTTTCAGCCACCATTTTCCGGCGTTATACTCGCCCGCGTGGGTCTTCCGAGCGGGAGTGCTGAGTGGAGCCGCTCTCCGATTTCTTGCTGAAGGTCTGGATGCAGGTCTCGCGTCATGTGCGGATCGAGGAGACCCTCTTTGCCCTTGATCCTCTGCTGCGGGCCCGGTTCTCCAGCGATCTGCTGGGCGTGCTCCGCGTGGACATGGCCCACCAGCGACTGCAAGCTGCCTGGGGATCCGAGCCGTCGGCGGCGCGGGCCGTGCACCAGCGGGATCTGACCGAAAGGCAGCTCAAAGACCTCTTGGCTTGGGGACGTCGCGGAAACGTGCTGCGCACCGGCCAGCCGGTCACCGACCGCACCTTGCTTGACCTGCTGAACCTGGTCGGCGCTGCCGACCTGATGGCCGGTCCGCTGGCGGACGACGACGGCGTGCACGGCGTGTTCGTTGCCAGTGCCACTCGGCCGCAGACGTTCGACTCCAGCCACGAGCCTTTGGTCAAAGCGCTGCTCGAGCCGCTGGTCGTGGCGCTCGAGAATGACCGCCGTGTGATCGAGCTCTCGTCGCTGCGTGAGGCAGCCGAGGCGGATCGGCAATCATTGCTGCGGCGCCTGGGACGCGACGCGATTGTGGATGACATAGTCGGGGCCGAGAGCGGGCTCAAGGCGGTCATGGAGCGGGTGGACATGGTGGCGCCGTCCGACGTGCCCGTGCTGATCCTGGGCGAAACCGGTTCAGGCAAGGAGGTCATTGCCCGGGCGATTCACCAGCGCTCGCCCCGTCGTGACAAGCCCTTCCTACGCATAAATTGCGGTGCAATCCCGCCGGAACTCGTCGACTCCGAGCTGTTCGGGCACGAGAAGGGCAGCTTCACCGGGGCAACTTCGCTGCGCAAGGGCTGGTTCGAGCGCGCCGACGGCGGCTCGCTGTTTCTCGACGAAGTGGCCGAGCTGCCCTTGGCCGCTCAGGTGCGGCTGTTGCGCGTGCTCCAGGACGGAACGTTCGAACGGGTCGGCGGACAGCAGTCACTGAGCGGGGACGTGCGCGTCATTGCCGCCACTCATCCCGAATTGCAGAACCGCGTCGCTGCGGGCCAGTTTCGGCAGGACCTCTGGTATCGCATCGCCGTCTTCCCCATCGAGTTGCCGCCCTTGCGCGACCGGCCCGAGGACCTGGAGCCGCTGGCGAACCACTTCGCCAAGCGCGCCGCCCGCCGTTTCGGCTTTCGTCCGCTGACGATCACCGCAGACGATCTGGCCGCGCTGCTCGCATACTCCTGGCCCGGCAACGCGCGCGAGCTGGCCGCCGTTATGGATCGGGCCGTGATTCTTGGCCAGGGCCGCCGGCTTGAGGTCATGACGGCTCTCGGGATGCCGTTGGGGCCTGGAGGTGCCGGCACAAACGGCGCGCAGCCGTCGTCGGCTGCGAACGGCGCCGCCGACGGTCCGGCTGCCGGCCGACTGGACGACGTGGTGCGCGCTCATATCGAGCGCGTCCTGGCGCTGACACGCGGCAAGATCGAGGGTCCCGGTGGCGCCGCCGAGACGCTCGGCGTCAACCCGCACACGCTCCGCGCCCGGATGAACAAGCTGAGGATCGACTGGAGCCAGTTCCGGCGTTCATCCCGTTAAGGATTCGGAGCGCGCCAGTCGTGCTTACGAATCGCTGCAAACTCCGAAGCGCACCCGTCTCAGGGGACGCCAACCGTGACTGGTCACGGCACTGGCCGTGATATATAACGGCTGCGCGTCACCAAACCCCATTGATGGCGTCAGAAACCCGACTCAGCACGCGGCATGCCGCTTGCGTTGTATCCACACAGGCCCGGCAGCGTGGCCGGGCAACTGTCTGGATATACGACAAGCGAGGGCGTGAATATGGGTTTGTGTCGCCGGTGGCTGCTCATCTCCGCCGTTGGTGTGCTGGTGGTCGCGACACCCGTTGGCAATGGCGCGGATATCAACCTGCTCAATGTTTCTTATGATCCCACGCGCGAGCTGTACGAAGAGTTCAACGCCGCCTTCACCCAACACTGGCGCGAGCTGACCGGCCAGACTGTTACAGTTCGGCAATCGCATGGCGGCGCGGGCAAGCAGGCCCGGGCGGTAATCGACGGCCTGGAAGCGGACGTCGTGACGCTCGCCCTGGCGTATGACATTGATGCCATCCACGAGCAGGCCGGCCTGATCCCGGCCGACTGGCAGCAGCGGCTGCCGCACAACAGCGCGCCATACACATCCACGATCGTCTTCCTCGTGCGCAAGGGCAATCCCAAGCAGATCAAGGACTGGGACGACCTGGTGAGGCCCGGCGTGGCCGTCATCACGCCCAACCCCAAGACCTCCGGCGGCGCCCGCTGGAACTACCTGGCGGCCTGGGCGTTTGCCGCCCGCAAGTTCTCCGGCGACGAGGCCAAGATCCGCGAGTTCATGCGTGCGCTGTTCAAAAACGTCCCCGTTCTGGACACGGGCGCCCGCGGCTCGACCAACACGTTTGTCCAGCGCGGCATCGGCGACGTCTTCCTGGCCTGGGAAAACGAGGCGTTGCTGGTGGTCAACCGCCTGCGCCCGCACGACTTTGAAATCGTCGTGCCGTCCATCAGCATTCTGGCCGAGCCGCCGGTGACGGTCGTGGACCGCGTCGTGGACAAGCACGGCACCCGCACAGTCGCCACGGAATACCTGAAGTACCTGTACTCGGACGTCGGGCAGGAGTTGGCTGCCAAGCACTTCTACCGCCCGCGACTGGCAGCGGTGGCCGCGAAGTACGCCGACCGCTATCCAAATGTGGATTTGGTCACCGTGGATGCCGAGTTTGGCGGCTGGCACGCGGCCCATGCCAAGCATTTCACCGGCGGCGCCGTCTTCGACCAGATCACCGCGCCGTAAGGCGGTGGGCTTGAGAGGAGTCCGGTTTTGAGGCTGGCTGGATCGGGACAGCGGACGGTCATTCCGGGGTTCCGGCTGACCATGGGCTTCACGCTGCTGTACCTAAGCCTGATCACGCTGATACCCCTTTCGCTCCTGGCCCTGCGCGCGGCACAGCTCAGTTGGGCGGAGTTCTGGGGCGCTTTCACGGCACCGCGCACGCTGGCCGCCTATCGACTCAGCCTGCTCGGCGCGCTGCTGGCGGCGGGTCTGAACGCGGTGTTCGGGCTGCTGGTGGCGTGGGTGCTGGTGCGTTATCGGTTTCCTGGGCGGCGCATTCTGGACGCTCTGGTTGACCTGCCGTTCGCCCTGCCCACCGCCGTGGCCGGCATCGCGCTGACGGCAGTCTACGCGCCAACCGGCATGTTGGGCCGCTGGCTGGCGGGGTTTGGTATCGCGGCGGCCTACAGCCAGTTGGGCGTCGTGCTGGCGATGATGTTCGTCAGCCTGCCCTTCGTCGTACGCACGGCTCAGCCGGTCCTGGAGGATATCGATCGCGAGAGCGAGGACGCCGCGGCCACGCTGGGTGCCACCCGGCCCCAGGTGTTCGTCCGTGTGATTCTGCCGGCCGTCACGCCGGCGGTCCTGGCCGGCTTCGCGATGGCCTTCGCGCGCTCCGTGGGCGAATACGGCTCAGTCGTCTTCATCTCGGGCAACATGCCGGGCCGCACGGAGATCGTGCCGCTGCTGATCATGACGCGTCTGGAGGAGTACGACTATGCCGGGGCGACGGCCGTCGCGGTCGCGCTGTTGGCGCTGTCGTTTGTGCTGTTGCTAGTCATCAACCTGCTGCAGGCGTGGGTACGCCGCAGCGCGCCGGTGTAGGCCGATCCGTCCGGCCGCACTGGCCAGGGAACGCAGATGACCCAGATTGTCGCTGATGCCAGACTCGCCGCCGGTGCCAGCGTCGCGCGCGGCTCGTCAGCGCTGATCCGCCGGCTGCTGGTCCTGGGCGCGGTGCTGTTTCTGGGCGTGATGCTGATTCTGCCGCTGGCGATTGTCTTCACGAGCGCCTGGGCGGAAGGCAGCCGCGTGGTGTGGGCGGCCCTGATCCATCCGGATGCGCTGGCGGCGGTGCGCTTGACGGCCCTGACGGTCGCCGTGGCCGTGCCGCTGAACATCCTGTTCGGGTTGGCGGCGGCGTGGTCGATCACCAAGTTTCACTTCCGTGGCAAGAGCTTCCTGGTGACGCTGATCGACCTGCCCTTCAGCGTCTCGCCGGTCATCTCGGGCATGGTCTTCGTGCTGCTGTTCGGGGCGCAGGGGCTGCTCGGTCCGTGGCTGGCGGCATACAACATCAAGATAATCTTTGCTTCGCCAGGCATCATCCTGGCGACCATTTTCGTGACGCTGCCGTTCGTGGCGCGCGAGCTTATTCCGCTAATGCAGGCGCAGGGCCGCGAGGACGAGGAGGCCGCGCTGAGCCTGGGTGCCAGCGGCTGGCAAACCTTCTTCCGCGTCAGCCTGCCGAACATCAAATGGGGCCTGGCCTACGGCACGATTCTGTGCACGGCGCGGGCCCTCGGCGAGTTCGGCGCCGTGTCGGTCGTGTCGGGGCACATTCGCGGCCAGACCAACACGCTGCCGCTGCACGTCGAGATTCTCTACAACGAATACCAGTTTGCCGCAGCCTTCAGCGTCGCCGGCCTGCTGGTGTGCCTGGCCTTGGTGATGATCGTCGCCAAGAGCTTCGTCGAGTGGCGTTTGGAGCGTGCCGGCCGGGCCGAGCTGCAAGTTCTCAGGAGACGGGCATGAGTATCGAGGTTACCGGCGTCACCAAGCGTTTCGGCGACTTCACGGCCCTGAATGACGTGAGCCTGCGCATTGACTCCGGAGAACTGGTGGCGCTACTGGGGCCGTCCGGCTCCGGCAAGACCACGCTGCTGCGTGTGATCGCCGGCCTGGAAACGCCGGACGCGGGCTCCGTGCTGTTTGACGGCGAGGATGCCACACAACGGCATGTCCGTGAGCGCCGCGTTGGCTTCGTCTTCCAGCATTATGCCTTGTTCCGACATATGAGCGTTTTTGAGAATGTCGCCTTCGGCCTGCGCGTGCGGCCGCGCAAGGTGCGGCCGTCGCGGGCCGAGATCCGGCGCCGTGTGCTCGAGCTGCTGCACCTCGTGCAGCTCGCGGCCTTCGCCCGCCGCTATCCCAGCCAGCTCTCCGGCGGACAGCGCCAGCGTGTGGCCCTGGCGCGGGCGCTGGCGGTCGAGCCCAAGGTGCTCCTGCTGGACGAGCCGTTCGGCGCACTCGACGCCAAGGTGCGCCAGGAGCTGCGCCGTTGGCTGCGCCGACTGCACGAGGAGATTCACGTAACGAGCGTCTTCGTCACGCACGATCAGGAGGAGGCGCTCGAGGTGGCCGACCGCGTGGTGGTCATGGACGGCGGCCGGATCGAGCAGGTCGGCACGCCCGAAGAAGTCTTCCACAACCCGGCCAACGCGTTCGTCATGAACTTCCTCGGCACCGTGAACGTGTTTCATCGCCGCGTCGATGGCGTCGAGCCCGACCTCGCGGTGGTCAAGCCCCGCGCCGCAACCGAGCCCATCGGCGACGCCCGGACCGCGCGCATCTTCGTCCGGCCACACCAGCTCGAAATCGGCACGGTCGCGAACGGCAAGGCCTACCTGCGCGGCGGCGTGCAGTTCATCAACGCCGCCGGCCCGCAAGTGAAGCTGGAAGTACTGACCGAATCCGGCGAACTGCTGCAAGTCGAAACGACCCACGAACACTACACTCAGCTTGGCATCCAGCGCGGCAGCCAGGTCTACATCACGCCGCGCGAGATGCGCGTGTTCTTCGACGACAGCCGGGCCGGATGATTCGGGCCGTTCAGACGTGCAGCAGCGCGCCGTAGAGCCCCTCAAGCTGCGTGACCATGTTGCGCCAGTCGAACAGCGGCAGGCAGTGTTCGCGGCCGGCACGGCCCCAGGCCTGCCGCCGTTGGGCGTCGGCCGCCAACTCCACCAGCGCTTCGGCAAAGCTGCCCAGATCGCCCAGCGGTATGAGCCGACCGGTCAGGCCGTCGCGCACCACTTCCGGCGTGCCGTCGATATCAAATGCGACCGCCGGCACTTGCATAAGCAAGGCTTGCACGACGCCGCGCGGCAGGCCTTCCCATTGCGAAGTGTGCGCCAGGATGTCGAAGCCGGCGATCAACTCGGGCACTTGCTCCGGTGGCACCAGGCCGACCAGCGTCGTGCGCTCGCGCAGGCCCAGCCGGTCAAGCTCGGCCTGGTACTCGGCCCGCTGCGCGCCATCGCCCACCCA
>CAZYGM010000066.1:0-14997 GCA_964647015.1 uncultured Planctomycetales bacterium | reverse complement strand
ATCGTGTGCCGATCCTGCGTTTGTATGTGCGGCGCCCTGGGCGCCGCGCCGTGGCACATGCCGCTGCCGGCCCAGGGTGCCGATAAGCGTGTGCCGGGGAAAGAACGCCCGCCCACGAGCCGTGGTTGGTTACGGCTGATCAAGCCCGCTCGTGACGCCCACTTCAAGCACTACTTCCAGATCTCCGCGACCCGGCTGCCCGGCATACCGAGTCCGGGCCACCATCGCAAGTTGGGCCCCGTCGGCTGGGCCGCCCGTCGCTGCGCGGCGAAACTGGAGTTTTACATGCGCAAATCCGGCTCACGCCTGGAGTCAGGCGACCGGAGCGAAACCCCTCAAGCGCTAAGGAGGACTATATGTTCAGTCTAGGGCAATGGAATCGGCCTGCGGCCGGGGTGTTATGCCTCGCGGTCGCGGCCTTGCTGTGCAGCGCGGTGCCTGCAAACGCGGTGCAGCGCGTCGTTGTGGGCGAAAATTTCACACAGGTGGGCTGAAGCTACTGCGTATACGCCGGTCAGGCGTTTGGCAGCCTTCTGGACACCTATCCTGAGACCTTCGCCGGTTTGCAGATCCACATCGGCGATTCCTACGCAACTTCCTGGGGAAACAGCCGTAAAACGTTCTACGGCGTCACGGGCACACCCACGACCTGGTTTGACGGCGTGGTGCAGCGCGTGGGCGGAACATCGGGCATGACCTACGTGCCTCAGTACGGCCCGCGCGCCGCCATCCCGACGGATGTCACGATTAGCGTGGGCGCCGCGCAGGTTGACGGGGCCACCTATAGCGTCACGGCCACCGTCTGCATCGAGGCAGATGGCACGGGCAAGACCATGCGCGTCCACATCGCGCAGGTGCTGGACTACTTCCCGACCACCCCAACCTACTCGCGCAACTGCTTCAAGCAAGCCGGCACACACGAGGACATCACACTGAGTCCGGGTGAATGCGCCCAGGTGACGCGCACGATGACCTTCGACTCGGACAGCATGGCCAATCCGGATAACATCCAACTCATCGCCTGGGCCCAGGTGCCCAACGCCAGCGCGCCCGCCGAGATACACCAGGCCGGAATCCTGAACTGGCCCTTCAACGCCCTCATCATCAAGCTGCCCAACGGCACGCCGGAATTCATCGCGCCCGACGCTCCGACCGCCATCGCGGTTGCGATCGAGAACGCCGGCGAGACCTACGTGCCCGGCTCCGGCCTGCTGCACTACCGTTACGATGGCGGCGAGTACCAGACCGTCGCGCTGACCGAGCTCGGCGGCTCGCTGTTCGAGGCCGCCCTGCCGGCCCCCGGCTGTGACGCCACGCCCGAGTACTACTTCAGTGCCGCGGGTGACCTGGGCACCGTCGTCTACGAGCCGCAGAACGCCCCGGACGAAGTGTACACCTCCATGGTCGGCAACGTGACCACCTACGCGCTCGACAACTTCGAGACCGATCAGGGCTGGACGGTCTGGACCGATCCGACCATGACCGGCGGCTGGTGGGAACGCGGCGTGCCGGTCGACTGTGACCGCGGCGATCCGCCCGCGGACTACGACGGCTCGGGCCAGTGCTTCCTGACCGAGAACAACCCGCTCAACTGCAACTCTGACGTGGACCGCGGACCCTCGATCGCGACCTCGCCGGCCTACGACCTGAGCATGGCTAACGCCCCCATCCTGCGCTATGCGCACTGGATGGCGTGCGATGACGCCGGCACCGCCGACGAGGACTTCCTCGTCGTCGAGATCTCCAACGACGACGGCGCCAACTGGGTTGTAGTCGAAGTCATTCCGTCCAACAATGCCTGGGTGCTGACCCAGGTGAACGTGGCCGACTACGTAACGCCCACGGCGACGGTCAGACTGCGCTTCACGATCGACGACACGCCTAACAACTCGATCACCGAGGCCGGGTTCGACGCCCTGTGGATCTTCGACCTGGATTGCTCGGACCAGTTGCTCGGCGACATGAACTGCGACGGCCTGATCAACGCCTTCGACATCGACCCGTTCGTGCTGGCCCTGACGAACCCGGACGGCTATGCCGCCGCCTATCCCGGCTGCAATATCCTGAACGGCGACGTTAACGGCGACGGCCTGTTGAACTCTTTCGACATCGATCCGTTCGTCCTGCTGCTTACCGGCGGCGGCAAGTAACCACCACCCTGCCGATGGCAGTCAACTGAACCGACGAACCGGCGCCCCGCCAGTGTGCGGGGCGCCGGTTCTGTCTTGTCAGCCGCAACCACCCCCGCTCAGCGCCCCTTGGCGAAGAACTCCTTGATGCTGTCGTAGATGTCGTCCTTGGTGTTGACGCGCGTCGCGACCACGTTTTCCTCATTACCCAACTGCTCGCGCACCGTGTTGATGAACGCCCCGCTGCCGTACGCGCTGGCCACCTGGCAATAGCCGAACTGGTTGGCGCGCGGCAGCAGGTGCTCGCGGAGAATCTGGCAGCACTCGCGCGAGTCGGCCTCGGAGGAGTTGTCGCCGTCGGAGAAATGGAACAGGTAGGTGTTCCACTCCTCCTGGCTGTAATGCTTGTCCAGCAGCTCGCGGCACAGCTTGAACGCGCTGGAGATCTTGGTCCCGCCGTCCTCGCGGATGTGGAAGAAGGTCTCGCGATCGACCTCGCCGGCCTGCACGTCATGCACGATGTAGCGGCTCTCGATCCCGTCGTAGTTCCGCCGCAGCCAGGCGTCGATCCAGAAGGCCTCCAGCCGCACCAGCTCCTTCTGCTCGTGCCCCATCGACCCGGAAATATCCATCATGTACACGATCACCGCGTTGGCATCCGGCTTCTTCACCGGCTTCCAACTGCGGTACAGCTTGTCCGAGCGCTCGAAGACGATCAGCGGCTGGTCCGGATCGTACGAGCCGGTCATGATCATCCGGCGCAGCGCCCGGCGAAACGTCCGCTTGAAGTGCCGCAATGACTCCGGCCCGGTCTGCCGAATGCTGCTGTAGCGGTCCTTCACCGCCGTGATGTTGTGCCGCCCCTTGGGCTGGATGCGCGGCAATTGCAGCTCTTCGCCCAAGATGTCGGCCAACTCGTCCAGCGTCACGTCCACTTCGAGGATGTGCTGCCCCGCCTCCGTCCCGCCCGGGCCGATGCCGGCCGCGTCGCCGTCGACCGTCTGCCCGGGTTCGCCCTCGCCCTGCCCCACGCCGCTGTCGTTGTTGTCGCCGTAGCGGAAGTGCGGCAGGTCGATCCCGCGCACCGGGATGCTGACGAGGTGCTTGCCCTCCTTGCCGATCAGCTCGCCGCGCGTGAGGAACTTGCGCAGGTCCTTGCGGATCCGGCCCTTGACGATCTGGCGAAAGCGCTGATGGTCCTTCTGGATCTTCAAGCTTCGGTCGGCTCCCGCGGGCGGGTCCCTGACCCAGCCCGAACGTCCCGCGCGGATTACTCGGATCGCTTCGCGTCGCCGCGCGCAAAGATGCTGGCGACGTAGTTCAGCACGTCGGTGGCGCTGCTCTCGTTGTATCCGAAGAACTTGATCAGGCGCTGCTTGACCACGTCGATCTTGGCCTGCGTCTCGTCGTCAACCACGCCGGACACCACGTTCTTCAGCTTGATCGTGTCGCGCGAGTCCTCGAACAGCTTCAACTCCAGGGCCTTGTGCAGCCGGGCGTTCGTGTGATACTCGAACTTCTTGCCGTCCAGGGCCAGCGCGCCGATGTAGTTCATGATCTCCTGGCGGAAGTCGTCCTTGCGCGCCTCGGGGATGTCGATCTTCTCCTCGATCGAGCGCATCAGCCGCTCATCCGGCTCCTCGTCGCGGCCGGTATACTTGTTGCGCACCTTCTCGTGCTGCGTGAATGCCCGCACGTTCTCAATGTAGTTGGCGCACAGCCGGGCGATGGCGTCCTCGTCCGCCGAAATGGCCCGCTGGACCTCGGTCTTCAGGACGTCCTCGTATTCCTCGCGCACCACGGCCAGCAGCTCCTTGTAGCGCTTCTTCTGCTCCTCGTCCGTTATCAGCGAATGATGCGACAGGCCCTCCTCCAACTCGTTCATAACCATGAACGGGTTGATGCAGCGGTCCTCCTGGGCCTGCTCGCTCACCAGCGCGTTCGAGATCTTGTCCTGGATGTAGCGTGGGCTGATGCCCTGCATGCCCTCGCGCGGCGACTCCTCGCGCAGCTCCTTGATGGAGTCCTCCGTGAAGCCCGGAATGCTCCGCCCGTCGTACAGCTTGAGCTTCTGCAGCAGCGACAGCCCCGCCTTCTTCGGCTCATCCAGCCGCGTCAAGACCGCCCACATCGCCGCCACCTCGACCGTGTGCGGCGCGATGTGCACGCCCTTGACCTTCTCGCGCCCGAAATCCTTCTGGTAGATCTTGATCTCGTCGGTCAGGCGGATGTTGTAGGGCACGTCGATCTTGATCGTCCGGTCCCGAAAGGCCTCCATCAGCTCGTTCGACTGCAGCTTCTTGTACTCCGGCTCGTTCGTGTGCCCGATGATGACCTCGTCGATGTCCGTCTGCGCGAACTTCTTCGGCTTGATCGTGTGCTCCTGCGACGCCCCCAGCAGATCGTACAGAAACGCCACGTCGAGCTTCAGCACCTCGATGAACTCGCACACCCCGCGATTCGAGATGTTCAGCTCCCCGTCAAAGTTGAACGCCCGCGGATCCGAGTCCGAGCCGTACATCGCGATCTTGCGGTAGTTGATGTCGCCCGTCAGCTCGGTCGAGTCCTGGTTCTTCTCGTCCTTCGGCTGGAACGTGCCGATCCCGACGCGGTCCTTCTCCGAAAGCGCCACACGCCGCACCACCACGTGGTCCATCACCTTGCGCCAGTCGCCATCGTAGCGGATCAGCAGGTCCTCGAAGGTCTTGCGACAGAAGGGGTCCAGGTCGCCGCTCAAGCGCACCTGCCGGTCCTCCGGCAGGTCCGCGTTGATCTTCGCCAGAATCTCCTTGCGGGCCCGGCGCGGAATCAGCTTCAACGGCTCCTCGTGCATCGGGCACAACGCCGTCTCCGCGCCGCCATCTTCGCCCACCTGCCGCCACGCAAACGTGTACAAGGCCCCCTCGTCCAGCCGGGAGTAGTGCTCCAGGCCCTTCTTCAGCAACCGCACGATCGTGCTCTTGCTCGAGCCGACCGGCCCATGCAGCAGCAGGATGCGCCGCTCCGTGCCGTATCCCTGCGCCGCCGACTTGAACGTTTCGACCAGGCGCATCAGGGCGGCGTCTAGGCCATACACGGCATCAGTTCCACCGTCGATGGGATCGTCGAAAAACTTGTAATGGACGAAATCCTGCTTCATGGACGTATAGCGCTCCGTCCCGAAGTGCAGGATCATGTCATGAATCCGCTGAAACGCATTCCTGGCCAGCCGCGGATTCTTGAGCACCAGGTCCAGGTACTCCCAGAACGTCCCTTCCCAATGCTGTTGGCGGAACGTTTCGCTATCCCAGTGCTGGTCTAATATCGAGAAAATCTCTTCGCTGGTCGCCATCGGACTACTCCGTGGTCGCTGTCATATCGGGCCTATAAGCCTCGCCGCCGGCCGCCGCTGCCCGTTCCTGCCCTCGTCCGAAACCGCCGCCAGGAGCCGCCGCGGCCACAAGCATCCCGCAACTGATGCTAGGAGACCCGATAACTCGAGTCAACGCATCGCGCGCCGGCGAATCCCAACTCAATATCGACCTCTCTGGGGCCGCCCTTGCGGCACCAATCAGCCAATAAACGCCACCCACTCCCGACCCACACTACCCACCGGCAAGAATTCCCAGCCGCCTGCGCCGCACCTCACGGCTCCGGCTTCTCCGGCTGCGTCCCCGCCGCCGTACCCACGCTCACGCTGCCGCACTCGGGACAACGCACGTCCGACACACCCGGCCGCACCAGGAACTCCTTGCCGCACACCTGACAACGCCACAGCGGCCACCAGGTCCGCTTGCCGCACTCCGGACATCTCAGCGGGAACTTCTGATCGTGGCCCACCAACGCCGCCCCGCGATGTGCGCAGGCCGAGCACTGCAACGCCACCGAGTATCGCCCGCCCAGCTCCACCCCTTCGTCTTCCGGCCGCAGGGAGGACCACGTCCATACCGCACCCACCATCAGCAGCACGCCCAACCCCCCCAGCAGAATGCGGCGAAGCCAATGACGCCGCGCAAACGCCCCGACCGAGACATCCCCTTCCCGATCCAGTGCCGAACGGTAACTGCCCAACCGGTCGCGTGTCCGCGGTCTTCCCAAACAGCCTCTCCTCGCAAACAACCACCGTCGAAGCGCACGCCGCCCGCTCTGCCGACCCACCCGGCCGCAAGCGGGAACCTACCACCACCCGCCCTCACCGTCTATCATACCCACCCGCACGCCCGGCGGTTCGCCTGGCACGGCACGACAACCGGAGCAGCACGCGTGAGCTTCCGCATCGGCATCGGCTACGACATCCATCGCCTCACCGACAATCGCCGGCTGATGCTCGGCGGCATCCACATCCCCCACGACCGCGGGTTATCGGGTCACAGCGACGCCGACGTCGTCCTCCACGCCCTCTGCGACGCCATGCTCGGCGCCGCCGCCCTGGGCGACATCGGCGAACTCTTCCCCGATACCGATCCCGCTTTCAAAGACGCCGACAGCAGGCCGTTTGTGCGCGAAGCCCAACGCCGCCTCGCCAACACCGGCCTGGTGGTCGCCAACGTCGACTTGATCATCCACGCCCAGGAACCCCGGCTCGGCCCCTGGAAGACCGCGATCCAGCAATCCCTGGCTGACCTGCTGAACCTTCCCACCAATGCCGTCGGCGTTAAGGCCACCACTAACGAGGGACTCGACGCCGTTGGACAGGCCGCGGCCATCGCCTGCTGGGCGGCCGTCCTCGTCACCGACCAGGCCTGAACCCGCCCCGTCGCCACGCACCACCTCACTGTGGACGGTAACCGCGCGGTCTGCTACGATTCGGCGGAAGCAATGTTGCGCAGCGCCTCAGTGATAACGGGGCGCGGTCCATCCGAGGCGCGACCGCACGGGCGCGCTCCCGAGCGAGACGACCGACCTGCGCCCCATCCAGGTCTGCAGCCCGGAGCGTACGCGTAACAGCGAGGCGCTGCACCATTCTGTGCGACTGGTGACAGGGGCTGACCATAGACCCGCCGCGGCGCCGCGCTGCGACCGCCTGTGCGTACGCACTCCCTGTGCAGCGGCCCCGGGCACGGGGCGCTCGGAGAGCAGAAACCTGACCCTGGCCTGGCTCGTCATTGATGTCCTTGCCCGCAACTGGGCGCTCGTCGTGATGGTCTGCACCATGGCGACGCTCGTCGTTGTGCCCGTCCTGGTGCTGCTCAAGTATATCCGCATCTCACTCAACATCATGCGCACGACGCAGCCGCCGCTGTCGCGCAACCCGCGCGACTTCGAGCGCCCCGTCGGCGAGGAGGTCACATTCCCAGCCTATGACGGCCTGCCGCTCAGCGGCCTGCTGCTGCGTGCGCCGCCGGACGCCCCCACCCGCGGCTTCATCGTCTTCGCCCACGAGTTTGGTTCTGACATGTACTCATGCGGCCGCTATTGCGGGCCGCTCCGCGACGTCGGCTACGACATTCTCACTTTCGACTTCCGCGGCCACGGCCAATCGCCCGCGCAGCCCGACTACACACCCCGCCAATGGGTCACGGACCGCGATCTCCATGACATGCGCGGCGCGCTGGCTTTCGCCCAGGACTGGCTCGAACGGCACGGCCGCCCGGCCGAACTCGGCATCTTCGGCATCTCGCGCGGCGCTTGCGCCGGCCTGCTGGCCGCCTCTGAGTCTCCGAGCGTACGCGCCATCGTCGCGGACGGCGCCTTCAGCACCGACACGACCATCGAGTACTTCATGCGACGCTGGGCCTACATCTTCGCTAAGGTCCGCTTCGTCTACGAAAACCACCCGCCCGTCTTCTGGCGTTTCCTGCGCTGGGGCCTGATGCACTTCGCTCGCCGCGAGTTCAAGTGCCGCTTCCCCTCCGTCCGCAAGTTCATTCAGCGCATGACCCCCAGGCCAATCCTGTTCATCCACGGCGAAAAGGACTCGTACCTGCCGGTCGAATACGCCAGCGGCCGCCTGTACGCCCTCGCCGGCCAGCCCAAATACCTCTGGGTTGCACCGGAAGCACGCCACAACCAGGCGGTCGTACGTCATCCCGCCTTCTACGCTTGGCTCACCACCGCCTTCTTCGATCGCCATCTCGCCTCCACTCCTCAACCTCCTCCAGGTCCGGCACCCACGCTGGCCGGTCGGCGGGGCAAGTCTGCCCGGCACGCTGAGCAGCCCGAAACCACGCCCGCCGACACCGGATAGGGAGTCAGACAGCCAGAGCCGTGCCGACCCTCATCGAGCATATCGCCGCCCGCCTCGCTTATGCCCACGCCCGCCGCGTGTACCGCCGCTTCATCCACACCCTGGAGGAGCCCCGGCCGATCCAGCAGCGCATCCTGCAGCAACTGCGCGACCTCGTGGGCCGGAGCGATTTCGGTCGCCACTTCGGCCTGCCAGCCGTCCGAACGCCAGCCGACCTCAAGCGCGCCGTGCCAGTGATGAGCTACGAGGACCTGCGACCATACGTCGAGCGCGTCTGGGCCGGCGACACTGGCGCTATGTTCTCGCCCGGACAGATGCTGGTCATGTTCGCCACCAGCAGCGGCACCACCGCCAAGCCCAAGCTCGTGCCGGTCACACAGCAGTTCGTGCGTGACTACCGCCGTGGCTGGAACACCTTTGGCCTCAAACTCCTAAGCGACCACCCGCGGGCCATATTGCGGCCCATCCTGCAAAGCACTGGTCGTTACGACGCCAGCTTCAGCCCGGCGGGCGTGCCGGCCGGCGCGATCACCGGCTTGCTGGCGCGGACACAGAAGGGAATCGTTCGACGCTTCTACGTCGGCCGCCCCGAGATAGCCCAACTCGACGACCCCCGCGCACGCTACTACCTGCTGATGCGTCTGGGGATCGTCCGCGACGTCGCGTTTGCGATTACCGCCAACCCAGCCACGCTCATACAAATGGCCCGCACCGCCGACGAGGAGAGCGAAACGCTCCTGCGCGACGTATACGAAGGAACGATTGCCGCTAAGTTCGTCCCCTCCGATAGCTTACGCGCCACGCTCGCCGCCGGCCTACCCCCCGCCCCCGCCCGCGCTGCCGAACTGCAACGCCTCCGCGCCAGCCTCGGCACGCTCCGCCCACGCGACTACTGGAATCTAACCTTCCTAGCCTGCTGGACGGGCGGAAGCATGGGCCACTACCTGCAGCGTTTGCGCGAGTGGTTCGGCGATCTTCCCGTGCGCGATATCGGATTGCTCGCCAGCGAAGGCCGCGTCACTATCCCACTCGAGGATGACACGCCCGTGGGCGTGCTAGACCTCCAGTCGGCACTCTTCGAGTTCATCCCGGCGGAGCACGCCGAGGCCCCAGATCCGGAAACACTTACGCCGCAAGAGCTTGAAGCCGGCCAGGAGTACGCCGTCGTGCTCTCCAATTCGACCGGCCTGCTGCGCTACCGGCTGGGCGACATCGTGCGAGCCCACGGCCACATTGGCCAAGCCCCCCTGCTCGAGTTCCTCTGCCGTGCCGGGCGCGTTGCTTCCGTGGCTGGCGAGAAGCTGACCGAGCACCAGGCCGTCGCGGCGGTCAGAGCAGCCTGCCGACAACTCAACGTTCCCGAATTCGACTTCATTCTCGCCCCCTGCTGGGGCGACCCCCCGCACTACCGGCTAACCTACGAAGGCGTCGCGCCGCCCACTCTGGCGACCGAGGTCGACGCCGCCCTGGCGACTGAGAACGACGAGTACGCTTCGCGTCGCAAGTCACGCCGACTTGGTATGTTAACCGTCCGCGCCGTTAAAGGCGGCTCCATAGCGGCCATGGATAGCCGACTCGGCGCGCAGCGCGGATCGACCGCCGAACAGTACAAGCGCCCCTGCCTGTTCACAGAACCCGGCGCCGACGACCGGGCCCTGCGCCTTTCAATCCAATAATTGTGAATTAGTCGATGTTTTCTCGGTCCCGGGCCTTGACACCCCACCGTTCACAGGTTACCTATATTATCAAGTCGTATATATGTTAACATTTAACCCCAGCCGGGCGAGATTTTTGATAAAGACCGGGAACGATCACGGCGGTATTTTGCCTAAAGTATCGGCCCTCATCCGATCGATAACACCCGTGTCCGCTACGAGGATAAGGAGCACCGCCCGGCCAACGCCATCGAAACACGCACCTCCGTTGGCGTTCCAGAATCTCTGAGAGTGGGAGAATCATGGATCAACCGGCCACGCCCAAAGTTCCTGCCCGACCGCACAGGAAAGATCGCATCGCTGCCACTTGGCGAACATATCTGAGAACTCGCTCGGTAGATACACGTAACCGGCTAGTCGAAAACTACATGCCGCTCGTCAACAAGCTGGCCGAGATCATCGCGCGCCGGCTCTGGCCGCGTGTCACCGCGGACGAGCTCGCCAGTGCCGGCTACGACGGTCTCATCGGAGCGGTCACGTCCTTCGACCCGTCGCGCGGCGTCAAATTCGAGACGTTCTGCCGTCAGCGCATTCTCGGCGCCATACGTGACTGGCAGCGCGAAATCGACCCACTCGGACGCTCCGGGCGCAACTTCGAGCGCTCGGTAAACGCGGCCGAGGAACGCTTCCAGGCCGAACGCGGGCGGACGCCAACCTCTGACGAACTGGCGTCACATATGGGACTCCCCGTCCAGAAGTTCATCAAGATGAAGAAGACCGTCCTGGCGTCGCACTGCGTGCCGCTTGAATCCGGCAGCGACCGCCACGACGACCCGCGGCTCGGATCGCTCATCCCCGTCGATCCCGGCCCCAGTCCGATGCATCACACTGAGCGCGAACTGATCCGCGAGTACGTAACCCGCGGCCTCAAGGAGCAGGATCGCCTGATACTAACGCTGTACTACTACGAGAAGCTGACTATGGCGGCCATCGGCACGGTCCTGGGCGTCAGCGAGTCGCGCGTCTGCCAACGCCATGCGGAAATCGTCGAGCAGTTGCGCGCCCGCTTCGCTAACACCGCCTGCGACCTGGTCGCCTGAACAAACGCGTGCCCTATTGCTCGCCTCCCGAAACAGGGGAGCCCGGCCACCAAGCCGGGCTTTCTTGTTTCCCGCCACCAGCCCGTCGCGGGCGCCACATTATTGCCTACGGCTGTGCCTCCCCGATCGCCTGACCCTCTGCCGCCTCCGCCTCTCCAGCCAGCGCCGCACGCAGATTCTCGTGCTTCGGCAGATCCCGGAAGTCGAAATCGCGCAGCTCCGCCATCACCTGGTCCAGCGTCCACCCTTCGCAGTGCAGCCGGTACAGCCCGACCGCCAGGCCCGTCCGGTTCACCCCTGCCGCGCAGTGCACCAATGTCGGCCCGCTCTCCTCGGCCTGCAGAAGTTCCAGGATTCGGCGCCGATCCTCCGACGTGCTCGCACCGTTGCCGGGCAGGGACACGTTACACCATTCCATCCCCAGTCGCCGAGCCGCGGCCTCCTCCGCCTGCGTCTCGGGGGCCATCTCGTCCAGCAGGCATATCACGCGCGTGATCCCAAATTCGTCTCTCAGCCGTTCCAACTGCCCTACCGTAACCGCCCCACTGCGGTATAGCCGCCCATCCACAACGGCCGCGAAGCGCTTGGGTAGACGCTCAGAAAGCCGCCAGGCCGCCAGCCCCCCCAAGGCGACGACCACAACCAACGCCGCCACCCCCCACCGCCAAGTCGCCGTTCGCAGCCTCATGCAACGCTCCAAGCTCGCGCCGCCGCCCAGCGCGCTAACCACTTTAGGGTACCCTCCGTCGAATGCAATCCGGTTCTCCGCCCCGGCTTATTCCGAGTTTGCAGCCGCCGCCGGCCGGATTAGGATGCCACCCCTGCTGTGACAGGGCCCAAGCCCCGCGCCCCTGATTCCTTCGTACCGGCAGCGGATATGGAAGCCAGCCTGATACAAGCCTTAACCCTGCTTCTCATCGGCGCCGTGGCCGGCACGCTCGGCGGCCTGCTCGGCATCGGTGGCGGACTCGTCATGATCCCCGCCATGACCATTCTGCTGGGCGACCGGTTCGGTCCGAATTCCTTCCACCTCTACAAGCTCGCCGCCATTGCCACCGCCATAGTGCTCTCCATTCCGGCAGCGCTGCGGCACCACCGTGCCGGGGCCATCGTGCCGCGCATGATCCCGAGCATGCTGATACTGGCAATCCTTGGTGCCGTCTTCGGTGTAGCGGGCGCCGCCCCACTTTCCGATAACTATACGTTCTGGCTGAAGCGCCTGTTCGGCGGGTTTCTGCAGTGCGTGGTCGCCTGGAGCCTGCTTCAGGATTGGTGGCGGCGGAGTGACGCGGCCGGTCTGCGACGAACCTGCCCGACGCCGGCTCGTCTCGGGCTCATCGGCACAGTGGTGGGCTTGCCGGCCGGATTGATCGCCGGGCTCCTCGGGATCGGCGGCGGCGTTTGGGCGGTCCCGGCCCAAACGCTATTCCTGGGCGTGCGTCTGCAAAACGCGATCGCCAACAGTTGCTGCATGATCGTGGGAGTCGCCGCCGCGACAAGCGTCTGGCAGAGCGCTGCGATCGCCGTACACATGCCCGATTTGCGGGTGATTGACGGCTGGTGGCTGGCGTTGTGGCTGGCCCCGGGCGCGACTCTGGGCGGCTGGTGCGGCGCGGGACTCACCCATCGCCTACCCACAACCGGCCTGCGGTATGCCTTCTACGCGCTACTGGTGTTCGTCGGCATCCGGCTCCTCGGTGCCACCCCGCCGGCCGCCTGATGGTCCGGCGGCTTGGCCCTGATTGCCTGCCGCAACACCGCCGCCCGTCTCCAGAAGTGTGACTTCCGCGCGCGCAGCGTGGGGACCGGACGGCGCGTCCGCCCGGTCCCCACGAGAAGCTACAGACACCTCAGCGAAGTCTCAGCCGACCGTCTACCGGAGCAGACTGAGCACCTGAGAACTCTGCTGATTGGCCAGCCCGAGCAGGGCAATGGCCGACTGCATGAGCACGTTCTGCTTGCTGAGCTGCGAGGTCTCCCAGGCATAGTCCACGTCACCAAGGATGCTCTTGACGGACGTCAGGCTTTCCTTGGCAGCGTTCAGCGAGTTCAGCGAGGTCTGCACCTGGTACTTCTGGAAGCCACCGATCCGGCCCTGCAGCGTGGCGATCTGCTGCTTGGCCGCCGTGGCGATCTCGGCCGCCTTGCCGGGGTCGGCCGTGACGCTGTAGGTGCCGCCACTCTTCAGCGCGGACAGGACTTCGCCGACGGCGCCGGTACCCAGTTGCTGGGAATACAGGCCGTCGATGCCCATTGTGACGCGCGTTGAAGAGTCCACGCCGAGCTGGAATGTCGCTCCGCTCTTCGTGTCAATCGTGAAGGTTGTGCTGTAGTCCTTCACGTTTGACGTGTCACTCAGTTTGAAGCTCATGTTCAGGCCGGCGTGGCTGTAGTAGATCTGCCGGCCGTCCGCCGAGGCAAGCTGGCCGTTGACGGTCACAACGGCGTCCCGACCGCTTTCGTCGATCTGGTTGAAGGCGGCCCCACCCTCGAGCACGTTAACCTTCACGAACGCGCTGCTGCCATACTCGGTGCTGTGCAGGTGTATGGCCGCGGCTGCACCGGCCTGCGAGGCATTCACGCCCGTCAGCGAGGCCACGTCGTTGATCTTCGCCGCAATCGACGACAGCGCCTCGTTCGCCGCGATTTCGATTACCTGCGTGCCCAGGGCACCCTTGACTTCGATGGTTGTGGCCGAGGTCGGCACCGCGTTGGTCAGGTAGTTGGTCCCGGTGGTGATCGCCTGCGAGGCGATATCCACGGTGCGCATGACGTACGAAGTGACAGTGCTGCCCGGATCGCGCATGTAAACGTGGATCGAATTCAGGCCGGCACCGCCGCTCACGTTGATACCCAGCGTGCCGTCCAGCAGCTTCTGACCGTTGTAAGTGGTCGTGCGAATAATGCGGTCGATCGAGGCGATGGCGTTGTCAATCTGCGTCTGGTTGGCGGAGAGCTGGCTGCCCGTCAGACCGGCCTCGTTGGAGGACTGCGCGGCCAGCGACTGGATCTCGTCCAGCAGCGAGCCGATCTCGTTCAGCGCGCTGTCCGTTACGCTCAGCATCGCGTCGGTGCGCTGATCGGAGATGATGGCCGCATTGACGCTCGTCAACTCGCTTTCGATGCCCTTTAAAGCAAGCAGACCGGCCGGATCATCGTAGCCGCGATTGATCCTACTGCCGGTCGACAAGCGCTGCAGCGAAGCGGTCTGGTCGTTCGCTGTGCGGTTCATGATGTTCAGTAGTGTCAATGTGTTGACATTTGTGACTGTCAGTGCCATTGCTCGGGCTCCTTCGTTCTACAGGTGTGTCTGAGGTCCAAACCCAAACACAGCCTTCAAAACGTGGAGCCCGCCCGGCAAAGGCCGGCCGGCGGGTTTTTCACGACGGTCCGGGTGCGCCGTTGCGCGCTTCGGACCCGCGACGCGACGTCTCATTCCGCCTGCAACTCACCCGCGACGAAAATGCTCGTTTACCGGCCCCCACCCTGACCAACCTGCAATGACCGCCGCAGCCTCACCCAGAAATTCCGCAGATTCCAGGGGATTTTCTGTCCAGCCCCAGTAAAGCGGCTCTCCCCGCCCCGCATCCACGACATGCCCATAAACGCACGGGCCGCTGCGCGGCCAGGATACCTGCGCCGCTCAGACGGCCCGTGCGCCCGCTTGCCTCAGCAGTTCGACGCGAACCCTACCACCAGCCGCCCAGCCAGAAATCCAGGCCCCACCCGCTGCCGCTGTAGCCGTACGGGTCGCCCCAGTAGTAGTCGTCGTAGTAGTAGTGCGTCTCTTCGTAGTAGTACGTGGTCGGGTAGTAGTAGTAGCCGTCCCACCAGCGATCGAGCCCCGAGATGTCGCACGTGATCGCCGGCAACCACATGCCGGCCACCAAACTCCCCAGCAACACGCGTTTGAGCAGCATCCGTTTCATGACGGTCCTCCTGGAGTC
>CAZYGM010000065.1:574-15273 GCA_964647015.1 uncultured Planctomycetales bacterium | reverse complement strand
TGTACACGTAGCCTGCCTGCTCATTGCGGCTCGACAGTTATGAAACCACTTCTACTATGTGGCCTGACAGATTGCCCGCTGCAAATGGTCGGTTGCCTGTCGGAACCTGCTTGCCGTGACACACTCGCATGCAACGCGACATGCGGTTCAGCAGGACAGCGAAGTGAGCAACAAGCCTGTCACCTGTTCTGTCAACTTTCCCAAGGACAGCGCAGCGAGATATACAGGTTGTTGGTGCGGTGCTTTGCCGACAACGGTTGTTTGCCAAGCTTGCCTGCGGGCACTGATGGCCGATGTGTGGTTACCGGCGAGAATGTCCACGAAGTACATGTTCTTGAGAGCCTTGACGAGATCGAGGGCACATGGTGGGAGGTACGGGGGCTGAACTGTGGTGTGCCCGGGTCAAATTGGGAAGGCGGCTATGATGCCTTGCCGTGCAGATCGAGTTCCTGGGTCAATATTGCGCAGCGGTGGTGGTACCATACGTCCTTCTGCGATCCCGCGGCAGATGGTAGTCGCAGTGAAATGGAAGCCGTGCACTTGATTGCGGAGCCCAGGCTGAGCGAGCAGGAACCGGGCTTGCTGGAGGTCTTCTACATTAACCCGCCCCTTCAGCCCCAGCATGAACGCTGGTACGTCCTTTCCAGGCCTCACCCGGATTGGATTATGTACACGTATTGCGGCTCAACTCCTGTCGGCGAGTACGCCGGGGTCAATGTCATGACCAGGGCACCAGGACCGTCCCATGCCGCGCTGCCGCCCGAAGTGGAAGCTGCTTTTCGACGAGCCGCCAGCGAATTCAACTTCTCGTATGAGGACATGTGTACCACGAAACACTCCCAATGCCCTCCTGTGACGGCGGAAGAGGATGTGCAGAACTGGGTCGCTGGGTTGTGAACGGTGGTGAAGACTGTGTTGTTCCGTCAAGACGGGCCCCGGCCGGGTGAACGCCGGGGCGTTCAGGCCAGTCCCTGACCGGCACGGTTCACACGTTCCTAGAACCGAGGCTCCGGGGGGAACAGCGAATCTCGAATCGCCATCAGTTCTTCGCACGTGTCGATGTCATCTGACACCGGTATCAGGATGATCGGATTCAGCCCGGGATCACGCCGCTGCGGCGGGTTGTTGGGCGTATCCAGTATCGCAAGCGATGCCCCGATCACGAGCTGCTCCGAGTCGTCAATGACGCTGCCCCGCAGGCTGCCATCGGAGTAGAGCGTCAACTCGTTTCTGAATATCTCACGCCGGGCAATATAGATCTCTCCGTGAATGAAGCCGAACAGCTTCACGACCACGGTCACGCCCGGCTTCCCGTCGTTGTCGTCGTCGCTGATCAGGGGATCGTTGCGGTCCATGGATAGCGGCACGTTCGGATCACCGTCAATCCCGTTGAGCGTTGGGGTCGCAGGACGGTAGAGCTTCCACTCCCCATTCTCTTCATACACATCAAGGATCGCACCAGGCGGCTGAATGGCCTGTGTGGCTGCGTCCGAGAAGATCGTGTCGAAGGGCTGATTGGCGATGTACTCGGCACGGCAGAAGCGGTCGTATGCGACAAGCTGCCCGTCTTCGATAACCAGATCGGTGAAGCCATATGAGATGATGAACGTGGCTAACGGCCCATTGACCGTCTCGCCGTCGTAGGCGACGACGTCGTAGTGGGCATAGTGTCCCGCCATGGCCGCGATGGCCTCTTCCTTGGTGGCCGGTGGAGCCCAATTCGGATCGTTGGTGGGCGTTTCATACAGCGGGCTCTCCGGCCAGGGCAGCGGAAACGAGCAGCCGGCGAGAGCAAGGCAACCGGCGGTTAGTGCGGCAAGGGTCACGACGGGAGAGGATGACGTCAGCATTGGATATCTCCAAC
This sequence comes from uncultured Planctomycetales bacterium, assembly GCA_964647015.1. Lineage (GTDB taxonomy): Bacteria > Planctomycetota > Phycisphaerae > UBA1845 > Fen-1342 > JAAYXS01. Next base: position 13,409 of record CAZYGM010000065.1, on the reverse strand, counting down.
CTTAAGTTGATCGGGCCCAGAACCGCGTGATTATAGCCGGTCACGGCCCCCGGATGGACAGTCGGAAGAGCGCCCGCCGCACCGTCCAGTCAGACTACGGAGGCTGTTATTCTCCGGCAGAAGCGCTGCTGAAAGGCACGCTGTGTGGCCGGTTGTCACGAGTTCGACGCCTGCGCCTGGGGACGCATGCCGTAGGCGACGCAGTAAAGGACCGGCACGACAATCAACGTCAGCACCGTCGCGAAGCTCAGGCCGAACATTATCGCAATGGCCATATCCTTGAAGAACACGTCCGTCACCAGCGGGAGCATGCCGAGCACGGTCGTCAGCGCCGCCAGCACGACGGGGCGCGCGCGGCTGACGGCGCTCTGCACCACTGCCTGGTAGGGCGCAGCCCCGGCCGCCAACTGGGCGTTGACTTCGTCATTGAGCACGATCGCATTCTTGATCAGCATCCCGCTGAGGCTCAGCACACCCAGTATCGCCATGAAGCCAAATTCGGCCCCGGTGACAAGCATGCCGATTGCGACCCCGATAATCGCCAATGGTACCGTCAGCAGAATGACGAGCGGCTGGCGGAGATTGTTGAACAGCATGATGAGGATCAGCACCATGCCGCCAAGACATAACGGCAAGAGCGCGGTCAGTCCGCGATTGGCCTTGGTCGACTTCTCGTACTCGCCGCCCCACTCGAGCGAATAGCCGGCCGGCAGCGCGAGCGCCTCGATCTTGGGCCGCAAGCGATTCAGCAACGCCGGTCCCGTCCCTGCCGCGGGATCGCATTTCACGGTGAGCGTGGGCAGGCGGTTGCGTTTGAGAATCCGTGGGTCCTGCCACGCGGCGTTGACGTCTAAGACCACCTGTGTCAGCGGCACTGCCCGCTGCGCGCGGGGACTCCATACTTGCACGTCGGCGAGCTGGTCCGCGTCGGCCCGCTCGTCGGCCGGCCCACGCAGCACGATCGGGATCAGTTCGTCCCGCTCGCGATAAAGCCCGACGCGCACACCCTCGAAGGCCGCCGCCACCGCCTGACCGACCTCTCGTCTTGTCACGCCAACGCGCGAAGCTTGCGGCTCCGCAAGCACAGGCTGTAACGTCAGCGTCTGTTCACGCCAGTCAATGCGGACCGCGGTCGTGAACGGATCGGCCGTCATGACCTCTTCGACCCTGGCCGCCAGTCGCCGCAACTCTTCGGCGTCCGGCCCGCGCAGGCGCGCCTGTATCTTCGCCTCACCGCCCGGGCCGAGCATCATCCGCCAGGGCCAGGCCAGCGCATCCGGATGAGCCTCGGGCAAGTGCTCGCGCACTCGTTCGCAGAGCATGTTGATTTGCCGATGGTCGTCCACCGAGACGATCAACTGCCCGTATGCGGCGTTCGGCATTTCCGGCGCGTACGTCAACTCGAAGCGCAGCGTGCCCGTGCCGATGCACGTGGCAACAGCAGTCACGTGCGGCTGTGTCAGCAGCCACGATTCCAGTCGCGCCAGATCCGCCTCGACGGCGCGGATATCGGTGCCCTCTGGTCGCCAGTAGTCGATCAGAAACTGCGGGCGCGCCGAGGCGGGGAAGAACCCCTGTTTCACCCTCCCGAAGCCAATAACCCCCGTCACGAGCAGCGCCGCCATGACAGCGATGGTCAGCCACCGCCAATGGAGGCATCCCTGCAGGAAGCTGCGGAATCCACGGAATGCCCAGCCGCCATACGGGTCCCGCTGGCGCTCGCCGCGCGGCGCGCGCAGGAACGCGGCCCCGAACACCGGTGTGACCGTGATCGCGAAGATCCAGCTCAGCAGCAAGGAGATCCAGAGCACGTCAAAGAGCGAGCGGCAGTACTCGCCGGTGCTGTCCGGGCTCAGTCCGATCGGTGCAAAGGCGAGCGTGGCGATCAGCGTGGCCCCCAGCAGCGGCCAGGTGGTCTGTCCTACGATCGCTTTGGCAGCCTGTCCACCACTCTGGCCCCGGGCCAGGCCCGCCTGGATTCCCTCCACTACCACAATGGCGTTGTCGACCAGCATGCCGAGCGCGATGATCAACGCGCCCAGCGAGATCCGCTGCAGGTCGATCGCCAGTACCTTCATCACGATGAACGTGCCCAGAACCGTCAGCAGCAGGACGAGCCCGATCAACAGGCCGCTGCGCAACCCCATCGCCAACAGTAGCGTGCCGACCACGATCGCCACGGCTTCCGCGAGGCTTATGGTGAACGAGTTAACCGCCTTGCGGACGGATTCGGCCTGCATCGAAACGATGCCAAGTTCTACGCCGACGGGCGTTACCTCCAGGAGCTCATCCAGTCGCGCCTGGACCGCCCGCCCCATGGTGACGACGTTTCCGCCTGCAACCGTTGCCACGCCCAATGCGATCGCCGGGTGCCCGTTGTAGCGCAGAACGACGCTGTGTGGCTCAGACAAACCGCGCTCCACGCGGGCGAACTCTCCCAGACGGACTGTGTGTCCCGCGCGCGTGGCAATCTGCGTCTGGCGAATTTCGTCCACGGACGTCAGCCCGCCGGTCGGCTCGATTTGCAGCCGCCGGTCGCCGGACAGCACATCTCCGGCGGATACGACCGCGCCGCGCCCCTCAAACGCAGCGACAATCTGTTGCAGGCTGGTTCCGAGTTGCACCAGTCTGGCCCGCGGCACCTCAATGAAGATCTCCTCGCGCGGTTCGCCCAAGACCGTGACGCTCGCGACATCCTGAACGAGGAGCAGTTCGCGCCGCAGCGTCTTCACATACTCGTTCAGTTCGACGAGATCGAATCCGTCCCCGTAGACGTAGAAAAGGACCCCATATACATCGCCGAAATCGTCGTCGACCATTGCCGGCCCGGCGCCGGGCGGGAACTCGCGTTCGGCCGCCTGCGCCTTGCGACGCAACTCGTCCCAGATCTGGGGTAACTCGTCGCCGCGGTGTTGGCCCTTTATGAACACCTTGACAGTCGCCTTACCATGGGACGATATTGACTCCAGATAATCCACCTGCCCCAACTGCTGAATGTGACGTTCCAGCACGTCCGTGACTTCTTCGGCCACCTCCAGAGGCGTCGCCCCCGGATACGTCGCCGTCACGACGGCCTGCTTGATCGGGAATGCGGGGTCCTCCAGGCGCCCCAGTCGCTGGTAGGCGCGCCAGCCGCCAACAACCACTGCCAGGCTCACGATCGTGACGATCAGCCGATACCGCAACGAAAGGTCAGCGACGTTCATCGGCGCCGGTCCTCCAGCAGTCGCACGGCCTGGCCGTTCTGTAGCAGCGACGTCCCGGCGACCACCACCGGCTGACCCTCGCGGAACTCACCGCGGACGATGCTGTAAACGTCGCGCACACCGATTATCTCAACGGCCGTCTGCTGGACCCGCAGCGGCTTGCTTTCGCCGCCCACGGCCCACACGCAACTCTGTCCCTCGGCATCCGCGAAAACTGCTGCGGTTGGCACCAGGAACTGCGGCTCACCCGCGGTGACAACCGCCGGCGTGTTGACGATCGTTGCGGTCATACCGGGCAGCACCAGGTACATCTCCGGGGCCGGCAGCGTGAAGACGACCCGGTACGTCAAGGATTGCGGGTCGGCCTCGGCGGAGGCCTCCTTGAACGCGACGGGAAAACGCTGCTGCGGCGCAAACGGAAATACCACGTGCTGCGTGCTTTCCTTGCCCACGCTCAACGCGACCACGTTCTCTGGTAGATCAACGGCGATATCGACCGCCGTGACGTCCTGCAGTCTGGCCACCGGTTGACCGGCTTGCACATTCTCCGCCGTCTCCGCGAAACGCTGGACCACCAGCGCGTCAAACGGGGCCCGCAGGAGCGTGTCTTTGAGACGCTGCTCCGCGATAGCCAACTGCGCCACCGCTGCCTCGTAGGCTATCTCGGCATCCTGTCGCTCTTTGTCGCTGGCCGCACCGCGCTCCGCCAGACCGCGGATGCGCTCGCGTTCCTGGCGGGTGCGGCTCACCTCCGGCTGGAGCGCGGCCACGTCCTGCTCGAAGCGCACCGGGTCAATCCGGGCGATCACGTCGCCCTCCCGCACCTCACGACCAAGCTCGAGCTTGGTCTCCACCAGCGGGCCGCTTACTTGAAACGCGAGGTCCACCGTCCGTCCGGGCTGGACGACACCGGGGAACTGCCGTTCCGGCGCCGCCAGGGCGTTGCGGACCGGAGCCGTCTTGACCGGCCGGATGAGTTCCGGGGGCGCAGGTGGCGGCGGATTCCACTCGATGAACAGCACCGCGCCGATTCCGCCTGCCAGCAGCAGCGCTCCCAGCAGGACCCTCAACCATTTGACCAACATGATTGGCCTCGCAGTCTGTCCATCCGCGCCCCCAAACACACAAGTGCCGCCGGACATTGTCCGCTCAACTCGGCGGCCGTCAATCAGCGCTGAAGGCGGCGATCACAGTCATCCGGCCGCGGAGTCCCAGAAGCCCAGGTCCAGTTGCTGCCGCACCATAAGTCGCGCTCAGCACTTCCTGGAGCGCTTCGCGGAGGTCGTCGATCGCCGCTTCGAGGACGGCCGCGCCATCTTCGACGTGCTCATCGCGCCGCGCGCCCTGAACCACCTGCACGGCATGCCGGCCGACGGTCGGCACGAGGAGCGACTTGGCAGTCCGCCGTGAACGCGGCATCGTCCGCCTAATCCGACAATTCAGGCTCAGATACCCTTGTAGCACAGCACCGGCCGCAGGCGTCGTACGATCCGCACGAGGTCACGCTGTGCCCGCATGACCACCTCGATGTCCTTGTATGCCGCCGGGGCTTCGTCCACGAGCCGCGCCGCCGCGCGTGCGTCCACCCAAACGTTGGCGAGATGTCGGGCCAGGTCCTTGCGGCTGACGCGGGCCCGCGCCGCACCCCGACTCAATCGCCGGCCGGCGCCGTGTGAGCTGGACGCCAACGCCGCCGATTCGCCACGGCCCTCCACGTGGTAAGTCGGCGCGGCCATCGAACCCGGAATCACGTTGCGCGTTCCTGCGCTGGCGACATTGGCGCCCTTGCGATGCACCCAGAGCGACCGCCCGCCGTGCTGCTCCAACTGAACGTGATTGTGATCGGTATTAAGCAGCGTGTGCCAATCCGGCTCGACACCCAGGACCTCAGCCGCCACTTGCCCTGCGGCCGCCAGCATGCGCCGCCGACTCTCCGCCGCATAGGCCCGCGCCCAGGCAACGTCGCGGAGATACGCCTGTCCCGCGTCACTCTCTGCGGCCAGCCACGCCAGGCCGCTGCCGGCGGACGTGGCATAGCGCGCGTGGTGCTCAGCGATGAGCTGGCCCATGCCCCGCGAACCGCTGTGCACAAGCAGCCAGAGGCCACCCTCGTCCTCCTCCTGGAATTCCAGGAAGTGGTTCCCGCGGCCTAGCGTGCCTAGTTGCAGGCGACCCTCGCCGGCCGCCTTGGCAGTTAACTCCGGGGCGCTGAGCTTGTCGGCGGCCAGATTCTCCGGGTATTCGGGCACGCCGTCGCGGCGCCTGTGACGCATCACCGGCGCTGCCCCTGGTAAGGCCCGCAGCATGGCCTCCGCCGCGGGGCGCCGCCGCAGGGCGCCCACGCCACTCTCGAACGCCACCGTCGCGAAGCCGCAGCCAATGTCGCCACCCACGGCAACTGGGTAGATCAGCCCCTGCGTCGCAATGACCACCCCGTTGCTGACCCCGGCCGCGAGGTGCACGTCCGGCATGACCGCCACGCGCACTACGTCCGGCGCACGCACAAGCCGTTCCAGCGTCTGGCGGACGGCCGGCTCAGGTGGCTCCGGCACCCACATCTTCATCGCGGCGCACTCAGTCACGGCCACCTCCTCTCACGATTACGTCGAACGTCAGTTCCGGCGCGCGACGCCGCGTTATGGCCGCGGCAACCTCGCCGCGCAGCCAAGCGCCGCGCTGCCGCAGCAGCGCGGCAACCTCCGCGGCGCAGCCCGCTTCGGACACCGCCATCACGACGCGCAGCCGGCCGGCGTGCGGCGCCGGCGTCACTTCCCACACGGACACGCCGACCAACGCGTCGGCCTCCGGCAGTCCACCCAAGGCCAGTTGCAGCGTTTGCGCCACCTGCTTGCAGAGTTGGCGTGTCTTGCGGTCCGGCTTCCTTCCATCCATGGCGTCTTGCCGCACATCCTCACGCGGGTTCACGCCGTCATCGGGATACAGACGCGCGCATAGTGCGCGCGGGTCGTCTTTCTTTCGCTTGCGCGAAGGCATAACGCTCCTCTTAGGGGGCGACCTGCACAGCATCGCCCGTGAGTTGCCTGTTCAGATCAGCAACCAGCGGAAGGGAGCCTGGCTGCGCTTAGCCAGACAGCAGGCGGGAATCAGCCACGACCGGCCGCGCAGGGAGGCTCCACTAGTAGCGTTAATGCAACGAAACGCACGTGGCACCTCCTGTCTATGCCGCGCTTGCGCGACCTCAAACTACCGTAAGTATACAATTCGCCCGGCGTGGTTTCAAGACTCGGCTTCACACTGCGCGACGGCACCCGCGTTCATCTGTCCGTGCGGTCCCACCAGCGGAACGGCCAGCCCCGATCGACACGGGGAAGCACCGCGCCGGCCCGGCCAACATGATCAGCCGTACAGTCCGTTCATCCGTGCACAGGTTGATGCGCGTGCCCACAACCGCGCCGAGTTTCCCCAGGCTGGCCAGCCTCAGCCTGCGCGCCCATTCTGGGTGCTGGCCACACCGTCGGCAGATTCCATCGCTTACCTGCAGAACAGGAGTTGCGCGTTTGCTCGCCTGACCGGCTCATAACCGCGCGGCTACGTTGGTCCCAAGATGTCCCCCAGCGCCACGTCACCGACCGCGCCGCGCATCTGCGTCTGCACGGCTGCAACGGCCGCTCTGATCTCAGGATCGTGACCGGTATCCGTGCCCGAAACGGCGCGCGGATCACCCAGATCGAGCAACGCGGCCAGCGGAATCTGCGTCACCGGCCGAGCCGGGAGATAGCGCAGCGTGGCCGAGTCTTCGCTGGCACACACATAGCCGGCCGCGATCAGCCGGTCCAGGAGGGTCTGCACGTTGGCCGCCGGCAACTGCAGCCGCTCCGCAACCGCCTCCAGCGTGATTGGCCCGCGCCCGCTCACATATGACTGGGCCACGACGAACGCCGTGGCCAGCACATCGGACGGCCCCAGGACAGTCCGTTCCGCCAATTCACCCCGCTGCATTTCCTTGAGGTTGACGGCCGTGTGCGCAAGTTCCGCGCCGAACAGCAGGATCAGCCAGGAGCAGTACAGCCACAGCAGGAACAGCGGCAGCACGCCGAGCACGCCATACAGGTTGCCATTGAGCACCAGCCGGCCGACATAGAGGGCGAAGGCCCACTTGGCGATAAGCCACAGGACAATAGCGACGGTAGCCCCGCCGACGGCCGAGCGCCAGCGCACCGTCGTATTGGGCAGCAACTTGTAGAGGGTGGCCAATACGAGCACGCCGACGACAATCGGACCGAGCCAGCCCGCCCCGACCAGCACCCGCGCCATCCCCGGGGCGCGGCTGGAGACCTCGACCGCCTTCTGTCCCACGTACGAAGCGGTGGCCAGGGTCACCGGTCCCAGCGTCAGGGCCGACCAGTACAGCAGCAGGCGGCGCGCTACGGACCGGCTGCGCGCCGCCCCGAAGATGCGATTGAGTGACCGCTCCAGCGCCGCGAGCAGCCCGACGGCGGTCCAGATCAGCAGCGCACCGCCGATTGGGCCGATGCGGGCAAACGTCAGCTTACCTTCGACGCGCGCCACGATACTCTCGATCTCATCAGCGACATTGATGAGCCGGTGCGGCTGCGCGGTGAGCGCCTCCTCCGCGCCGGCTGCGCTCGTGGCCTCCGGCCAGGCGGGCGCGGCGTGATCCTCGTCATGGACCGCGGCGATCTGGGCGAAGCCGGACGCGTCCAGGAACTTGCGCAGGCTGCGCTTGCTATCCTCCAGCGTTCCGAGCGATTTCGCCACCAGCAGACCAAGCACGAGCACCGGAATCATCGTGAAGATCGTGCGGTAGCACAGGGCCGCGCTCATGCCCATGACATCGTGCTCGCGCAGGCGGCGCGCACACAGTCGCCAGAGCGCGAACTGAAAGCCCAGCATGGCGGCCCAGCGACCAAGCGTGGCATCAGGGTTGGCCTGGAATTCTCTCAGTTGCTCACGTAACCGGCTGCTCATGTGCTGTTCTCGTGCCTGCGTGTGCTCACGGCTGCTTCGACTCCTCGCCCCGCCGCCCCCGGAGGAGGTCCTCGATCCGCCGGCCGGGCTCCTTCAACAAGACGTCCCGGAGCAGCGCCTGCACGTCCACCTTGGCCAGGTCGAGCCGCGGCTTCTCCCGCGTACCGACGATCGGAATGTCCACCCGCACTCCGCTCAGCAGCTGCGCATACTCCAGCGTCGGCCCCTTCACGCCGAGCCGATTGAGCAATTCAGCCCGCACGGGCACGGAGACAACCAGATCGAGCGTCTCGTCCAGGCCGACCGATCCGCGAAAACGCAGGTCAAAGTCCGCCGGGAACGTCAGGGTCAGGTTGTCATACCGGATGCGCCCGTCCCGCATGACGAAGTCGAGGGCGCCGATCTTCACCGGGTAGGAACTCCCCGCCTGCAGCCCGGCCAACGCCAACAACTCGGCCAGCAGACCGCCGGGCTGCATCTTCACGCCCGCGAAATCCAACCGCCCCTGGCCCGCGCCCAGGTGCTCCAGCGACGAACCCAGCGGTGCCTGAACATCCTGCACGCGCAGGTTCACCCGACCCTCGATGTTGACCACGTGCAGGAAGATCGGGTTGATCCGGCTCAGAAGTTGAGCGCTCAACTCCCTGGTGACGGCGACGTTCTTCAGTAGCTGCGTCCTGCCCGCCATGTTCAGAGTCGGGTCCGGCGGGGCAAAGTCGACCACGCCGTTCAGCGTCACCTCGCCGGCCGCGGCCGGTACGACCGTCCGCGCCAGCTTCAGTTGCCCATTCCGCAGCGTCAGCATGGCCTCCGCAGCCCCGACCGTCACGCCATAGACCTCCGCCCTGGCCCACCCAACATTGACCGCGCTTGCCAGGCCCCGAAAAACCGGCTGTACCTCGCTTCGGCGTGCCGGCCCGGTCAGGGTGAACTCGCTCGCGCTGCTGCCGGTGATGATCACCGTCCCGGCGGTGGCCGGCGCCAACTGGTGCAGCAGCGCGGTGATCGCCTCCCACGAGGCGGAGTAGCGGCCGCTCAAATTCAACTGCAGACTGCTGGTGTATTGGCCGATGGTGCCCGTCACTTCCGCCGTCAGCGGCCGAGACGTCAGGTGGCACGTGCTGATAGTCAGGGTTTCGTTGGCATGGTCGAGCTGCGCGTCATACACGAACTGCACCTGCTTCTCGTGAATGGCCTTCTCGCCCGTGCCAATCACGAAGTTCTCGATTCTCCCGCGGCCTGCCACCGTGACTGCATTGCCCGCCGCGCTGCCGGCCATGTCCAGCGCCAGTTGCCCTGCCAGCTCCGGCGGCTTATCCCACCCGGCGACCGGGGCCAATACCTGGATGCACCGCGCGAGATCCGCCGCGGCGCCAACCTTGCCCTCCAGCGCCAGCTTGTCGCCGGCCCGAAACTTCACATCCGTGGCCGTAAGCTGTGCGAGGGTGCTGACAAGCTGCGCCGTGGCTATCTCAACCACCTGCCCGTCGGCCGCCACCTGCACGCCATCCCACGTGACCCGGGCATCTCCTTCCGCGACCCGCGTGCCATCCACCGCGAGGTCCCGCACGACCAATTCACCGCGCGTCCGTAGCGGCTGCGTGCCGGCCGCACGCTCAGCACCTATCTGCATGCGCAGCGTACCCGCGTAGCGCGCGAGCTCATCGATTCCCAGGCCCTTGGCGCGGCTGCCAAGCCCGGCCAACTCGCCGTGCGACACGCCGATGTCGGCCTTGAAACCACCCTGCTGAACGTCATACCAGCCTGCTGCAGACGCGACGACCTCGCCGTTCAGATCCGCCTTGACCTCCCGAGCCGTCACCCTCATCAGCGTGTGGTTGGCCAGCACCAGTTGCCCGCCGTGGCTGACACTGGCCCGGGGAAGATCCAACACCCGGCCATCAGCCGCGTAGCGCAGCCGCTCCGCCGTCGCGGTTGCGGCCACGTCGATTTGCTCCGCGCTGGCCCGCCGCAACTCGACGCTCCCATCAACTGCTCCGGCCAGCTCGAAAGCACCGAGGTCGAACACCTGACCCAGCTCACGCTGCAGCCGGCCCAGATCGGCCGCGAAAGTCGCGCGCAACTCGCTAACCGACCCACTACCATTGACTTGCGCGAAATTCGACCGCAGTTCGAGTTGCCGCACCTGCAGCCCCTGCCCCGGTGTCATAGTCGCGCCCAGGTCGAACGCGATCGGCTCGAGCCGCACGACTCTGTCGCCCAGGCGCGCCGCCACTTCCTTCAACTCGATGGCCGTGCTCGCGGCCGGATTCGCACCGCCCGATATCGCCAGCGTGGCGATCTCCAGCCGGCCTCCGGTCAACTGCGCGCCTTCGCGCACCTTGCCCAGCTCCGGCACCGCCCGGCCAAGTCGGGCCAGATCGATGCCGGCCCGCGCGTTCAGCGTGAAGTCCGGCAGAGCCAGCGCCTCGCCCGTGAGCACGGCCGCCAGGATCTGGTCCACGCTCATGTCCACCGGCTGGTCGGAATGCTGGTATGCCAGATCCACGTGGGCTTGGCCGGCCTCACCGGTCAGGTCCACATCGGCTTCCAGGCGGTTGTCGGCCCATCGCACCTGACCCCCCAGTTCCGCGTCGATCGTCGCGGCATCGGCCGCCGCCCGCGACGCGCTCTGCAAACCGGCAACCCCCACCGCGAACCGGCCCTGGACCCGGCCCGCGTCGAACGTGGCGGCAACATCGAGGGCAACCCTGCCCGCGAAGCCCGCCTGCCCAACCAGGGCCGCGAGCGGCCCAATCTCGACATTGCGATCGGTCGCCAGCCGCAGCGTGCCGCTGGCATTCAGCGGCCGCAATCGGCCCTGCTCCACGAGTCGGCGTAGAGTCGCCTCGCCCGCGACCTTCGACCCGTCAGCCAGCGCCAGGTCGATCGTGCCGACGACCTCATCCAGCGTGTCAAGCTCCACCACGCCATTGACGTCGGTAACCTCATAAGAGCCAAGCCCGTCGCGCACCACTTCCAGCACGCCGCCCTTGACGATCAGCCGACCTTGAGGTGCCGGTAGCGGACTGGCCGTCTCCGCCGGCTCCGACTGTGACGATGTGCGTGGCTCGAAGGCCTGCGCCAGCGTGACCTGGCCATCACTCCGCTGCTGAATACGGACCCGCGGAGACTCAATCGTAATCTCACCAAACGCCAGCGGGGACGTGATGAGACGCCAGACACCGATCTCCGCTGCTACGCGCTCAACGTGTATCACCTGCTGCCGTGCCGCATCCAGCACTTGCAGGCCGCGCACCTCGATCGGACCACCCCACGACAGCGACAGCCCCTCCACTTGCAGTTCGCCCTGCAACTTGCTGCCCGCCACCGCAAGCGCGTAGTTATGCACGGCCGGCACCGACGCGATTCTCGGCGCAAACCCCACTACCGCCGCCAGAATCACGAGCAAAAGCACCAAACCGATTACCAGTCGACGCTTCCAGCGTCGGCGGCGCCTGGGCGGCGGCGAAGCGGACGAGGCCGACGCGGATTCGGTGGCCGCCGGAACGACCTCCTCCGGCTGCTGCGGGGCGGATTCCGACATGATGCGCTACTCCTGTGCCAGACCCCTAACCGGTGACGCCACTCTGTCGGTCCGCCGCGTGAGCAGCAACGCCCCCGCTGGCCACCGCTAACGCCTCGGAATCCGACATCTGCCAGCGCCGACCGCACCCGCGACCGCGTGCGGACAGCCATCGCGGCACACGCTCCCAGACCGCCGAATTGGCCTGCTGAGCTGCTCGCCTCGCTCGTGCGGCCGCGCGGACTGCCTCGGGGATCTTCTGGGATCTGGTCTCGATTCGTCGTGAACCCATCCTAACACAACGTGCATACGACAGCCAGCGTCGCCCCGGTCGCCACGGCCCCGCGCTCCGCGCGGTTCGACTGGCTGTTCTTCCGCAGGATCACCGCCGGCCGGATCTGCTGCTCCGCATGATTGTTCTCGAGCGGGATCTCGGGATAGTCCAGGAACGTGAACAACTGACCGCCCGGCCCGCCGGTTGCGCAGCGACCTTGGAACGTCTGCTCATGCCCATCGGCCCATCATATCCCCACAGCACCCAACCTGCGCAGTACCACCACGCGCCCTGCCACGTCCCATCAGCCGACGAGCCCGACACCCCGCCGCCCGACTACCCTGGCCCACGCCCCCAATGCCGCAATTCCGGACCCGCCTTGACGCACCCCCGACCGCGACCTATTATGCTCCCATCGTTTGCAGGGCGGATGCGAACACCACACGGGGTGATCATCCGTGACAGAGAGCTGTCGTAGCGTACAAACCGGTCGCCTGTCTCTACCACCGAAGCACTTCGGACAGGCGCGGTCTGCGCCCTCGCCAACGAACATTCCCGTCCCAACCCTCCGGCCGGACGACAGGAGGGCACGTACAGTGCGTGCACCGTCCGGACCGGAACATGGCCATGTCACCTCAGGAGGGTAATCACATGGCACACTGTCCAAGTACTAACCGCAGGAGACTCAGAACCGTGGCCCGGCTGGCGGCCGTGTCGACCTTCGTCGGCCTCGCCTGCTTCGTCGGGGTGGCCTTCGCAAAAGGCGGGGGGGGGGGGGGGGAGGCAAAGGGGAGGCCCGGGGCCCTGAACGTTGACGGGGTTTTCAAATTCCACGACAGCGGCCCCAGCCCCCCCCCCCACCAAGAGCCGGCTTCCGGG
>CAZYGM010000065.1:0-564 GCA_964647015.1 uncultured Planctomycetales bacterium | reverse complement strand
TCCCACCCCGCCCCCCCGCCGCGCGCGGCGGGGGGGGGGTGGTGTGGGGGGGCGGGGGGGGGGTGGCTGGGGGGGGGGGGGGGGGGTGCCCGGGGGGGGGGGGGGGGGGGGGGCCAGGCAAAGCCGCTTCCCGGGGACCTGAACTGTGACGGGGTTGTCAACTTCGACGACATCGGCCCCTTCGCCCACGCCATCCAAGATCCGGCTTCCTGGTGTGAGGAGTTCGGCCGAGACATGGCCGACCTCCTGAAGCGCGCCGATTTCAATGGAGACGGCAAGCTCGACCTCGACGACATTCCCGGATTCTGCGACCTGTTCAGGGTGCGTTTCGCGGCGGCGCCACCGTCCAGTTCGGACCGCCTCTTCGGCGCAGCGATGGGATCGCGCGGCGGAACCGGTGCCAATGTCGACCTTGATATCGACTCCGACAACAACAATGCCTGCGGAGTGCCGGACCGCTCCGAAGCCGAGGAACTCATCGAGGACGATCCCCACCTTCGCGGCAAAAGACTTAGAGCCTATCCCATAACCCCGGCCGCCCGGAGCGTGATGTATGCGCAGGCC
>CAZYGM010000064.1:0-15306 GCA_964647015.1 uncultured Planctomycetales bacterium | reverse complement strand
CCGGGCTGGAGGATTTGCCCGAGCATTTCGAGACGATGGGCGTCGCCTATGAGCCCTTCCGCGATCTGCTGCGGGCGCGCTTCGGCGCGCAGTGACACACCGCGCGCCACGGCCGGCGCCGCTGAGTATGCTCGTTGCACGTGGCGCGGCCGGCCGCGCGACGCTCGTCCTTGCTTTTGCCGCGCGATCCGGAAAGAATTAGCAGTCCCGGTGTTGAACGGACCAGCGGCCGCCGGCCGTCGTCCGAGGGAGAACGGATGCCTGGACGTCGCAAGAAACTTGGCGAAATCCTCGTCGGCTGGAACCTCTTGTCGCCCAACGCACTGGCCGATGCGATCAGCTATGCCTCCGAGCACGGCAAGCGCATCGGCGAGGCGCTGGTGGAGCTCGAGTTGGTCAAGGAGGAGGACGTCACCAAGGCCCTGGCCAGCCAGTTCGACCTTGAATACGTGGACCTGGATAAGAACGTCGGCGTAACTTCAGCGCTGGACCTGGTCCCCACGAAGCTGATCTCGCAGTACAAGATCCTGCCGTTGAGCGTCGAGGATGGTCGCATGAAAGTGATCATCTCCGACCCGTTGAATCTCGAATTGCTCGACCTGCTGCGCTTCCGGCTTAATATGGAGATCGAGTGTGCCCTGGCGCCGGTCAGCAAGATCGAGCGCTTCATTTCCACGTTCATCAAGGATGCCGGCACCAGCGTCGACGAGGCCATCGAGGAGATCGACCGGGACGGCGAGCTGCTCAAGCAGGAACAGAGCGAGTACCAGAAGCAGCTGGCCGAGGCTGATGCCGACGCCCCGGTCATCAAGCTGATTGATCTGATCATCCGCGAAGCGGTGCGCGGCCGGGCCTCGGACATCCACGTGGAGCCGATGGCCGACCGGGTGCGCGTGCGCTATCGCGTGGACGGCGTCTGCCTCGTGCGCGACAACATCCCCAAGAGCATGCAGGGCGCGGTGCTGGCGCGCCTCAAGATCATGGCCGGCATCGACATCGCTGAGAAGCGCGTGCCGCAGGACGGCCGCATCAAGATGAAGTTCGGCAACCAGATGATCGACTTCCGCGTCAGCAGTTGCCCGGCCTACCACGGCGAGAGCGTCGTCCTGCGTATTCTGCGGCCTGATTCGGTGCAGGTCGGCGTCACCGGCCTGGGCTTCGAGCAGGACGACTATGAGCGCTTCAAGCACATCATCAGCCAGCCCAACGGCATCTTCCTGGTGACCGGCCCCACCGGCTCGGGCAAGACCACGACCCTCTACGCCGCCCTGCAAGAGCTGAACCGCCCGGACCGCAAGATCATCACCGCCGAGGACCCGGTCGAGTACAACTTCACCGGCATGAACCAGTGCCAGGTGAAGGAGGAAATCGGGCTGACCTTCGGGCGCATTCTACGCGCCATGTTGCGCCAGGCCCCCAACATCATCCTGGTCGGCGAGATTCGTGACCGCGAAGTCGGTGAGGTGGCCATTCAGGCGGCCCTCACCGGCCACTTGGTTTTCAGCACGCTCCATACCAACGACGCGCCCAGCGCGATTACGCGCTTGATCGACATGGGCATCAAGCCCTTCCTGGTGGCCTCTTCCATTCAGGCCATCATGGCCCAGCGCCTGATCCGGCTGATTTGCCAGGAATGCCGCGAGGTCGACCCGGCTCCGGACCGCTTCATGCTTAAGGTGCTGGGAATCACCGACGAGGACCTGCGCGGCCAGCACGTGTACCGCGGCCGCGGCTGCAACCGCTGCGGCAATACCGGCTACCGCGGACGCAAGGGCATCTTCGAGATGCTCGAAATGAACAACGAAATCCGCGAGCTGGCGTTTAACCGGTCCCCCGCGACCGATCTGCGGCGGGCCGCGCGGGCGGCCGGCATGCGCACGCTGCTGGAGGACGGCAAGCTCAAGATACTGCGCGGCATGACTACGCCGGTGGAGATCGCCCGTATCGCCCGATCGGAGGGCATCGTCACCGAAGAGGAGCAGGAGGAGTAACCGGCCGCGCGCGACGCCGATTCGACGGGTCGGCCCGCTGCCGCCCGGTGCATTACGAGGAGATACGGTGGCCACAGTTCACATTGACAGACTGCTCGAAACGTGTATCCGCGTCGACGCTTCCGACATCCACCTGCACGTCGGGCGGCCGCCCGTGTTGCGCATCGACGGCGGCCTGCGCAGCCTGGAGACCAAGGTGCTCGCGCCGGATGACACGGTGGCCCTGATGAAATCCGTAACGCCCGAGCGCAACCAGCAGGAGCTCCAGGAGGAAGGCGGCACGGACTTTGGCTTCGCCTTCGGCGAGAAAGGCCGCTTCCGCGTTTCCGTCTTTCGCCAGAAGGGCAATATCTCCATGGTGCTCCGGCTGATCCCGTCGCGGATCCTCACTTTCGACCAGATCGGCCTGCCGCCCATCGTGAAAGCCCTCTGTCGCCGGCCGCGCGGCTTGTTCCTGGTGACCGGGCCGACCGGCTCGGGCAAGACCACCACGTTGGCGACCATGCTCGACTACATCAACCGCAACTTCGACCGCCACATTATCAGTGTCGAAGACCCGATCGAGTATTACCACAAGCACCACAAGTCCTGCTTCTCGCAGCGTGAAGTCGGCGTGGACGTGCCGAGCTTCGCCGAGGCCCTGCGCCGCAGCCTGCGCATGGACCCCGACGTGATCCTGGTCGGCGAGATGCGCGACCTGGAAACGATGGAGGCGGCCATCCGCGCGGCCGAGACGGGCCACCTGGTCTTCGCCACGCTGCACACCACCGGCGCCCAGGGCACCATCAACCGCATCATCGACGCCTTCCCGGTTAACCAGCAGGAGCAGATTCGCGTGCAGCTCAGCACCAACCTGCTGGCCGTCCTCTCGCAGACCCTGCTCAAACGCCAGAACGTGGGCGGGCGCGTGGCCGGCTACGAGTTCCTGGTCGTCACGCCGGCCATCTCCAACCTGATCCGCGAGAACAAGACTTACCGCATCGACTCCGCCATCCAGACTGGCAAGAAGTACGGCATGCAGTTGCTGGACGACCATCTCTGGAAGCTCTACGACGAGGGCACCTGCTCCGGCGAAGACTGCCTGGAGCGCGCCCGCCAACCGGTCGAGTTCCAGGCCAAGATGGAAGACAAGGCCCGCGGCCAGGCCGCCGGCGGCCTGGCGGGCAAGGCCAGCTACGCCTCGCAGCTCGAACAGGACGCCAAGGAAGGCGGGTAGGGCCGCCGGCACCGTCACAACGCGCGCTGCAGCCGGACGCCCAGCCGCAAAACTGTCTTCATCCCGGCGGGATCGCCACCCGCGCCCCGCCGCTCAGGAGCGCTCATGAGTACCGAGAAGGTTGTCATCGTCGGCTCCGGCCCCGCCGGCCTTACCGCGGCTATCTACGCCGCCCGCGCCGCGCTGCAGCCGCTGGTCTTCGAGGGCTTCAACGCCGGCGGCCTCATTCCCGGCGGCCAACTCATGTTCACCACCGAGGTCGAGAACTTCCCCGGCTTTCCCGAAGGCGTCACCGGCCCTGAGCTCATGAAAGCGTTCCGCGACCAGGCCGAACGCTTCGGCACGCGTTTCATCCGCGAAGATGTGACAGCCGTCGAACTCGGGCGGCGCCCGCTTGTCGTCAAGAGCGACGGACATGCGGTCCAGACGCACGCCCTGGTGATCGCCACCGGGGCCCGGGCCAACTGGCTGGGGCTCGAGAATGAGCAGCGCCTGGCCCAGAGCGGCGGCGGCGTCTCGGCCTGCGCGGTCTGCGACGGCGCCATGCCCATGTATCGCGGGCAGGAACTGGTCGTGGTCGGCGGCGGCGACTCCGCCATCGAGGAAGGCAGTTACCTCACAAAATTCGCCGGTAAGGTCCACCTGGTTCATCGCCGTGACGAACTGCGCGCCAGCAAGGCCATGCAGGAGCGTTTCTTCAAGCTGGTTGACCAGGGCAAGATGGTGCCGCAGTGGGACTCAGTCGTCGTGGACGTGCTCGGCGACACGACCATCACCGGCGTACGCCTGAAGAACGTTAAGACCAACGCCCAGCGCGACCTGCCCTGCAAGGGTCTGTTCCTGGCAATCGGCCATACGCCAAATACGGAGCTGTTCAAGGACGTTTTGGAGTGCGATGAGAAGGGCTACTTGAAACTGGCTCAGCCCGGCGGCTCCGCGACGAGCATCCCGGGCGTCTTCGCCGCCGGCGACGTGGCCGACCACACCTATCGCCAGGCGGTAACCGCCGCCGGCACCGGCTGCATGGCCGCCCTCGACGCCGAACGCTGGCTCGCCGAACAGGGAATCGAGTAGAATGCTCGGCGTTCGACGTTGTGCCGGTCTTAGTGCCGTTCGGCGGGAATGTCGGGCCGCAGTCGCCGAAAGCTGGAGCAGCCATGTTTACGCGCATTGAGGCTCTTGGGTACCGCTGCCTCAGGTACGTGACGCAGCCGCTCGGTGCCTTTAATGTGCTCGTGGGGCCGAACGCCAGTGGCAAGACCACGTTCCTCGACGTTATCACGTTTCTGGGCGACTTGGTATCTAAGGGCCTTGACGAGGCAATGGCTATCCGCGCGAGCACTCCAGAGGATCTGACGTGGGCGCGCGGCGGCGACTCGTTCGAACTCGCCGTGGAGGCCCGGATTCCAGAGGCGCTCAGGCAGAAACACGGACACGGTGATCAGGACGCGTTCCGGTACGAAGTGGCCATTGGCTTCGACCAGGAGGCCGGTGTGCCATGCATCCAGAAAGAGACTGGCATACTTACCAACTCACGCTGTGAGACTCCGGCACAGCAATCGCTGTTTCCAGACTGCCTGACGCCCCCGGAAACGATCTGTCTGCCATCGCACCAGTCCGGGAAGAGCACCGTCTTCAGCAAGCGCCCCCGCCAAGACGACAACTACTACCCCGAAAGCTCCCGGGAGGAGGGGAAGCGTGGCGGCTGGATGCCGGCCTTCAAGCTGGGCCCGCGCAGGTCAACTCTCGCAAACCTCCCGGAGGATGAGACGCGTTTTCCCGTCGCCACCTGGTTCAAGCAACTCCTGGATTCGGGCGTTCAACAGATAGTCTTGAACAGCCGGAACATGCGCAACCCCTGTCCGCGCGGGAGTGGCAGCGCTTTTCGGCCCGACGGCGCCAACCTGCCGTGGGTCATTCAGTCTCTCCAGGACGAGTCACCCAAGCGTTTTCGGGACTGGCTGGCGCACGTTCAGACGGCACTCCCGGATATCGCCGGTGTTCGGACGGTTGAGCGCGAGGAAGACCGTCACCGGTACCTCGTCGTGCATCATCGGCAGGGCATAGACGTACCATCCTGGTTGCTTTCAGACGGGACATTGCGTTTACTGGCGTTGACGCTGCTGGCTTACCTGCCGGAATTCTCCGGCGTCTACCTGATCGAGGAACCGGAGAACGGAATTCACCCGCGTGCCATCGAGACGATGTTCCAGTCATTGTCGTCCGTGTACTCCGCGCAACTTCTGCTGGCGACGCATTCACCGGTGATACTGAGCGCCGCGGATGTGAAAAACATCCTGTGTTTTGCCAAGACGGCTGCCGGCGAAACCAGCATCGTCAGGGGTGATCAGCATCCCGCGCTCGCCCATTGGCAGCGCGACGAGAATCTCGGCGTCCTGTTCGCCGCAGGAGTGCTTGGACAGTGACGGGCGGAACAAGCCGCGATCTAGTTGTGCTGGCAGCAGATAAACACACCGAATTCTCGATCAAGGGGATTCTGGCGCGGCCTGAGTCCCTTCGCATCGCCCCGGTCGACTGCGAGATCTTCGTTCACCCGGAGCATGACCCGGGTTGCCTGCACAAATCGCCGCAGTTCCTTCGCCCGTACCAGCCGACCCACCGACATGCCCTAGTCGTCTTCGACCGTGAGGGGTGCGGTTGCGAGGATTGTTCCCGCCAAGAGCTCGAAGCTCAGATCGAAAGTGCACTGTCAAGGAGCGGGTGGGAGCAGCGCGCTGCCGCTGTCGTCATCGAGCCAGAACTGGAGGCCTGGGTCTGGAGCGAATCGCCCCATGTTGATCGCGTACTCGGCTGGTCTGAGGACCTCTTGGAGTTGCGCGCGTGGCTTCAGGATCAGGGATTCGTGTTCCGCGGTCAGAAGGCGGACCGCCCCAAGGAGGCGATGGAGGCGGTCCTGCGAAGGGCCCGCAAAGCGCGGTCTTCCGCCGTATTCCAGGAGTTGGCGACCCGCGTGAGTTTCGAACGATGTGCCGACCCGGCATTCCTCAAGCTGAGGGAGGTCTTGTCGCGCTGGTTTCCCAGATGACACTATCGGCGGCGCGTTACCGGACGCTGGTCACTTGCCGCGCCGCTGCGACGTTCCCTCCACGCCATACTCATCCAGTCTGTGGGCAACCCGTCCGATAGCACCAGCAGCGCCTCCGGGGCGTGGGGCGCAACATGACCTTGCCGGGGGTGCGAAGGTCCTATAATGGCCAAGCACAGATGCAGCCTGCGCGACGAAGGGAACACGCACTTCTCCAGCGCGCGCCCTGCCGCCAACACGCTCGCGCCGACCGGCCCGCCGTGCCATGCCGGCGAACAGTGCCAATCTGCCACGCCGCGACAGATGCACGACTGTTGGCAGACAATTGCCGCCAGCGCACCGGACATCATTCTGCGACTCGATCGGCAAGGCACCATCACGTCGGCCAACCGCGGTTTGTCCCCTGAGTTGCCGCCCGCGGCCCTGCTCGGCCAACCTCTGCGGGAGTGGATTCTACCGGATGACCACGGCGCTCTCCGTGCCGCCCTGGCCGGAGTCTGTGCTGCCAGTCAACCGCGGCGCGTCAATCTGCGCGGACGCGGCCCGGGCATCGCCGAGCGCTGCTTCTCGTGCAACATCGGGCCCGTGTTCAACGGCGGCGAGATTGACGGCCTCATTGTCATAGCGCGCGACGTGACGCACGAGCAGAACATGGCGACCCGCCTCCGCCGCGCCCAGAAGATGGAGGCGGTCGGCACACTGGCTGCGGGGGCAGCACACGATTTCAGCAACGTGCTGCTCGCGATCTGCACCCATGCCGACCTAGTTCGCCCGCACGCTAACCACCAGCAGGCCTTGTGGGCGCTCGACCGAATTCGCGAGTCGGCCCAGCAGGCGGCGCAAATGGCCCAGGCGGTACTGACCTTCAGCCGCAAGGACATGAGTCGCAAGCTGCCAATCGACCTGGGCACCCTCGTCCGGAAGTCGGTCCTGCTGCTGCGCGCGTGCCTGCCGACCAGGATCGAGGTTGCCTCCGACGTCCCGGCGGAACCTGTCTTTGTGCGCGCGGACGAGACCCAGCTACAGCAGGTCCTGATGAACCTGGCGGTAAACGCACGCGACGCCATGCCGCTTGGCGGACATCTGCGGATCACGGTTCGCCAAGAGCAGCAGGAGGTCCGCACCGGTGATCCCACCGCTGCCGCGCAAGTCGCGCTTCTGGTCGTTGAGGATTCCGGCACCGGCATGTCCGACGCCGTGCGTGCGCGACTCTTCGACGAATTCTTCACGACCAAGCCCCCGGGGCATGGCACCGGCCTGGGATTGCCGATCGTTCACGAGATTGTGCGTGAGCATGGCGGCAGCATCGACGTGCACAGCTCCCCAGGCTCCGGGTCGCGTTTCACCCTGACCTTCCCAGCCATTCATGCGACGCCCGAGCTGGCCAAGCCTGCGACTCATGGGCAACTTGCATCCGGAGTGTCCAGCCGGGTGGTGGTCGCGGAAGACGATGATCAGGTTCGCGCGATCTTGGCCGCGGCCCTGCGTTCAGCCGGCTGCCACGTCATTCAGGCCATTGACGGGGAAGCAGCGCTGGCGGCCGTTGCCGCACTTGGCACCGGCCCCGAACTGGTCGTGCTCGACGTCAACTTGCCGAAACGCCACGGGCTGTCCTGTGCCACGGAGTTGCAGCGCACTCATCCAGCCCTGCCAGTAATCATGATAACCGGGGACAGCGCGTTCTGCTTGCCGGATACTCTGAGCAACGTGGCACTCCTGATCAACAAGCCGTTCCGCATCAGCGACCTGGCCGCTACCGTGCGGCGTGTATTGCAAAGCGCCAAGCCAGCACCAACGGGTTCAGATGGGTCGGACGAGAATACTGCTGGTTGACGACCACGCCCTGATTCGTGAGGCCGTGGCCGAGATCCTCCAGCGCGAGGAGGATCTCGAGGTGGTCGGCACTGCCGCCAATGCCGACGATGCCATCGATCTGGCGCGCCGGCTGTGCCCCAATGTCCTCGTCATGGACATCGACATGGGTGGCGTGGACTGCTTCGATGCCGTGCGGCGCATCCGCGCTGCGCAGCCCGAAGTGCTCGTGCTGTTCCTGAGTGCTTACGCCTATGACCACTACATCGAGCGGGCTTTGCGCGTTGGGGCCCGCGGCTACGTAACCAAGACTTCGTCCGTCCAGATGGTGGTGGCCGCCGTGCGCGAGGTGGCCGCCGGCGGCGCCTGCTTCTCCCCCGACGTCCAGGCGCGCTTGGTTGCAACCACCAACGGCGTAACGCTGGCCGCGCCGCAACACACCCGCTCTGCCACGCTCACTGAGCGCGAGCTCGAAGTCCTGGGCTACGTGGCGCGCGGCCTGTCCAAGAAGGCCATCGCCGATCTGATGTTCCTCAGCGTGAACACCGTTGATCGCCACACCACTAATATCCGCCGCAAGCTCGGCGTTCGTGACCGCGTCGCCCTCACGCGGCTCGCCATTCGTGAGGGCTTGGTGCACGCCTGAGTGTTGGCCATGCACGCGTCGGCAGCGCCGATACAGCGCGCCGTCATGTATGGCGGATGTTGAACACCTGCAACTCATATCAGCGTCTCCTTAGCCGTGTTTGCGGGGTCCAGCCCGTGGCCGGCGCCGGCGTAAACCAAGCCGAGTGGATGTGTCCAGAATGGCGCCTGCCCCCAACGCGCCACACCAGAATCTGAATCACGCGAAGGCACCATGGCGAAAACGCCGACATTTCCATTAACTCGGGGGAATTGGTGGCGGCCCGCGCTGCGGGCCTGCCACCGCGCTTTTGGCGTGCTTGGCGCCCTTATTGGGAGGTACAAAACGTGACGCTCCAAACCAAACTGCTCATTTCAAAGGTGTCACTGGCGGTACTGCCGGCTGCCATCATCGGCGGCATCGTCGGATGGCAGTCAAACGGGGCCTTCGAGGTGATGATGCAGCGGACTGAAGCTGGTCTGCAGGAGAGTAGCGCTGGGGCCCGCGAGGCGTTGGTGAACGCCGCGGCGACGGACCTCGGCAACATCGCCAAGAACGTGTACGCGATGTGCAATGCGCAGCAATTGCTCTTGCAGGAGAAGGTTTCGGCCGACCTGAACGTCGCCCGCTACGTGATGCAGAACTACGGACCGGTCTCGTTCGACTCGGAGACCGTGCCCTGGCGGGCCGTCAACCAGTTCAGCCATGCCGAGAGCAACGTCGCCTTACCGCGTATGCTCGTGGGCGACCAGTGGCTTGGACAGAACACCGACAGTTCCACACCCTCGCCGATCGTGGATGATGTCAGGCAGTTGGTCGGCGGCACCTGCACGATCTTCCAACGCGTAAACGACGCCGGTGACATGCTGCGCGTCTCCACCAACGTCCAGAACCGCGACGGCACCCGCGCGATCGGCACGTACATCCCCGCGACCAACCCGGATGGCAGCCCCAACGCCGTGATCTCGGCCGTCCTGGCCGGTCGTACGTTCCAGGGCCGCGCCTTCGTCGTGGATGCCTGGTACGTGACGGCCTACGAGCCGATCCGTGACGCCGCCGGCAAGGTGGCCGGCGTCCTGTACGTCGGCGTCAAGGAGGAAAGCACCACTGCCCTACGGGAAGCAATCATGTCGGTCAAGGTGGGGCAGACCGGCTACGTGTACGTGCTCAACGCCACCGGCGCCACTCGCGGCTACTACGTCATCTCGCATAACGGCCAGCGCGACGGTGAAGACATCTCCATGGCCAAGGACGCCGACGGCAACCTGTTCATCCAACAGATCTGCGATCAGGCCCTCAAGCTCAAGGGCGACGAGCTTGGTGACACGCGCTACGCCTGGAAGAACGCCGGCGACCCGGCGCCCCGCGACAAGATCGTGAAGCTGGCCTACTTCGCCCCCTGGGACTGGGTTATCGGCGTGGGTTCGTATGAAGACGAGTTCTATGAATCCGTCAACGAGATGGACGAGAAGGCCGCGCAACTTCTCGCGGCCACCCAGGAGACACGCGCCGCGGCCATGAGTTCGGTCATTACCTGGTGCACAATCGCGGGTGGCTGCCTGGCAGCCTTGAGCATCGTGCTGTCACTGTTGATGGCCCGCGGTATCGCCAAGCCGATCGTGCGCGTCGTGGGCGGCTTGAACGAAGGCGCCGACCAGGTCACCGGCGCGGCCAGCCAAGTCGCGACGGCCTCACAGCGGCTGGCGGAAGCCTCCGGCGAGCAGGCCTCCTCCCTTGAGGAAACCTCCAGCGCGCTCGAAGAGATGGCGGCCATGACACGCGCCAACGCCGAGAGCGCTCAGAAGGCCAATGAACTGGCCGCCGAGGCGCACCAGAAAGCCCAGCTTGGCGACCAGACCATGGGGCGCCTCAACGATGCCATGGGCTCCATCAGCGAATCCTCCCAGCGCATCAACCGCATCATCAAAGTCATTGAAGAGATCGCCTTCCAGACCAACCTCCTGGCGCTGAACGCCGCCGTCGAGGCCGCCCGCGCCGGCGAACACGGCAAGGGCTTCGCCGTCGTCGCGGACGAGGTCCGCAACCTCGCACAACGCTCCGCGCAGGCCTCAGGCGAAATCACAGACCTAATCCAGGACTCCGTGCGGCGCGTGCAAGACGGCTCGGCGGTGGCCGGAGACGTCGGGCAGGTGCTGGGTGAGATTATCTCCAGTGTCACACGCGTCGCCGAGCTGCTCGGCGGAATCACCCGGGCTTCGAGCGAGCAGGCCGACGGCATCGGTCAACTAAACACGGCCATGGCACAGATGGACCGGATTACGCAGCAGAACGCGGCCGGCGCCGAGGAGTCCGCCGCCGCAGCCGAGCAGCTCGGCGCCCAAGCCGAGACCGTCCGTCAGACGGTGGCCGAACTGCTGCGGGTCGTCGGCGGAACTCGCGAACAGGCGCTGGAAGAATTCACCAGTGCCGATAAGCACCGGCGGGCGGTCGCGCCGGCTGTGCACAAAGCCGCCGGCGCGGCGGGGCGGGGGGACGCCAAGACGGCGCCATCGGCCGTCGAGCACCGATCGCCCGGCAACAGCGACACCGCTAACACACACGACTTATCGGGCTTCTAAGCGTGCTTTCGTCCAGCCAGCGGTGCCGGAGCGGTGCCGGGTTAACACCGGCGCCGCTCCGTGCCTTCATGGGATGGAACGCCGTTCCCCTGCACGCCGCCACACCGCACCGTTCCGCAGTGAATTGTCGACCAGTCGGCAGATCAGATACGGCCGACTTGTCGATACAGGATGGCCGCACTGCGCGGGCGAAGGGCCATGAACGTACGCTACCTCAACCCATTCGTCACCTCGACGAAGAACGTCTTTGCCACCATGCTCAACACCCACGTGTTGATCGGCAAAGCCCGCGTACGCGAGCCCGGTGAGGCCCGCGCTGACGTCGCCGCGTTTATCGGATTCTCCGGCGACGCCTGTGGCAGCGTGAGGCTGTGCTTCTCGAAGATCACGGCAGTGCGTGTGGCCAGCAAGTTCGCCGAGATGGATGTGGATCCCGCCTCGCCGGAGCTTGCCGATGCGCTCGGCGAACTGGCCAATATGGTGGCCGGGCGCGCCAAGGCCAGCCTGGAGGGCCTCGACGTCAGCATCTCGCTTCCCCGCGTCCTCCTCGGCGGCACTGACGCGCTTCCCACGGGAAGCCATTCGCCCGTATTGGTCCTACCCTGCGATTCGGCCCTGGGGCGCTTCTCAGTCGAGGTCACGATGGACACCCGCCTTCCGCCGACCCCGCTGCCGGACCCCGACCAGCCGCCGGGCAGCCCATTTGACGCGATCGCACCTCCACAAGGCACCGCCTGAACCCGGTTTCCTCCCCACCCGCTGCGACAGCCCGACCCAAGCATGCTCGATGCTGGTCGCGTCGATCGCTACGACTCCCCCACCTCCCCAGTATCTTGACGCAGCCGCCGAAGGGCATCCTCGGCAGCCGAGCGAACCAGGGCGTTCTCGTCGCCAGCGGCCTGCGCGAGGGCGGCCATAACCGCGCTGGCCGTCGCGCCGTCCGGAGCGGCGATGTTCCCGAGTGCAACTGCCGCATTCCGGCGCCACATAGCCAGCCGAGCCCGGCCTCCGGCCGTTCCGACCGATAACCGCCGGTACGCGCCGCTGCCCATGGTCAGCAATTCGAGCAGGTCCAGGTGGGCGGGCATGCCCCCAGCCGGGAGCATAGGGTTGCAAATGCCGGCCGCCTTCCTGTTGTACGGGCACACCTGCTGGCATACGTCGCAGCCGAAGACCCAGTCACCCACCAGCGGCTGCAGGTCGGCGGGGACGTCGCCCCGATGCTCGATTGTCAGGTAGCTGATGCAGCGGGAAGCGTCCAGGTTGTACGGGGCCGTGAGCGCTCCCGTGGGGCAGACATCCACGCAACGGGTACAGCTCGCGCAGCCATCAGCGACAGGTTCGTCGGCGGGTAGGTCGAGATTTGTAAGTGCCTCTCCTACAAAGACATGCGAACCAAGTTGCCCATCGAGCAGACACGTGTTCTTCCCGATCCAGCCCAACCCTGCGGCACACGCCAACTCCCGTTCCAGCACCGGTGCTGTATCCACGCACACCCGCGCCTCAAACTGCACCCCCGCTTCTTGCCGGAGCCGCTCCAGCAGCGTGTCCAGCATGGACCGCATCAGGACGTGATAGTCCGGGCACTGGGCATACATGGCCACCCGGCCCTGGGGGCGATCAGTCTGAGTGACAACCCGCGCACGCCGATAGTTCAGGGCGACGCAGATTATCGAGCGCGCTCCCGGCAGCAGCATCGCGGGATCCGCGCGCAGCTCAACATGCCGGTGCAGGTAGGCCATGCCGGCGGCGTGCCCGCTGGCCAGCCAGGCCTTATAATACTGGGCCCGCGCGAGCGGGCGGGCCGGCGCGATACCAACGCGGTCAAAGCCGATGGCCCGGCCCAGGGTTTTCGCGAGTTGGGCAATGTTGGTCGGCCTCACATGGGTCGATGATACCTTCATGACGTTCTCGAGACCAAGCGGTGCTGCGGGATGCGCCCGTGAAGCGAGGTACTTTCATGTTCAACTATGACTGGTTTCACGGTGGGGGACTTCAGCGCCAGATCGACGAGGCCAAGGCACGCTGTGCCCGCCGAAAGTTCCCGGACGCCGGCAAAAGCGGCAACGGTTCCTCCGAGTATCTCGAATACTGCCAGGAGCTCGAGACACGCATCATCCTGTACCTCAAGGATGGCCTGAGCTACGAGATGCGCGAGATGGCCAGCATGGAGATGAGCAGCGCGCTGGCCTTCGAGTGCGTGCCGGTTGACGAAAACTACCAGGTCGGCGCCTACGTCATAGTTGTTCCGTTCGAGGACATCGCCCGCGTCGAGGTCTTCGCCGTGCACCCGGACGAGAAGCCGGAAGAGAACCTGCGTATTCCGGGCTTCCGGGCGGCGGCCGAACCGACGCGCGACTGACCCCTCGCCAACGCGCCCTGGTCTGACCGTGGGCGACCGCCGCGGCGGCTGCTACAATACTTCCATCGCGGCGCCGCGAGCAGCGCCGCCTTCTGGCACGGGTTACCCCGCCATGGGCCGTCATTCACAGATCGTACTGGTTGCCGGCGCGTTGTTGTCACTATTGGCCGGTTGTGGACCGAACTTCGGGCCGAAGGCCGTGCACGGCATCGTTTTCTACGCGCCCGGGGCGGGGAACATCGACTTCGGGGATCAGGGCATTCGGCGCGGGCTCGAACAGGCCGGCTACTCGGGCCAGGTGGCCTCGGTGATGTGGACGGTCTCGTTCGTTGCGCCGATCGACCAGCGCCTGGGCAACGCGCGACTGGGCGGGCTGCGGCTGGCCCGGCACATCGAGCAATACGTCGACGAATACCCCAACGGTGAGGTGAACCTGATCGGCCTGTCCGCCGGTACCGGCGTTGTGATCTGGGCCCTCGAGAATCTCAGGCCCGGCTACTACGTCAACAACGTGGTGCTGCTCTCATCGAGCCTGTACTACCAGTATGACATCACCAAAGCACTGCCGCGCGTGCGCGGCCGGATTTACAACTACTACTCGAGCGAGGATGCCGTCCTCACGGTCTTGATGAAGCCGATTGGAACCATTGACGGTGTTCCATTCGCCGATGGCGCCGGGGCGGTCGGGCTGCAGCCGCCCAAGGGGGCCGATCGTGTCACGAACATCGCCTGGCGGCCGGAGTTTCGCCAGTACGGCTACTACGGCGGACACACCGATGTCACCAGCCCGGACTTCGTCCGCGTTAGCATTGCCCGGCATGTCATGGCGGACCAGCCCGCAGCACCTCAGCATGCAGCCTTAGCCACTGACCCGGCGCGATGGTCTCCGGCCGGTCGTCCGGACTGACGCCGGCGCGACCCAGGACCGCCATGGCAGCCAGGGGGTCCCAATCACGGAAGAGCCGCCGCAGCATTTTGCGCCGCTGCGCGAAGGCCTCGTGGACCAAGCGGACGAAGCCCGGCAGATCTTCGATCCGCGCCAACGCCTCGCGATCCGGCCAGATCGTAATCAGCGCGGATTCGACCTGCGGCCGGGGCCAGAACGCCGACGGCGGTAGAATCGCCAGCAGTTCCGTGCGGCCCAGGCTCTGCGCCATGACCGACACCGGGCCGTAGGCTTCCGAACCGGGGGCGGCCGCCAACCGATCGCCGACTTCACGTTGGATGGTGCAGGTCAGGCGTTCGAAGGCCGGCTGAACCTGTAACAACTCGACGAGCAAGGGGGTTGCGATCTGGTAAGGCAGGTTGGCGACTAGCTTGCGGTGACCGCCGGGCCCTGGCTGGTGCTGGGCGAGGGCCGTGAGTATTAGCGGGCTGACGGCGTGCTTACCGGCCAGGGCGTCGCCCTGGATCAGTGTGAAGCGCGGATTGTCGCCCAGGCGGCCGCGCAGCACGGCTTGCAGGCCGCGATCGATCTCCACGCCGACGACCCGCGCCCCGCTCGCCAGCAGCAGTTCGGAGAGCGAGCCGGTACCGCAGCCCACCTCGAGAACGACGTCGTTCTCGCACAGCTCACCCGCCGCGACGACCTTCCCCATGAGATTCAGGTCGATCAGGAAGTTCTGGCCGTAGCGGTGCCGCGGCGCCAGTCCGGCCGCCGCCAGCAAACCCCGGA
>CAZYGM010000063.1:0-15592 GCA_964647015.1 uncultured Planctomycetales bacterium | reverse complement strand
AACGCCCGCAAGTACCCGGTCGAGCAGTTCCGCGGCCGCTACTTCCAACCCGGCCGGGACCCCGCCGCCCGGCCCTCAGCGTGCCATGATGGTGGTTGAGTCGCTCCCGGTGGCCGAAAGCTGCGTATCGCGCCGGCGCTGCACGAGCGCGAAGCTGGCAGCCCGGCGTACGCTGTCCATGCTCATGTGACGCCCCGGGCAGAGCGTCTTGTTGGTCACCTCGCCGTGCCCGTACACGTCATTGGGACTGATACCCGTCTGATCGCACAGAAACGCCACGAGTTGGGACAGCGCCGCCAACTGCCGGCGCGTCGGCGCGCTCTGCTCGAAGTTGCCGATCAGGCAGATGCCGATCCCATGGTCATTGAAGTAGTTGTCCGGACACCACCTGCCCAGGTAACGGCCCGACTTGCTCTTGCAGTGTGCGCCGGTTTGTTGTAGCCGCCAGCGCGGCCCCACATACACCTCGCCGTCCGGATACTTCTGCCCATTGCCGATGACGAAGTGATAGCCCAGACCCTTATCCCAGCCGCGCTGCCTCAGATGATACTCGTGCATGCTCTGCGGCGTAGCCTGCGGCGCTGCCGAGTGGTGCACGATGATCGTCTTCCAGCGGCCGCGCGCGACGCCGCCCGGCGGCAGCCAGGAACGCTCCAGCCTTTCCGGCAACGTCTCCGGCTCGACCGCTATCGGGGGCCGCGCCGGCGCCGGCCGGGGCACGGCCGCGACCGGCGGCCGTGGCATACGCGTCGCCATGACCGGGTCCGGCAGCGGTCCCAGCCGCGTGCTGCGCGTGGCCGGCGCGCATCCCCCCGCAACCAGCAACACCGCCGCCAACCCCAGTGCAATCCGTTGCATAACCGGCTCCTCCTCAGGACAGCGCTCGCCGCGTCCCGACGGACAACTCCCGGGAAATATACGCGCCCGGCGCGCCGCGTCCAGTCCGGTCGCCGAAACCGTCCGCCCAGCGTACAATGCGCCCCGGGCGGCGACCGTGCCGGCCCGATCCGGAGCACCTATGGCCCCTTCCGGAACACGCCATGACGCCCAGCGATTTCGGCCCTGAAGACGACCTGCGGAACTGGACCAGCCGCATCCACGACATCATGGACGAAATGTGCAAACGCCATTTCGTCGAGTACCGCCGCGAGGATTCCTGGCAGCCCGCCACCGACGTGTACGAAACACGCGAACAGTACTACATCTGCGTCGAACTCGCCGGCATGGCCCCGGAGGATGTGCATGTCGAATGCAGCGACCAGCGCTGCGTGGCCATTACCGGCTATCGCGGCAATCCCCGGCCCGCCGACGTCACAGGACCGCTCAGCCTGCACGCCATGGAAATCAACCACGGCCCGTTCCGCCGCGAAATCCTGCTGCCTGAGTTGATCGACGTTGCCGCCGTCGATGCCACTTACGACCGAGGTTTCCTATGGGTAATACTGCCGAAGATCACGCGGCCCTGAGCGCCGGCAACGCCGTCGACCAGGAACCCGCCACGCCGCAAGACACCGGTCAGGGGACGCCCACGAACCACGAGAGCAAGCAGGCCGGACCCCCGGACAGCCGTCTGCAACTGCCGCGCGAGTTGCCCATCCTGCCCGTCCGGAACGTCGTCGTCTTCCCCGGCACCGTCGTCCCCCTGAGCATCGGACGCGAGAAATCCAAGCTCCTCACTGACGCCGTGCTCGCCGGCAACAAGCTGCTCGCCCTGTTCACCCAGCGCCGCGAAGACGTCGAAGACCCCGGCCTCGACGACCTCTACCGCGTCGGCACCGCCGCCCAGGTCCTCAAGCTCCTGCGCATGCCGGATGGCAACGCCAGCCTGCTGGTGCACGGCCTCGTCCGCGTCGGCATTGAGGAACTCGTCACCACCGAGCCCTATTGGCGTGCCCTCATCAACGCCCACGAGGATCAGGTCACGCGCTCCCTCGAACTCGACGCCCTCACGCACACTGCCCGCCGCACCGCCGAGGAGGTTATCGAGCTGAGCCCCAACGTGCCCGACGAGGCCCGCATGGTCCTCGCCAACATCGACCAGCCCGACGCCCTGGCGGACTACCTCGCCGCCAACCTCTCCCTGGGCGTCGTCCAGAAGCAGGAGCTGCTCGAAACTTTCGACGTGGCCGACCGGCTCCGCAAAGTCTCCGCCACCCTCAACAACCAGCTCGAAGTCCTGCGCCTCTCCCAGAAGATCCAGTCCGACGTCCGCAAGGAAATCGACAAGTCACAGCGCGAGTACTACCTCCACGAGCAGCTCAAGGCCATCCAGAAGGAGCTCGGCGAGGTGGACACCGTCGCCGCCGAAGTCGCCGACTTTCGCAAGCGCATCGAAGAAACCGGCATGCCCGCCGGCGTGCTCAGCGAGGCCGAACGCGAACTCAAACGCCTCGAACGCATCCCCCAGACCTCCCCTGAAAGCGGCGTGATTCGCGACCACCTCACCTGGCTCTGCGAACTGCCCTGGACGGAAGAAACCTCCGACAACCTCGACCTGCAGCGCGCCGCCGACATCCTCGACGAGGACCACCACGGCCTGACCAAGGTCAAACGCCGCATCCTCGAATACCTCGCCGTCCGCAAACTCAAACCCGACGGCAAGGGCCCCATTCTCTGCTTCGTCGGCCCGCCCGGCGTCGGCAAAACCTCCCTCGGCCAGAGCATCGCCCGCGCCCTCGGCCGCCGCTTCATACGCATCGCCCTCGGCGGCGTACGCGACGAAGCCGACATCCGCGGCCACCGCCGCACCTACATCGGCTCCATCCCCGGCCGCATCGTCCAGGAACTTCGCAAGGCCGGCTCGCGCAACCCCGTGCTCATGCTCGACGAGCTCGACAAGGTCGGCGCCGACTTCCGCGGCGATCCGGCTGCCGCCCTCCTCGAAGTACTCGACCCCGAGCAGAACCACACGTTCACCGACCACTACCTGGGCGTCCCCTTCGACCTCTCCAAGGTCCTATTCATCGGCACCGCCAACTATATGGACCCCGTCGCCCCCGCCCTGCGTGACCGCATGGAGATCATCGAGCTGCCCGGCTACACCACCGCCGAAAAGCTCGAAATCGCCCGCCAGTATCTCGTCCGCCGGCGCGTCGAAGAGAACGGCCTGGCCGACCGCGGCGTGCAATTCACCGACGAAACCCTGCGCCTGCTCATTGAACGCTACACGCGCGAGCCCGGCGTGCGCAACCTCGAACGCACCATCGGCACGGTCTGCCGCGGCCTGGCCGCCCGCGTCGCCCGCGGCACGCCCACCGCCCTGGTCGTCGAACCCGACGATCTGGCCCCCTACCTCGGGCCGCCGCGTTTCGAACGCGAACTCGCCCTGCAAACCAGCATCCCCGGCGTGGCCACCGGCCTGGCCTACACCCCCGTCGGCGGCGACATCATCTTCGTCGAAGCCACCGCCATGGCCGGCCGCGGGTCCTTTACGCTCACCGGCCAGATCGGCGAAGTCATGCGCGAATCCGGCCTCGCCGCCCTCTCGCTGCTGCGCTCACACGGTCCCGAATGGGACGTGCCCGTGCCGGACCTGAATGCCACCGACGTCCACATCCACGTCCCTGCCGGCGGAATCCCCAAGGACGGCCCTTCCGCCGGTGTCGCCATGCTCACCGCGCTCGTCTCACTATTCGCAAAGCAGGTCGTCGATCCCACCGTCGGCATGACCGGCGAACTGACCCTCCGCGGACAGGTCCTCCCCGTCGGCGGAATCAAGGAGAAAGTCCTCGCCGCCCATCGCGCCGGCCTGAAGACCGTCATCCTGCCGGCCCGCAACGAGCCCGACTTGCACGAGGTCCCCACCGACGTGCGCAACGACCTCACCTTCGTCTTTGCTACCATCATTCAGGACGTCCTCAACGCCGCCCTGCCCCGGGCAATGCAGCCCGCAAGGGCCACCCGCGGCCGACGCACCACAGCCAAGAAACCAACCCGCGCCGCCAAGGCCACGACCTCCAAGCGGGCCCCTGTCGGCAAAGCCGCCACACGCAGCAAGAAACGCGGCCCCACGAAGACGCGCCAGAAGCGCTGACCTATGCATTCGGCTACGTCCCGGCCACCGCGCCGCGCCGGATCACCTTCAGTTCTCAGACCCTTCGTGTTATGGGACCCGCGCGCCACAGTGCCGTTGTGCCCCTCTACCAAGGGCACCATCCCCGGCAGCCCCGCTTCGCCCCATCCGCTCAAGCCCGCAGCCTATCGGCCCGACGACACGTAGGCCGACACGTCGGCGCCCCCTCATGCCGCGGGGCCGGCTGGCGGTTGGGAGGCAGTTCGTTTGACCACCCGGGGCAAGTATTTCCTCGCGCTCGTCACCTCACTGGCCCTCTGCACGGCCGTCGGCGTCTGGATGCAGCACCACCTGCTGTGCAACGCGATCACTGACATCGCATCCGAACGAACCTGGACCACCCTCGCGGCCAGTTCCAAGGACCTTCTCGATGCCGAGCCGAAGCCCCAGCCCGACGCGCTGCTCCAGCACGTCCGATACTGGCAAGCCGCGGCGCCCAAGACGTCACCCCACGCCACATTGGTGGACGGTGCATGGCGGGTTGTGGCGACCACCACAGGCCCGCCGGCTCACCAGTCGACCCCATTTGCGATAGGCACCATCCTGAACTGGACACCGGCGAGTAGCGCTGCAGACGATGCGAGCGCTCCCATGCCGGGCACCTTCAGTACCGCGGACGGCCGGCACCTCGCCGTCGCCTGCCCGCTCCCGAACCAAGCCGGACGCCTCCTGCTGCATCGCCCCGTGACGGATGTCGCCGTGCCGGCCGAAGCGCGGCAGCAACTCCGCCTGGTGGGCGTCGTGACGTTCGCCTGGACGGTCGTCCTGCTCACAGTGGTCGCCTACCTGGCCGCGCGCCGCTATGACGAGACGCTCGACCGCGAGCGCGCCCAGGCGGCTTCGAGCGTCCTCCGTCAGTCGCAGACTCTGCTGCGCACGCGCGACACCGTTATATTCGCCCTGGCGAAGCTGGCCGACTTCCGCGACCACGAGACCGGCGGGCATCTCGAACGCATCTCCGAATACTCGACCATGCTGGCCACCGCCCTGCGCAACCAGCCGCGCTTCGCCCAGCAGATCACACCCGCCTTTGTTCGCCTGATCGGCCTCAGCTCGGTGCTGCACGACATCGGCAAGGTCGGCATCGAGGACACCATCCTGCGCAAGCCCGGGCCGCTTAACCCCGATGAATGGGCCCGCATGAAGTCGCACACGCTCAAGGCCGACGAGTGCCTGGCCGAAATCCGCAGCCGCATGGGCGATTCCGACTTCCTCGAAATGGCGCGCGAGATCGCCGTGGCCCATCACGAGCACTGGGATGGCAACGGCTACCCGCACGGCCTGCGCGGGGAGCAAATCCCCTTGGCCGCCCGGATCGTCGCGATCGCCGACGTCTACGACGCCCTGTCCATGACGCGCGTCTACAAGCCGGCCTTGCCGCACGAGTACTGCGTGGAGGTCGTTCGCTCCGGCGCAAGCACGCAGTTCGACCCGGAGATAGTGGCCACCTGGCTCAGCATCGAGAAGAAATTCGCGGCCATCTCCACCCGTTACCTGACCACCTCCGCCGCCGAACCCGGCCCGACCACACCCGCCCGCCAATCGGCGCCAACCACAACGGTGAATGCTGACAGCCTGGCCGCTACGCCGCCTTGATTGCGGCATCGGCCCGGCGACCAAAGGGAGGACACGCAATGGACGGCAGACTGACCAAAGACCGGCGCGTATTCGAGATCATGCTCATAGTGCTCGTGCTGGGCATGGTGACCCTCTTCGGGCACCTGGGTCCGCACAAGATGGTGCTGCTGCACCTCTTCTTCGTGCCCATAATCCTTAGCGGCTACTTCCTCGGCCGCGGCAGCGCCGGCGTGCTGGCCCTCTTCTCCGTCCTGTCCGTCACCATTGTCACCACCCTCCTCGACGCCGGACTAGGCACGTTCAACTCGCCCCTGATGGTCGCCCTCGCACTGACTATCTGGGGCGCGGTCCTCGGCCTCGCGGCCGTCCTGGTAGGCACGCTCTGCGATGAACGCGCCGGCCTGGTCAAGGAACTGCACACCGCCTACGTCGGCGTGGTCGAAGTGCTCTCGAAGTACCTCCAGGGCGGCAACCCGCGCGTCAAGACACGCTCCGCCCGCGTCGCCGAGCTCAGCCAGATGATGGCCGAATCGCTTCGTCTACCCCCCAAGCAGGTGGACGATATCCGCGTCGCCGCCCTGCTCTTCGAACTCGGCAACGTCGAGGTCACGACCCAGGTCATCAGCCGCGCCTTCGACACTCTCGACGAGAACAACCAGCCCCACACCTTCCGGGGCACCGAGCTGGTCCACTCGCTCGGCTCGGTCCTGAACAGCGCCCTGCCGCTGCTGGCCAACCAAGACGATGCCCTGCGCGACTACCTCAGCCGGGAGGATCCCGTCCGCCGCGGCGAAATGCCCATCGGCGCCCGCATCATCCGCGCCGTGCGCGCCTACTACGACGCCACCGCCGACCAGACGGATCAGACCCCCGAATCGCACGAACAGGTCATCAACACGCTACGCGCGGACGTGCTCGCCGGCTATGACCCCCACGTGCTGGACGCTCTCGCGCGGATCACCGCGCCATCGGAAACGGCTGAACCGGTCGCGCTCCGGTGACCCGCCAACCGGCAACTCACGGACTACCCGACGCCCCCAGGCCCAGGGGGTCGTAACCGACGATCTCGAATGGCGACGGCCGCCACACCCGGCCCACCAAATCGAAGTACGCCTCGACAATCGCGTCCTTGATCG
Organism: uncultured Planctomycetales bacterium; assembly: GCA_964647015.1. Taxonomy (GTDB): domain Bacteria; phylum Planctomycetota; class Phycisphaerae; order UBA1845; family Fen-1342; genus JAAYXS01. The sequence goes on along the minus strand of CAZYGM010000063.1, from coordinate 8,806 downwards.
CGGTCTCGTCGGTCGCCGCCGGATCGTACGTGATGCGCACCAACACCTCGCCCGGACCCGGCCACGCCTCCAGTCGCCGATAGCCCGCCAGCGCGTACTCATCATCGCGCTCCAGGTAGTACACCAGCAGCGTCGCCCGGCCGCGGCACGTCAGATCCCTGATCCGCAGCTCCACCGTCGCGCTCTGCGCCGGCGGCGTGCCCCACTCCCGCGTGAATGACGGCAGCGGAACCGCGTAGGCCGCCGCCACCGCCACGCCCACACAGCCCAGCACGACCGCCACCACCACGCCGTACGGCCACGCCGACTTAGCGCCGCGATGAGCAAACCGCAGGGCCCCTTCCGCCCGCGTCGGACACACCGTCACGCAGTTCATGCACGCCAGGCAGCGCGCCGCCGTCACCGCGCGGAAACGATCCACCGGTATCGCCACGGGACACGCCGCCGCACACGCCCCGCAGTCCACGCAGGCCTCCGCCCCGCGCTGAATCCGCCCCACCCCAATGCGCGAAAACGGGTTCAGCACGGCCGCCAGCGGACACAGCCAGCGGCAGAACGGCAACGTCAACACCAACGACGCCAGCACGATCGCCCCCGCCACGATGTAAGCCCAGATCGTGATATCCTCGCCATGCCGACTGATGAGCGCGTAGCACGGATCGCACACCCGGAAATGCAGCTCGGCCGCCGACCACGTCACCCACAGGATTATCACCAGCGCGACATACTTCAGCAGCGACAATAAGCGGTCCGCCCGCGGCGCCACCCTCAGCCGCGGCAGCCCGACCCGCCCGCCAAGCCCGTGCAGCCACTCGCTGAGCGTCCCGATCGGGCAGATGTGGCTGCAGAACGCCCGCCGCACCAGCAGCGTCATCAGCAGCACGCCGCCCAGAATGTAGAAGTTCGATACGCCCAGCGAGCAGACCAGGTTGCCCTCGGTCACGTAAGTGTAGATCCCCTCCACCCCGCCGAACGGACACCACCGCTCGGCGTTCCCCTGCCAGATATACACGCCCACGATGGTGAGCGTGAGGAAACCAAGCTGTACGAGGCGGCGTGTAATCTTCACGGCTGCTCGGTCGGCTATGGGGCCCAGGCGGGCCCAGGTCTCCCGCAATCTGCGCACTCCGCGCCCCGTGTTGAACACTGCGAATCCACCCGCACACCCCGGCTCGTGGGCCCGGGCGGATTCACCATCCAGCGTTACTCGGCGGGGGTCGGCCCGCCTGCTGCGCGCGTCACCCAATTGGGCGCAGCGGCGTCACTTCTTGTCGCCGGCGCAGCTTGCCGGATGCTTATCTCCGCCCTGCTGGCTGCTGCACTGTGTCCGGCTGGGACACTTGCCGCAGCCAGCGCCGCCGCTGCAACGCGACTCCTGAATCACCGACTTGGTCTCCAGCGCCGCGGCATACGCGTCCGTCTGCACCAGCCCCGCGAATTCCGGGAACTCCCCGGCCGCCGCCTTCACCGCCGCCAGCCGGCTGGGCGGCGTCTGCTCGAAGCTCTGACACAACGCCTTGAGCGCCCCATCCGTGTCGCCCGTCGCCGCCCGCAATCGCGCACTATCGAACAGCAATACCGCCGTCGGCGTCGCCGGCAGCTCCAACTCACTCAGCAGCGCCTTGGCCGCCTCAGCCTCACCCACGCGCACCAGCGCCAGCCCTAGCAGTACGGCGTTCTCCGGCGTCGTCCGCGTATCCTCCCGCCCGCGCAGCACCTCGACCGCCTCGGCGTTCCGGTCCATCACCAGGCAGGTACGCGCCAGCAGTCCCGCCGACACGGGCGAGTTGAGCCGCTCGTGCACCTTGCGGTCCAGCGCCAGCGCTTCTCCGTACACCTTGTGGTCGTGGTAGAAGTAGTGCAGCCCCAGGGCCGTCCGCTCCCAGCGCTGCGCGTCCGTCATCTCGTCCAGCAGTTCCCGCGCCGTCACCACGCGCTTCACCAGCGCGGCCTGCTGGCGGTATTCGGCATTCTCAGGCTCCAGTCCGGTCGCCCGCGTGTACGCCTCCAGCGCACCCGCAAAGTCGCCCGTCTCGAGCAGCTTCGCCCCTTCAGCAAATGCCTCCGCCGCCGTCTGCTCACCCGCACCCAGCGCCGGCACACCAACCGCCAGCAGCAGAGCCACACACCCCGCCAACAACAACCGAGCCGCCATCAAGGGTACCTCCAGCCTAGGGCCCATCCGAAACCATCTTTATAGCAGTCGAGACGCCCCCCGTGCAACTAATATCCGCATCCGGTGACTCAGCAGTCGCCTTATCCGAATTCAGCACCCTTAGCCGCGTTACGCCTCCTGTGAGCGTGCCGGATCCCCTATTCGCCCGTCTTGCCGAGCATTGACGGTTCCGTCCTCGCGTGGTATCCACGCGCCATGTCCAAACCTAAGCCGATCGGGATACGCGCACCGGCCGTCGTGTGCTCCCGAGAGGCGTCGGCGCTGCCGGGCACACGCATCAGCTGCCGCATCGGCAGGCTCAGGGACCCCTGGAATCTCCGGGACGCCTGCGCACGCCCAGTTTGCACCAGCCAGTCGTTTAAGAACAACCAAAGGATCTTCTGCGATCAGCCGAAGAAGACGCGGGCGTCCGAGAACGACCGGGTGGCTAGCCTGATACCCACGCCTCTTCCGGGCGGCCGTCGGGAGTCATTTCTATGAACAAGCTCATTCAAGTAATCGAGATGACCCGCGCCAAGACGGATGCCCTACGTAAGCACGGCTTGAAAGAAACTCCGACACGCACAATCGTAATTGACCCGCTGTTGGAGGCGCTCGGTTGGGACGTCCGTGACCCCGACGAAGTAGAGTTGGAGTACCCAACGGTTGACGGCAAATCCGTGGACTACGCATTGAAACTCAACAAGAAGTGTGTGCTCCTTGTCGAGGCAAAGCCCTTCGATGATCCGCTCGACGATGTCAAAGCGATCACTCAAGTGGTGGCGTATGCGGCCAACGACGGCATCGTGTGGTGCATCCTCACAAGTGGCTTGAAGTGGAAGGTGTACCGCAGCGTCGAGAAATGCCCCGCCCCGGACAAGCTGATGTACGAGGTCTCGCTGGACCCGCGCGCCTCGGAGGGGATGTCAGTTCAGCAAATTGCGCAGCAACTCTGGCGGTTTTCGCGCGAGGAGATGGCCAAGGGCACCCTCGATGCTCTCGGCGAACAGACTTTCACGGACGGCAAGGTGCGCAAGGCGCTCGGCACGCTGATGCTCGATCCTCCGCGTGCACTTCTGAAGATGATCCGGGGCGCCACGGGAGACCAGAGCATCGCCCCTCAGCGAATTCGGGACAGTCTCGCGCGCGTCTGGCGAGCTGCCGGAGTTGGCACTCATTTCGGCGGCCCGCCCTCGCCGCACGAGTTGGCACGATCATCCTCCTCGCCCCCTGGTGCGCGCGCCGAAGGCGTTCTGAAGTCGCGGCGCATCAAGCGGCCGCGCGCCTCAGCCTCTCCTTATGACGAAGCGCACCACATCCTTGGCAAGCCCCAGGAAGTGGTCGAGCTCTATCGTGCAGTCGACCGGCTTTGCCTTTCGCTCGCTCCCGGGGCGGTCGGCAAGCGATACCTCGCCAAATGCATCGCTTATGACTCGAAGAAGCCCGCGTTCTGCAGCGTTCACGTTCTCCAGGCGGGCCTGCGCGTCTGGCTCAAGCTCAAATACAGCAGACTGGTCAACCCACCCGGTTTCGCCAGAGACGTTTCCAACGTGGGCCACTGGGGCGCAGGAGATGTTGAACTGCGTGTCAGCAGCTTGTCACAGGTGGACGAAGCGGGATCACTAATACGTCAATCGTTCAGCGAATCAGGTCGGTAGTCCCGTCTGGCGAGCTGAACTTCATGGAAGTCCCGCACCAGTTCCAGCTCAAACAGAAGGACGGCCGCAGCGAACCCGACATCGACAGCGTCGAGCACGTCATGACTCCTCGAAAGCACACTAAGGGCACAAGAACGGCTCTGACGACAGACTTCCGCGCCGACCCGGCGCACTGATTCTGCCCGCCAAGCACCGTATAGACCGCACCTCCCTTCATACCGCCACTGGCGCCTAGCAACCACCGCGCGGCACACGCCCGCGCCGACCGTGTGACCGGGCCCAGTCGTCACATAGCCTTGCCTTACACCGGCACCCAGGCCAGGTCGAGGATCGTGTTCGTCGGGTTGTCGCTGTTGAACACCGCCTTGACGGGCATGCCGATCTTCGGCTTACCCTCCTTCAGCCAGCTCATCAGCTTCGTGCATACGCCTTCGATCTCAACGCTGATCAGCGTCGTATCCGCCGGCAGCCTGAACAGCTCGCCCGGGTACTTGATCGTGCTCCACGTGTAGATCGTGCCCCGCTGCGGCGCCTCGGCCCACTCCATCGCGTGCCAGCAGTCCGGGCATTCACAGCGCGGCGGCAGCCACAGCCGCTTCTCGCCGCAAGCCGGGTTCGTACAGCGCGTCGCCAGCAGCTTCCTCTCTCGCAACCCCCGGAAGAACTTCCCCCAGCCGCCGTACGAGTGCTGGTGCGACCAATTCTTCGGGTTACGGATCACCAGCGGGTCTTCGTTGAGCACTTCCAGTTTCGTCTTCGGCCAGTCAATTGCCATGAGTCACACCTCTTCGGGAGTATTCAGTTCAGCGTCGCGACCGGCCCGGCCGGATCCGGCTGCCACGCGTGCTGCCGGACATGCGGTTGACTCGTGCTGGTCGCCACGTTCAATTCCTCACCCGCCGCGCTGCCGTCCCCGACAACTACGGCTTCTCCATGATCGCACAAGTTACGTGACTGCCCGTACCCGCGTGACTGATCGCGCAGCCGCGCTTCGGGTTCTTAAGTTGCAGGCTCTTCCAGTCGCTCGGCTTCTGCTTGCCGAACCGCGCCCACATCTTGGGGTCACCGTGGAACTTGTCGTACTTGTTCTGAAGCTGCCAGAGCACTTCCACCAACTGGAAGATGCCCGTCGCGCCAACCGCGTGCATCGTCCCGATCAGTCCGCCGGACAGGTTGGTCGGCAGGCGCCCCTCGAAGTAGCCGTCACCGGATTCAATGAACTCGCGCCCGCGCCCGTAAGGCCGCAGGCCGATGTCCTCGTACGTCTGCACGTCCGAGATAGTGAACGCGTCGTGCGTCTCCAGCAGATCGAAGTCCTCCACCGGGTCCTTGATCCCGGCCATGTTGTAGGCCAGGTAGGCCGCCATGCGCGCCGCCACGAACGAGCTGAAGCCCGGCCACTCCGTGCGCTTGTCCGAGAAGTAGTCCTTGTATGTCTCCTCTGTCTCGTTCGGCAGCAGCAGGATCGGCATGTTCCGCCGGTCGGCCGTCCGTAGCGTGTGCGTGCCGCCGCAGATAGCCGTCAGCCGAATCGGCTGATCCGTCAGCTTGTACGCCGTCTCCTCGTCCGCGATGATCAGCACCGCGGCCCCCACGCTCATGACGCAGCACTCCAGGAACGTCAGCGGGTCCGACACGATATCGTTCTTCAGCACGTCCTCCACCGTGTACTTACCCGGGTTCTGCGCGAACGGCGAGTAGTGCGCGTACAGGTGGTTCTTGCAGGCAATCTTGGCCAGCGTCTCGTGCGGCACGCTGTTCTCATACTGGTAGCGCTGGGCCATCAGCGCGTAGTACGCCGCGTACATCCAGCCCAGTTCCGACTCGAAGTCCTTGCAGGCCGCCGACGCGATGTACGAGTTGCCGACCTTCGTCGATACGTCGTCCATCCGCTCCCAGCCCACCACCGGCACGCAATTCGCGTAGCCCGAAGCCACCGCCTGGGCCGCGGACAGCACCGCCGAGCCGCCCGTCGCTCCACCGGTCTTGACCTCGATGTTGCCCAGCGGGTCGAAGCCCAGGTAGTCATGCACCTTGGCCGCCGCCAGCAACTGGTCGCCAAAGTGATCCGCGAACTGTGAGTACACGACCCAGTTCACCATCCGGCGAAACTGCTCGGGATCAACCTTGAGGTCATTCTCCTCGACCGCCATGCGCAGTGCGGCGGTACACAACTCGCAGGTGTTCTTCTCATGGTACTTCTTGCGGAAGTCCGTCATGCCGCCCGCCACGCAGTAGACCGGCTTCTCGAACTTCGGGATGCGTAGATTCCCGGGGCCGAACTTGATCACTGACTATCTCCTTTCAAGACTCTCATCGACTCACGGCCGCACAGGTTCTTCGCAACCGTCCCGCACCAGACCCGCGCGCACAGACCTGCAAACGCCCGCCCACCACCCTCCGCGTTGCGGGCCAAGTCCCTGCTGGAAATCTCGGTAAGACGCGTGCACAGAACCGGCACGCCGCCGCTGTATCGGACGCCGACAAACTGATACCTGGCGTAAGGTCGCCCGAGCGAAAACGTTTGTCAACGCATCCGGCCGCGTTCGCCACGCCGCCAGTAGCGCGGCACGACCATAATCCATACTCAAACAAACACTTACACCCGCAGCCCTCAAAACTGCTGTACGCACGAAATCCACGCGCGCCCACCCTACAGCTTCCCATGCCGGATGATCGCCACCAGCAACAGGAAGCCCAGCGCCCCCGCCGCCACGAACCCCACCAACCCGATCACCGGAATCTCGTACCACGTCGGCGGCACCCCCGACATCACTATCAAGGCCGACCCAACCACCAGCGCCGCCGTAACAATCGCGAACGAGACCCGGTTCGCCGTCCGTTCCAGCGTATCCAGCAGCCCTTCCAACCGCCGGTGCTCAAACCCAATCTTCAGCCCACCACGCTTGGCCAGCCGCAGCAGATCCCGCATGCTCCCCGGAATATCCCGCGCCAGTTCCAACAGCTCGCCGCCCGAGTCCAACGCTTCCCGCAACAGCCGCCCCGGCCGCACCCGGTCCAGCTTCAGCTTCCGCACGTACGGCTCAGCCGCCGCCAGCAGGTTCAGGTCCGGATCCAGCCGCGTGGCCAGCCGCTCCACCGTCGCCGCGGCCTTGAGCATGGTCACCAGGTCCGGCGGAATGAACAGCCGGTGCCCACGCACCAGCGTCAGCAAGGCATGCAGCAGCTTGCCAAAGTCCAGCGCCCGCAGCGTGGCCGGCACATTCACATCGATGAATTCCGCCACGTCGCGCTCCAGGCGCGGCACATCCACCTCAACCTCGTCATCGTGCTCAGTCAGCCGCAACAGCGCAACGGTCGTACGCGCCACATCACGCACCGCCACCGCGTACAGCAGGTCGGCGAAATCCTCGCGCCCCCGCCGATCCAGCCGCCCCATCATCCCGAAATCCAGCAGGCAAATCACGTTGCCCGGCAACACAAAGACGTTCCCCGGATGCGGGTCGGCATGGAAGAACCCGTGCACGAAGATCTGCTTGAGCGTCAGTTCCGTGCCGCGCCGCGCAATCTCCCGCGGATCAAGCCCGGCCGACCGCAGCGCGTCCACGTCCGTCACCGGAATGACATCCACGTACTCCATCGTCAGCACGTGCGAGGTGCTCTCCTCGTGGAACACCTTCGGCACGTAGACCGTCTCATCGCCCGCGAAGTGTTCCGCGAAGCGCTCCAGGTGCGCCGCCTCCGTCCGGAAATCCAGCTCGCGCTCCAGCACCCGGCTGAACTCCTCCACGATCCGGCTCGGCTGATACACATCCCACCCGTCCAGGTGCTTCTCCACCAGCGTCGCCAGGTGCAGCAGGATCTCCAGGTCAACCTCGATCACCCCGCGAATGTTCGGCCGCTGCACCTTAACGACCACTTCCTCCCCATCGGTCCGGCGCGCTCGGTGCACCTGGCCGATCGAGGCCGCCGCTATGGGCTGCTGCGCGAAATGCTCGAACAGTTTATCAAGCGGGGCGCGCAGCTCCGTCTCGACAATCTCCCGCACTTCTCGAAAGGGAAACGGCGGCACCCGCTGCTGGAGCTTCGCGAACTCACTCACAAACTCGGGCGGCACCAGGTCCGGCCGCGTCGAGAGCACCTGCCCCAGCTTGATGAATGTCGGCCCCAACTCCTCCAGCATCAGCCGCACGCGCTCGGCCGCCGACAGCGTTTCAACCTGTTCCCGCTGCTGCTGCGGCGTGAAGAGTTGCCGGCCCACCTCAACGTACTGGGCGATCTTCAGGCGGTCCACCAGCCCGCCGAACCCGTATTTGATCAGCACCGCCAGAATCTGGCGATACCGATTCACGTGCCGGTACGTCCGCGACACGATGCCGATCTTGCGAATCGCCATTGCTAGTCGGACTTGGCCGCCAGCGCCTGCTCCAGCCGCTCGATCCGGGCGCCCAGCGCGGCGATATCCTCACGCGTCGGCAAATCAGTCTTCTTCAGGCTTTCGTTCACGACGCGCTGCACCGTGGCTTCCAGGTCCTTGCGCGCCGTCTCCGCCCGGGCCACTGCCTCGTCAACGAAGGCCTGGCCCTTATCCGATGACAGCTTCGCCGTCTTGGCGATTTCGCGCGCCACTTCTTCGACCTTGTCCTTGGTCATCGCGGCCAGTCCGACACCCGTCAGAAACGACTTCTTGATCAAATCAATCATCGGAACGCTCTCCTGCGAATGGTCTACACTGTCCGCCGACCTGCCACACCGCCCGGGCATTCACCCGGCGACACCCGCCCACGGCCAGGCGGTTAACGCGTCGCACCGGCCACCAGCCGCCCAACCGCCGACTTGTCGCCTGACACCGGCCACTATCTAGCACAATCCCTCCGACCTGTATAGGTCCGCCGCCCGCCCCACCATTGCCCCGCGCACCCCCACGCCGACTGTCGGATGTTGTCAGCCTTTGTGAAATACTCCCCCGCCACGCCGGAATACCACCGAAACAATCGCCACCGGAAGTAGAATGAGTTCCGTCCGACCGCCG
>CAZYGM010000062.1:0-16013 GCA_964647015.1 uncultured Planctomycetales bacterium | reverse complement strand
GGCTGATGATCGCCACGGGCTGCGTGTCGGCGGGTGTGGCGCGCCGCTACGTGCAGTGGGACGTGCTGTTGGCGATTGCCGCAGCCCTGGGGCTGGGCGAGGCCTTGAAGGCTTCCGGGGCCGCCACAGTACTGGCGCACGCGCTGGTCGGGCTGACTTCGGCCTGGGGGCCGCTGGCCGCGCTGGCGGCGGTCTACCTCGTAACGGTCGTCTTCACGGAGATTGTCACCAACGCCGCGGCCGCCGCGCTGGTCTTTCCGCTCGCGATGTCCGTGGCGGGCGAGTTGGGGGTTGACGCCCGCGGCTTCGCCATGGCGGTCATCTTCGGCGCTTCGTTCGGGTTCGCGACGCCGATCGGCTACCAGACGCACATGATGGTGTTCGGTCCGGGCGGCTACCGCTTCGCGGACTTCGTCCGTGTGGGCTTACCGCTGAACCTGCTGTTATGGATCCTGGCGGTTGCAGTGATTCCGCTGTTCTGGCCGTTCTAGCAGTTTGCCGCACAGGCGGCGGCGACACCTCGCGGGCGCTGCTGATTCCCGAACAGGTAGGGACATCGCACGTTCGCCACCCGCAGCGGCCGGGCGGCAGGTTACTCCAGCGTGCTGGCGTCCTGGGGTACGGTGGCGCCGGACGGCTCGGACTCCGCGGCCGGGTACCAGGGGTGCTCGTCCGCAACTCCAGCGGGCGGGTAGTAGTGCAGTTCGCGGGGCTCCTCGCGCCACGGAATCTGCCGCCGGATTATCTGGTGACCGCGCCCCATCTCCGTGATCCGGATCGTCAGCGTTTCGGGAATGCTGACCGTGTTATCCAGCCCCCAGAACTCGACGTGCGCCAGCGTCACGTTCTCTTCCACTGTCACCATGTTACGGTTGCCCAGAATCGAGAGCTTCGGAACGCGCGAGCCGCGCAGGATCGTCACGTTATTTCCGTCGCCCTTCACTCCCACGTCGCCGTAGAACACGCCCACCCGCAAAGCGTTGTTCGCGACAATGGCGTTGTGCGCGCATCCGGTCGTTCCCACCAATAATCCGACGGCCACAGCGGCGATGAGCACTCTCATCATGGTCAAAACCTCGTCTTGCAGCTCCCTGGTCCCGACACGAGCCACCCTACCCAGCGGGTGGCCGCCATCAGCCCGAGCAGTGTAATACACGCGACATTATCCGACTAGCCGTCGCTGTCAGGAAATGCGAGAGACCGGCCACACCACGCGGCCCCGCGCTCATTTCGCGCCCGACCCCGGCACTTCAACCGACTCGGTCTTCTGCAGTCGGCTCAGGGCTCGCCGACGCAGGTGCGTCAACGGGCGCGCTACACAGCGGTGGATCTTGATCCAGATACTGATGCGCTCAAGCTGGGTGTGTTCCGCCGCCGTCAGCAGGTCAGGACGCAGTCGGCGCTTGTGCTTGAGATAGTGGTAGTCGTCCGCCCGTTGGAACCGCGCCAGCAGCCAGCGCACCGGCACCAGGCCGCGCCAGCCCGCGGCCGGCAAGCACAACGCTATCTGAAAGTCTATCAGGTACGGGCGCCCATCATCGCCGACCAGGATGTTCTGACGCTTGTTGAGATCGACGTAAGCGACGTCGCGCGCGTGTAACCGACTGAGCAGCACCCGCAATTCATCGAAAAACTGATCAGACACCTGTTCACGCCGGCCCAGAGGGTGGCCGGGCACGAACTCGCGGAGCAGCCCGTTGCGTCCGACCCGCCCAATTACACGGGGCACGCCCGGCACATCCCGGACGTACTCCAGCAGCTTCAGCTCGCGCCCTTCCAGAAACCGGCCGGCCCAGCCCATCGGCAACCCGAGAAAAGGCGTGGTTCGCCCCAGCTTAAGTACGGCCAACTCGGTTCCGCAGTTGTACAGGCCGGTGGCCGCGAAGAAGTCGTGCTTGTAGGTGTACACGTGCTCAAAGCGCCGCCCTCCGCAGACGAGCGTTGCCGGCAGCTTGCCACCCGGAAGGGCGTACAGCCAGGCGTGTCTTGGCCGACCTTGCTGGCCGGCGGCGGGCGGCGTGGTTTTGCGGCTCAGACTCACGGTTCGATTATAATCCGAGCGGAATTCCGATCCTGCAACTTGCCATTACGTAATTTGGGCCCATAATATCTAAGTAGGGAATTGTGTGCCTTGGGGGCAACGGAAGCTCGCCGTCGCGCGAGTCATGTCACGTCTGCGATTCGCAACGCGGAGGCTTCGGTCACATGTCAGGGTCAGACCGATGTTCAGAACGAAAGCGTCAACGTATGCCATGCTGGCGGTCATAGAAATCGCTCGGCGGCAGCAACAGGAGGGTGTGGCCGACGTTCAGGCCGGCGAAATCGCACGCTGCCTGAAGCTGCCGGCGGCCTACGCCGCCAAGGTTCTAACGCAGTTGGCCCGCGCGAACATTCTGCATTCTGATCGCGGTCCACGGGGTGGTTTCCGGCTGACGCGCGCTCCAGACTCCATCGCGCTGCTGGACATCGTGGAGGCGATCGACGGGTCCATCGATGCCGGATCGGACTCGCTCGGGAACGAGCGCGGTGAGGATTTCGTCCTGAAGTCCGTCGATCAGGTGTTTACCGACTTGGCGGGCCAGGTGCGTGACTACCTCAAGGATCGCACGATTGCCGATCTAACGAGTACCGACCCGGCAACTCAACGAGAGATTCTGACACGCTAGTCGGTGGACCAGTATCCAGCGTGAAACCCGCAACAGATGTGCTGTGCGCAAAAAAAAGGCGTGCGGCACCCCGGTGGGTATTGGCGCGGTCTGAGGGTGCCGCAGCGAGTGGAAGCAAGTCGTTATTGGCAAAGCACTTATCAGTTAATCAGCGCTTCGCTTCTACTTTCACATTCTCAACACCATGCAGTATAACAACCCTGCCCAGCGTTTCAACATTCGATTTCAGAATTCGCGCAGAATTGCGATTATTTACCGTCACCAGCCGGCCGACCCTCGGCCGTCTCATGCTCCCACTCCGCCAGCAAACCCTCCGCCAGAGCACGCCAGGACGTGTCCGCCTGCTCACGCAGGTACTCCATTATCAATGCGCGGCCGCGGGCCTCATCACCCCCACTGGCCCACAGCACGGCCTCCGCCAATTGCGCCTCAGCCGGCAGATCACCACGCTCACGCAGCAAGCGCACCGCCAGGGACGCGCGGTCAAACGCCCGTGAGCGCGGCGGCGCGACGCCGCGCCGGGCTTCCCTGATTAACTCGCACGCCCGATCGGGGCGACCGGCCCGCACCTCCTGCAGTGCCAGCGTCAGTCGGGCGAGGGCGTTAGACGGGTCGTCAGCCAGCAGCGCGGTGGCGGCGCTCGTAACGTCTGTGCGACCCTCGCAGGCCAGTGCCCACAGCCGAAAGGCGCGCAGCTCCAGGCTGGCAGGATAGCGCTGGACCGCTTCGTCCCACGCCAGGACGGCTTCCCGCAGCCGGCCGGTACGCAGGGCGGCGGACTGCAGCCCGCGCAATGCTTCGTAGTACCACGGGAACTGCCAGTACACGTGGGTGTAGGCCGCAACGATCCCCGCGTAAAGCTGTGCCGCCTCGTCCCAGTTGCGGCTGGAAAGGTGGTACAGCGCCAGCGTTAGGCCGGCCAGGGCGTCCTGCGGATTGCGGTCGAGGACCCCCAGCACCAGGTCGCGGCCGGTGGCTCCTTGGCCGACGAGGATCTCACAACGGGCCAAACCGATATACGCCAAATCGCGTGCTATTCCCGTTGCCACTGCGGCCCGGAACTTGTCAAACGCGTCCGTCGGGCGATCCAGGTCAAACAGCAGCAGATAGCCGAAGTCAGTGAAATGGGTGGCGCGCGTGCCGGCGTCGTCGGGCAGCAGCTCCTCGCAGCGCTCATACGCCGCCTGGGCCTCGTCCCAGCGTCCCAACCCATGGTAGGCGTGCGCCAGCCGCAGCCAGGTGAAGAACGCGTCCGGCTGCATTTCGTGCGCCATCTGTGCCTGCGCCAGCGATTCCTCGAATTGCCCCGTCAGCTTGAACAGGTTGGACAGCCGGCGGTGAAACGGCGCCCGATCCTCCGCTCCCGGAAAGTACAACTCCAGGTTCGACGCGGCGGCCGCGGCACGCAAAGTTGTGATGGTCCGTTCCAGGAAGTACGGATACCGGCCGGTGCCGGCTGGCACCTTCGCCAGGTCGTCGGCCGCCAGGGGCCGATTAGTGGCGAAGTTGTAGGCGTTCGCCAACGCCTCAAGGGCCCGCGGATCGCCATGGTTCAGCTTGACCAGCCATTCCCCTCGCCTGAGTGTGCTGCGGAAGGCGTGCGCGTGTGGCAAAGCAGACAGAACCAGGACTACGGCCAGACCCGTGCCGCCGGCCGTCACCAGATGTCTCGCCATTCGGACGCGCGACGACGGAAGCCGTCCCAGCAGCCTCAGCAGCACCGCCCCCAACACGCACAGCACGCCCATCAGCGGCTGATACAGGTAACGATCCGTTGCGGCGGCTTCGCGCGCACCCACCAGTCCGATCACCGGCAACAGCAGCGCCCAGCACCAGGCCCAGCCCACCGCGGCCGCCAGATTGGCCGACCGGCGATACCCCCATACCGCATGCGCAATGCCGGCCGCAGCCAGTCCCAGGCCGATCCACACTAACGGGTTGCCCCAATGGGTCTGAGGGTCCGGGAGGTACCACCAGGACAACCAGAAAGGTGCCACGAGGTTACGAACGTACAGCCACACCGCCAAGGCGCTGCGGGCCAGCGGATCGCCGAAAAGACCAGCGGCGGCGTCTTCCAGCAGACCGGCCCGCTGGCTCGTCCAGTATGTCAGGATCGCAAACCCGGCGCACACGACCGCCACGATCCACAACCGCGCCGCCACGAGCGCGCGGCGCCAGCCAAGCAACGCGCCCTCCAGCACCGCCACCAGCAGCACCCACCCGACGATCGGCTTGCACAACATTGCCCCGAGCAGGGCCAGGACCGCCGGAAGGAACCAGCGCTGCCCGCCGCGCGCCAGCGACCGCAGGTGCCAACGGAGCGACAGCAGCGCGAACGTCGCGGACATCATGTGCGTGCGCCCCATGTCCGCCGCCCAGGTGCTCACAAGCACGGGGTGTACCGCCCAGAGCAACGCCAGGACCCACGCCACCCCCGGAAGAAACCCTTGCGGAGCCCGTGGTTGCAGGCGTGCCAGCACGTGACGCAATACCCGCCAGAGCAACAGGGCGTTAAACGCGTGCAGCAGCACGTCGCCGATCCGCACGGCAGCAGCCGACTGCGGCCACCATGCCCACTGCACGGCGTAAGTCAGGATGGGCAACGGCTGGTACAAGTCCTCGACCGGCGGGAAGTGAAAGATCAGCCGCAGCCGATTAACCAGTGACGGGTCGCTGATTCCCGCGCCCGTCACTTCGGGGTTATTGACGATGAATATGTACTCGTCGCCTTGCAGCCAGGGGGCATCTACTGCCGGCAGTCCGGCGATGCAGACCAGCAGCACCAGGAGCGTGCCCAGCCCCCAGGCTTGCCAGCGCGCACGGTCGCCGGGCTGCTGGGGCGGCCGGCCGGAGTCGGGCCCGGGGTGCTCGACGGGGGCGCTGGTCATAAGTGGCTTTATCGCGCCGAGGCGGGCGGGCCGCAAGTCGCGCGTCGTTTGGAACCGGGCGGCGTCACCGCTGTCGAAGGGCCTTTACGGCCGCTGAGCAGGGACATAACGAACAATTGACGGTTGAGGTCCGGAAAGGAATACCCTAGAATTAGTTAGTGACTGCTTGTTCAGCCGCAACTTCTGGAGGTGACGAAAGGCTGTCAGGATGAGTGACGCGGCCCCGGTACTGTCAACTAGCGTGCTGCTGCTGAACCGCCTGTACATGGCGGTGCGGGTGATCAGTGCGCGCCGCGCCATGACCCTGCTCTACAGCGAACTGGCTGAGGTGGTCTCGATTGAGAACGGCCAGTTCCTGTCCTACGACTTCAACGACTGGGTCGAGGTCAGTCAGGCCAAGTCCCGGTTTGAGCCTGAACAGCACGACTGGATTCGCACCGTTCGATTCCAGGTGGCTGTGCCGAAGATCGTACGCCTGCTCGTATACGATCGCCTGCCGCGAACCGCAGTCAAGCTGAATCGCCGCAATCTTTTCGCGCGTGACGGCAATCACTGCCAGTACTGCGGCAAGCGGTTTCCCAGCAGCGAGCTGAGCCTGGATCACGTTGTGCCGCGCTCGCGCGGCGGCGACAATACCTGGGAGAATATCGTCTGTGCCTGTGTGCGCTGCAATGTCCGCAAGGGCGGGCGCACACCGGAAGAGGCCCACATGAAGCTGATCACGCCGCCGCGGCGGCCACGCCGCTCGCCGGTGTTGCTGGTCAAGCTTTCGGACTCCCGCTACGCCAGTTGGAAGCAGTTCCTGGACTTCGCCTACTGGGAAGTCGAGCTCAAGTAGGGCGGTTGACAGGCACGGCTGCCGGGGGGTATCGTTCCTGACCACGGTTAGGCTCAGTCGCCCTGTCTTCCTCTATCTGGCTGGTGGTGCAGGAACAAGATGACATTCGAACACTGGTCCGAGACGGTCCTTCTCGCCAACTTGGTTGATGATCCGCAGTTCACCGACGACCTGACGGCCATCATCGAGCAATGCAGCGAGAACACGCGTTTGGATGTCCTGCTGAATTTCGCGAGTGTTCAGTACCTGAACTCGTCCAACATCGCCAAGCTCCTCAAGTTGCGCAAGCTCGTCACCGTCACCAACCAGCGCAAGCTGAAGCTCTGTGGGATCAACACGCAGGTCTGGGGCGTCTTCCTGGTGACCGGCCTGGATCACGTGTTCGACTTCGTCGATGACGTGCCCAGCGGCTTGGCCGCCCTGCAAATCGAGGGCTGATCCCCCGCCCGCTCGCCCGCACGACTCAATGGGCCGCCCTACTCGAATTCCTCCGGCATGTAACCCGCTTCGACAATGCTGCACGCCAGAATGGGATCGAGGCCCAAGGCGCGGGCCTCTGCCAGAAGTTCTGGACTGTCAGCGCCCGGATTAACGAAGAATTCAGCCGGGGCGGCCCGGGCAATCTCGGACAGAACCGCAAGCCCCAGCGCCGGCGGGAGATAGAGCGATACGCGGTCCAGTTTGAACGGTATGTCGGCTATCGCGGCATAACCTGGGACTCCCTCGATCATGTCGCCCCGCGGGTTCACCGGACAGACGCGCCAGCCCGCCCGCTGGTAGGCCCGCACTGCCTTGTTTCCGAATTTGGCGCGGTCCCGCGATGCGCCGATAACCGCCACGGTCTTGATTGTTTCGTTCACGACAACCTCTGTGCCTTCCCGACCGATGTACACGACTAGATCGTGCCACGGGGATGGTAGTGGGCTTCCAGATGCCCGTGCAACCCGAGGAGAGCAACTTGACGGACGACGCCAGCGTGCTGAAGTGGGGTGCTTGTGCCGGAGGACTTCATCTTGGCTTTCAGGGTGGCGCCACGTACCGTGTGGTCCCTGCGGCTGAGCAGCTCATCTCCGATTTCATCGCTGCACATTCCGACCATCCTGTGATCGTGCTGAGGCTGGCCGAATGCGGCTGGATTGACAGCACGTTCGCGGGCTGGATGCTGCGACTGCGCCGCCGCCTTGCCGACCTTCCGGGCGCCCGCATGGTGCTGTCCGATTGTCCCCCCGACTGCCGCGCCACGCTGGACACGATGGGTGTCGTTCGGCTGTTCGAGTTTGGAAATGTTGCCGAGCCGGAACAGACTTGGTCAATGTCGGTTTCCGGTAGTGATTCCGATGATGTTCCGCTGATCGATCTGATGTTGCGGGCCCATGAGGAGCTGGCGGAGGCTACTCCTGACAACCGGCGGGTGTTCGAGCCGATAGCGGAGATGTTACGTCGCCAGAAAGCCGCGCATTAGGCGGGCGTGGTTCTACGTCTGCCGGCTGTTGCGGCTTGGTGATGGGGACTGGTACTTGGGAGAAATGGCGACGTAAGGTATTCCTAGTAAGCGTTTTATGACGATTAGCTCGCCGACGTCGTTCCCCTCGTGGCGGTGTCCGATAATTTGAAGCACGTATCCGACAGCGATTAGCAGCACCGGTCGCCACCATAGGTCCCAGCGCCATTGCCAGAGCTGGATGGCGGCCAGCACGAGGCCGGCGACCGCCAGGGGAATCCCAACCATGTGGAGCCAGAACGACAGGCGGCTCTGATGGCGCGTGCGCCAATTCTCCAGCCAGTTTGGATCCTTGCGCGTCACGACTGCGGATCGTAGTCGTCGTCGGCAGTCCGGTAAATATGCGTCCTTATTTCAGTTATCTCCCTCTGGTCCCGATAGTAACGGCAAGGCAATCCACCGGGAGCACCGCGATGATCGTTACGCTCGACGGCGAGCGCGTCAACCGGACTTTCGCCCCTGATTCGACCCTGCAAGGGGTCCTGGACCAAGTGCGGCCCGACCTGCGCGCTGGTCGGTTGTTCGTCGCCGTCGCGATCGACGGCCGGGAGTGCACCCAGGCCCAGCTTGAGGAGCTGCTGCCTAAGCCGGTGGATGTTAACTCTCAGGTAGATCTGGAGTCCGGCGACCGCGCAGCGCTGGCGGTGACAGCGCTGCGCTGCGTCGCCGACGAACTGGGTGAAGCCGGGCAGCGCCAGCAGCAGGTCGCCGGATTGCTGCATGCCGGGCAAGTCGCCGAGGCGGTTCGGCGAGTCGGCGAGGTCGTGCAGACCTGGCAGGCCGCGCGTGACGTCGTGGTGCAGTGCGGCGGCTTGATTGAAAGGGATCTGACGGCCGAGCAGTTCCAGGGGCAATCGGTTGACCAATGGCTGTTGCAACTGATAGAGCAGCTGCGCGAACTGCGTGACGCCCTGGATGCGCGCGACATGGTGATCCTGGCCGACTTGGTGCAGTACGAAATGCCGGAACTTTGCGGCACGTGGCACGATTTGCTCAACAGCGTGGCGGACGGTATTGCCGAGGCCGCCGCGGGCGAGGTCTGATCCGGCCGGGGCACCTTCCCACAGCTCGATTCACGTTCGGGCGCGGCATCCGTTCGCGGAGCAGTCGGCCGGCCGCGCGCCTGCTGTCCTGCACTTCACGCCGACACTGGTGCGCCGTTGACCCCGGCTTGTCGTCGTCTCTAGAATCACATGGCTGCAACACGCGGCTTGGTGAGGCGCATCGGAGCGGCGCGCGCATGTTGAACCGCTGTCTGGGCGTATTCTGTGTCGTTTTCATGGTGGGCGCGAACGTCACTCTGTTCGTGCGCGATGTGCTCCCGGAATGGCGGGCCGGTGATCCGCCCGTCGCCGTGGATCTGGCGCCGGGTGAGCAGGCGCGGCGGGCGCAGACCGGCATCTACGACGAGCGCAATCGCTCCATCGGAACGAGTTGGACGATCACGGAAGCCCGCGGCGACTACGTGCAAGTGTCGTCCCGAACGATGCTCACGCCCATCAGCTTGCCGAACGGAATCGTGACGGCGCCAGTGCGTGTCGATACGGACATGAAGTATCGAGTTGCCGACGGCTTGGTAGACGAGTTGACGATGCTCGTGCACGGCCTGCCGATCCTGGTGAACCTGCGCGGGATGTACGTCCCCCCGAATGAGTTTGCCTGTCGTTGGCGGCTGGGCTCGCCGGGGCAGGGCGGTCGGTCCGGCGAGTTCGTCCTGGATGCCGGCGCGACGCGGGCGCTCGGTAATGTGCTCCGGCCCTTCTCGCGCCTGCCGGACCTGTACGTCGGCCAGAGTTGGCGGCTTGAGCTGATCAACCCCCTGCTGAAGGTGATACCCGGCCTGCAGGTAGACGGCCTGCTCGAGGCGCCGGAGATTGCACGGGTTACCCGGCGCGAGACGATCCAGCACGCCGGGGCCGCCGTCGAAACGCTGGTGGTCGAGGCGCGCCGCACACGGGCCTGGGTCGAGCCGGGCGGCACCGTGCTGCGACAGGAAATCGACCTGCCGCTGCTGGGGACGCTTACCATGCGCGATGAGCCGTTTGACGAATGGGGTTTTGAGCAGGCCTGCCGCTGGCGGACGGGCGACTGAGCAGAGGATGTGGCTTGAGTAGTTTCGCGGAAACAGCATCGTCCACTGACGACAGTCCGGAAGGGCTGCCGACCGTAGTGCGGTTGCGGGGCGTGTCCAAGTCGTTCGGCACGAAGTTGGCTGTTGCGAATCTGACGCTGGCATTGCACGCCGGCGAGGTCTTTGCGTTCCTGGGTCCGAACGGCGCCGGCAAGACGACCACGCTCAAGATGACGACCGGCCTGCTGCGTCCGGACAGCGGCACGGTTGAAGTGTGCGGCCATGACATGCTTAAGGAAGACCACCTGGCCAAGCAGCAGCTCGCCTATGTCCCGGATCAGCCCTTCCTGTACGACAAGCTCACCGGTCGCGAATTCATCGATTTCACGCGCGAGATGTACGGCGTGTCACCGCAGGTGGCTGAGCAGCGCCTGGGCACGCTGGCGGAACGCCTGGTCATGGACGGCTTCCTGGACCAGCTCACGGAGACGTACAGCCACGGCATGAAGCAGAAGGTCGCGCTGGCGTCCGCCTTGCTGCATACGCCGCGCCTGCTGGTGGTCGACGAGCCGACCGTGGGACTCGACCCGCGCATGATCCGCGTCATACGCACGATCTTCCGGGAGATCGCCGCCGAGGGCCGCGCGGTCTTCATGAGCACGCATTCCCTGGACGTCGCCGAGCAGGTCGCCGATCGCATCGGCATTATCAATAACGGTCAGCTCATCGCCCTGGGTACGCTGGCCGAACTCCGCCGGCAAGTGCAGGCCGACGGGCGGCTCGAAGACGTGTTCCTGCGGCTGACGGAGTCGCCGCTGGGGGAGTAGGCCGGCGGGAGGGTGTGTGGCCGCCGCCGACCCGCCTACTGGCCGGTCCGGTTGCGGGCCTGAAACTCCTCATTAAGCGCCAGGCAGGCTTCCATGAACTTCGGCCGGTAGCCGCGCTGTAGGCTGGACTGCACGATCGCGTTGCAGTCCTTCGGCAGGCACTTGCCGGAGAAGCCGCGTGCGTCCGGATATACGAAAGTGTGGTCGCGGCTGATGCGCGTGTCGGCCAGCCAGGCCTCGCGGAGCACGTTGAAATCGACTCCGTGCGCCTGGGCGATGTCGTAGAACTCGTTCACGAACGTCACCTTCATGGCGTAGAAGGCGTTCTCCATATACTTGCACACTTCAGCCGTCACGGCATCGCAGAAGTAGAAGCGCACGTACGAGTTGTAGTAGTGCTTGTAGAAATCGGCGGCCCGCGAGGTCAACTCAGGCCTGCCGCCCAGCACGACGAACTCCCGTTCCGCCATGTTGCCGAAGATATGGGCCGGTGTTTCGCCCAGGTACTCGGGCTGGAAGACCAGGTTGCGCTTGTACTCCACGCTGAGGCGATCGGTGGTGCCGGGCGCCACGGTCGAGCGAATGATAATCAGCGGGCATTCGAGCCAGGAAACCACTTCCTCGACAATCGACGTGTCGCAGGTGCGATCCGGGGCCATGGGCGTCGGCACGTTGATGAAGGCCACGTCGCAGGCGTTGACCAGGCGCTTGTCCTGCGTGTAACCGGGTTCGGAGCGCACGTCATAGACGACCGTCTCCGGCCCGCACAACTGCCGCATCGCCGTTCCGACCACGCCCCCACCCACACACGCCACCTTGGGCTTTCTCACGCCATGCTCTCCATGCTGGTTCAGGCCGCCCGGCGTGGGCGGGAAACCCGCGCATGGATAGCGGCTTGCCCTGTTGGGGTCAAGCGCGGCGGGAGCGTGCCGTGCGCCGTGCACGGGTGGGTTATGGGACCGTGAGCCCCGACTCGTGCGGGGCGCTCAGCACCTGCCTATCGGGCCTTGGCTCACCAACACCACTCCGTAGCAGGACGCGCTGCAACGTGCCGTTTGCGCGGCGGACCACACATTCCAACGCTTTTCGGGCGTTGGCGGTCGTTGGCAGGGGGGCGTGGCCACACCTCCGGCCGGCGGTCAGGTCCCGGGCGTGGGGCCGCCGATCGGCCGCCTCGGCCTCTTCAAGTCCGCCGGTTAGCCCACCGATGCGAGTGGGGATCGACGCTGTTGTTCAACTGTGGAGGTGAAGCGCCAAATGTGCGCGGACACCCAGGTTATCCGGTCATCGGGGGCACCGCTTGCGCTGCGCAAGCGCCTGTGGAACGGCGTTCTGCCGGAAGCCCTGGGCCTGTGCTTCGTCCTGATAGTTCTGGGCGGCTTCGTGGCAGCGTATCTAATTGCCACCGCCGCCTGGCGGCAACGTGCGGCGGAGTACGCCCAGCAGCAGGCCGAGGCCTTGGCACAGGTCGTGGCGGCAACTGCCGGCCAGTTGGCCGAAGAGCGGGACGAGGATCTGGCAGCGCTGCTGAAGGAGCTGACGGCGCAGGCGAACATTCGCGCGCTACGCTGGGTGACGCCGGACGGCCTGGTTCGCTTCGAGTGGCCGCCCCAACTGGGTGTGGCCACGGCCGGCGCGGATGGCCTGGCGATCACCGCGGCGGCGGCGCCCGTGGCCACGCCCGCGGGCGAACCGGCCGGCACGTTGCGCCTGGAGTTGCGCGCCGCGGGGCATTCCTCCGAGGCCACGCTGCCTATCTGGCCGTGGGCAATCGCGGCCGGCGTCGGCTTGCTGGCGTTCACGGCGGTTTACGCCCGGTTGCGACGCCACCTGCGACCAGTGCAAGCGATCGAGCGCAGCCTGACGGCCTACGCGCAGGGCCTGGAAGAGGAACTGAACGCGCTGGCTTTGAGCGACTCGTTCGGCAGCGTGGCACGCGGCTGGAACCTGCTCATCGAACAACTGGGCGACGCTCGCCGCCAACTTGAGAATGTCGCTGGCGCGGACAATGCCGACGAGGTTCTGGCCCGCTTCGAAGGGAGTCTGTTCCGGCGCATGCTTGACCAAGCCCCGTTCGGCCTCATGTGTGTCAACGTCGATCGGCGCGTCAGCTACATGAACTCCGCGGCGGCCGCGCTATTGGGACGCGCGCCCGAAGCCGTACTCGGGCGCCCCTTCGCGGAGTCCGTCGACGACCCGACGGTGGCGCAGGCGGTGGTCGGAAACACGCTGCGCTCGGCGACCGAACGGGCAATCGACTACCTGCGCCGCGCGGCTGACACTGAGGTATTTCTGCGTTTGCGGCCGGTGCCGCTGGCCGGTCAGGCCGGCGATGGCGATACCCTGGTCACGGTCGAGGACATCGGCCAGTTGCGCGCCGACCAGCGCGCCCGCGACAACTTCCTCTACCACGTGACGCATGAACTCCGCACGCCGCTCACCAGCATCCACGCCTACGCCGAGACGCTCACGCGGCCCGGCTTTGACGACGAGCAGACCCGCAAGGAGTGCTACAACGTCATCATCAGTGAGACGCGGCGCCTGGCAAACCTGGTTGACAACATCCTCAACGTCTCGCAGCTCGAGGTCGGCACGGCCCGCCTTGATCTGGGCGAGGTGGACCTGGTCCGCCTCATGCGCCAGATGGTTCAGGACAACCTCGGCGCCGCGGACGACAAGCACATCGACCTGACGCTGACGCTGCCGCCCAAGGTCCCCAAGATCCAGGGCGATAAACAGCGCCTGTCGATCCTGCTGACCAACCTGATCGGCAACGCCGTCAAGTACACGCCGGAGAACGGGGCCGTGCAAGTGAGCCTGGAAGTGCGGGCCGACCGGGTGGCCATTGCCGTGCGCGACACGGGCATCGGCATCGCGCCCGACGACCAGGCCCATGTGTTCGACAAGTTCTACCGGGCCAGCAACGACGCGGTGCAGAAGATCACCGGCACGGGCCTGGGTCTGGCCATTGCCCGGGAAGTCGCCCGGCTGCACGGCGGCGACATCCTGCTCGAGAGCGAACTGGGGCAGGGCTCCACCTTCACAGTGGAACTGCCGCTGGCGGCGACCGCCGATTACGGGGAGGTGGTGGCCAAATGAGTCGCGTGCTCATAGCCGAAGATGATCCGCACATCCTCCGGCTCATCAGCATGTGGCTGCAGCGCCGCGGCTACGACGTGCTGGAAGCCCGCAACGGTCTGAGTGCCCGGGAACTGATGGAGGCCGAGCCGGTTGACGTCCTGATCTCGGACATCAACATGCCCGGCCTGGACGGCCTTGCACTGATCGAGTCGGTATTGCCGCACGGGTGTGTGCTGCGCGGCGTGATCGTGCTGACCAACCGCTGGGACCATGCTGAGATCGGCGAGCGCCTGGGGTCCTGGGGGGTGCATGTCCTGCCCAAGCCCTTCAGCCCTACGCGGTTATCGGAACTGGTCGAGCGGCTGTTGCGCGGCGAGCCGGCCAACCCGACCCAGGCCCCTCAAGTACGGGACTAGGAGCATGACGATTCTCGCGCTGACAGCATTCGATGCCGGTGCCGGCCTGCTGCTCGCCAGCAGGTCCGAACCGGTCTTGCTCATTACGGCGACCGTGGCCGCGGTGCTCGTCCTGGTCATTGGCGTGGTCCGCGTGGTCCGTCGGAATGCCGGCACGCCCCTGTTGGCGGAGACATCGCCGCGTTCGCCCGTGCGTGTGCCGGCGAAGTCCGGAGTGGCCGACGGGCTGCACATTACCTCCTCGGTCTGCCAGGCGTTTCAGGTGTGGCTGGGGCAGCAGGAGCAGCACGACGAGCTGTGGGCCGGGTTCGACCAGCTCGCGCGCGAACTGATTACGGAGCACCTGGGCGCGACGCGCGTCCGCTGCTATCACGTTGGGCCGGGCTGCGCTACCCTCACACCAGCCGCGCAGCACGGGCCGGTTGCACCCGCAAGCGGCCCCAGCGCGCGCGCCGGCCTGCTGGGCCACGTGGCCACGAGCGGCCGGGAGTACGCGGCTGACGATCCGGCGTGCGGTCAATTGCTCGAGGACCTGGCCGCGCAGCATGAGGAGCGCTTTGCGTGGGTCTGGCCGGTCCGCGACGGCGAGACGACGATCGGCCTCGTGGCAGTCGGTCCCCCGCGCGATCCGGCCCTGTTTGCACCGGAGCGCCGTGCGACCGTCGGCGCATTGCTCAGCCTGTTCTGGCAGCACGTGGGCTGCGTCGAGCGGCTGCGCGTCGTAGAGCGCACCGACCGTGCTTCAGGCGTGCTGACACGCAACGACTTCTTCACGCTGGCCGAGCACGGTCTGAAGAACTCCTACCAGGCGAACGAGCCGGTCGTGCTGGCGGTATTGGCACTCGAGGGGCTACGCCGGCTGGACGACCGCGGCCAGTGGCGGCTGCGCGACGCGCTGATCGAGCGGCTGGGCCGCCTCATCGCCCGGCGCGTTCGCAGTGACGACCTGGTCGGCCGCTTCGCCGACGACCGCTTCGTGGTCGTGCTGCGCCGCCTGGACAGCAGCCTTGGCCGGCTGATCGTCCGCAAGATGCTCGCCGAGGCCCACGCCTGTATCCGCGGCAGCGCGACCGGCTTGCCGGTGGAACTGCAACTGCGGGCCGGGCTGGCCGGCAGCGGGTTTGCCCAACCCGGCCTGGAGAGCCTGCTGGTCAGCGCATTCCAGGCCGTTGAGGAGGCCCGGCGGCAGAACGTGGAGATCCTCTCGGATCTGGAGGAGCCCGGCGCAGTGCACGGCGGCTGCTCACATGCGCATGGTTCGGAAGCAGCACCACCCGGTGGGCCGGAGGCGGCGAAATGAAGGTCCAGAGCCAGGTGCACGGCCACGTCGCGGTACTCGCGCCGCACGGCCCGCTGGTGAGTGACGAAGCCGATGGCCTGCGCCGCGCCGTGCTCAGCGCGGCTGGCAACGGCGGCAAGCGCATCGTCCTGGATATGGCGGACGTGCCGTACCTGGATAGTGCCGGTATCGAGCTGCTGCTTGAGTTGTGTGGGGTGCACCTGTCGCCGCACGCCCGGCCGCGGTTGGCCGGCCTCAGCGAGACCTGCATGGAGGCCCTGGAACTGACCGACGTCCTGCCGCGCCTGGACGTCTTCGACACTGTGGATAACGCGCTGCGCAGTTGCCAGCGCGCCTGAGTCTGAGGAGCACGGCCGGTCGCCCTGGTCGCCCGGCCACGCCACGATGAGCCTCAAACGCGTCAACAAGCTGGGCGAGTTGCTGCT
>CAZYGM010000061.1:0-16061 GCA_964647015.1 uncultured Planctomycetales bacterium | reverse complement strand
GGTCCTTGCCGCACGTGAAGCAGTGGGCGAACAAGGCGTAGGCCCGCGGCCTGGCGGCCGGCTCGTCCAGGCGGGCCGCGATGCGGTGCCCATCGTGTCCGGAGAACTCGACGCGGCTTCGGCGTGGCAACATGGCTGTGGCACCCGTCGTGTTGGCGCTGCTGCGCCGGTGATTGTGGCGGGCGGTCGCGCCGCGGGCGCCCGCCGGCCAGGTTCAGATTACCCAGTCGGCTCCGTCAACACTGGGTGCGTGCCCGCCGGGTTCGACGTTGACGCTCAACTCCAGCCCGGAGCCGATCGGGATCAGCGTGCTGCGCAACTGCGGGTGCTGCCGCAGGTGACTGATGAACTCGTGCAGCTCGCGCTCGTGCGACGTCACGTTGTCCGTCACGATCGTCGCCCGCTGGGCGAGCTTGGGCCAGAGCAGCTCGAACTGGCGCAGGGCCCCCGGCTTGTCGGCGTCGATGAAGGCGAAGTCGAACGGCCCTTCCAGTCCGGGCAGCACCTGCTCGGCCGCACCCAGCACGACGCGCACGATATGCGCCAGCCCGGCGCGCTCGAACGCCGCGCGGGCCGGTCCCGTCTTGTTCTCGTCGCGGTCGATCGTCACGAGCGTTCCGCCGTTGTGTCGCAGGGCCGTGGCCAGCCACGTGCCGCTGTACCCGAAGCTGGTCCCGATCTCGACCGCCCGCCGGAATCCGCCCGCCAGGACCAGCGTGTGCAGAAACTCGGCCGACTGCCGCGGGATGAAGCGGGCGTCGTCCCGGCGGCGCACGACCTGCTCGAATCGCTCGATTTCCGCTTGTGCCAGAGCATCTATCGTCTGTGCGAACATGGCATGCTTCCCAGGGCTGCTTGTTTGTTCACGGAGATTGTAGACGCAGCGCTGCCGTCCGGCTGCACCTCCGACCCCGAGCGCCAGGGCATAAAAAAAGATGGAAGGTCTAGCCGTGGCGCACTCGGGACCTTCCATCGTAGCGAGCAACTCGATGGGCGAGTTGCCGATAATCGTGCGCGGTGCGCCGCAAGCGCCCGCACAACAACTATGTATATCATGCCACCGTGGTCTTTACAGTAGCGCGCCGGAAATTTTTTCGCAAATTCTTCCGCGCTGCTCCGTCAGCGGCGCGCCCGCGCCGCCGCTCGGCGACGCGTCACCCGACCCCCGGCGCCAACGCCGCCATGCGCCGTCTCGCCGCGCGGCGCTGCGCCCCACCCGTTCCACCCCGGCGCGCCGACCCGCCCAATGCGCCGTTCTAGATTACATACAATACATAGATCACGCCGGCCGCGCTGCGCGCGCCACCGCCGCTCCCCATCGGTCAACGCTCACTTGCGACGCCGCCACCCTGCCGCGCGCTATCACACCACGGTGACCCCCGCCGATCATACTGCCCGGCCCAACCCCCCGCACACCACCGCCCGAACCGCGCCGCCACGCACACAGCCGATGGTGGGAGTTGAACCCACAACCCCGGCTTTACGAAAGCCGTGCTCTGCCATTGAGCTACATCGGCGACCCGACGCCCAAGCGCCGAACTCTCAGATTAGGCCCGTTCGACCCTGGAATCAAGCGCCGGAAATCAACAGACGGCCCATCCTCACCGCCCCGAGCACGCCCATTCCCACAAAAACTGCCCCCAATCCCGAAATACGCTCCCGCAGCGCCCTTCACTCGCCACCCCGCGGCTGTTATAATCAACTCGACCGTAGCGGAGCAGGCATTCGAGAGCGACGCCCCCCTCCCTTCGGCCCGAACACCCCGGTCGTCGCCGCCTGCTCCGTACTTTTTTCTCGTGCCGGCCAACGCCGTGCGACGAGAAATTCACCCCTCGAAGCATGCTTGTCACCCTCACCGCTAACGCCCCATAATCGGCATCACCATGAACGCTTGGGCATACGAAAGCGAAATCGTCCTGCTCGCCCGCCGGTGCCACACAATGGCCGGCGATACTTCCCGGACACAAGCCGTCGCCATCAAGCGCGGACACATCGTCGATCTCGGCACGCGCCGCCGATTAATGGCCCACGCCGGACCCCGCACGCGCATTGTCGATCTGGGTGACGCAACGCTCACGCCCGGACTGATCGACGCCCACACGCACTTCGTGTGGTGGGCCCTGCAACGCATCCTCGCCATCGACGTTACTTGCCTGCCAACCCTGGCGGCCACGCTCGACCGCCTGCGCCGCCAGGCGCCGCGCACCCACGGCGATTGGATCATCGCCGCCAGTTTCGACCACAACCTCTGGGGATCGGGCTTTCCGACGGCGCAGGACCTCGACCAGGCCATCCGCGATCGTCCCGTGCTGGTGCGCAGCCGTGACGCCCACTCCGTCTGGCTCAATAGCGCCGGCCTGCGCCGCGCCGGCATCGGCCCGCGCACCCCCGATCCGCCCGGCGGACGCTACCTGCGCGACCAGCGCGGCCGCCCCACCGGCATAGTCCAGGAAGCGGCCATCGCGACATTGCCCGATCCGGTACACGACTTCGCCGCCCGTCAGGATCGGGCGGCGTTGCGCGTGATCGACCGGGCTCTGGAACAGGCCTATGCCGCGGCCTGGGCGCTCGGCCTAGTGGGCGTGCACACCATGGACGGGGCCGCCTCGCTGTTTCACTTGCAGCGACACCACCGGGCCGGTCGCCTCGGAATCCGCGTCGTGCACGCCGTCCCGCAGGCCAACCTGACACACGCCGCAGCGCTGGGCCTGCGCAGCGGAGTAGGCGACGAATGGCTGCGCCTCGGGGCCGTCAAGCTATTCTGCGACGGCGCACTCGGCTCGCAAACCGCGTACATGTTCACGGACTACCCCAAGCGGCCCAAGTACCGCGGTGTCCCGGTGCTGGCCGGGGCCGCCCTGCAAGACGCTGTCGTCGCGGCGGCACGCGCCGGCTGGCCCGTGTGGATACACGCTATTGGCGACCGGGCCGTGCACGAAGCGCTGGCGGCCATCGCCGCGGCACGGCGCGTTGAGGAAACACCCCTGCCGCACCGCATCGAGCACGCCCAGTGCGTGCGCCCGGCCGATATCCGGCGCATGGCGCGTCTGGGCGTCGCCGCCTCGGTGCAGCCCTGCCACTTGCCCGGTGACATTGCCACCGCCGACCGGCACTGGCCGCGCGCCCGCCGAAACGCGTACCCGCTGCGCAGTCTGCTCGCCGCCGGCGTGACGCTGGCGGCCGGCTCGGACGTGCCCATCGAGTCGCTGGACCCCCGGCGCGGCCTCTTCGCCGCCACCGGTCGCACGGATGAGGCCGGTCGGCCGGCCAGCGGCTGGTTTCCGAGGCAGGCACTGACCACAGATGCCGCACTGCGTGCTTACACTGTCGGTCCGCGCCGCTCAGTAGGTGAAGCCGCGCCGGCCGGCACGCTCGCGATCGGCGCCCCGGCCGACGTGACGATCTGGGCCGCCGATCCGCTCAGTGCGCCGCCCGAGAGATTGCGCGATGTCCCCATTCTCGGGTGCGTCGTTGGTGGACACGTGCATCTGACCAACGCCTGATTCCGGCAGAAGTGCCGCCCGTAGAACCGGGCACCATTGGAGAACCGGCGGAGCTTGCATGTACACGATCGGCATAGATCTCGGCGGCACCAGTATCAAGGGCGGCGTGTGCGACGAACACGGCACGCTGCTGGGCCAGGACACCATCGCCACCGAGGCGCAGCGCGGCGTCGAGCACGTGCTGGCACGCCTCGCCGCACTCATCAACGACTTGCCCCCGCGGGCCGCGCTGGACAGTAGCGAGATCGCCGCGGTCGGCGTGGGCGCGCCCGGCCCCCTCTCGCAGGAAACCGGCGTCATTCACAACGCGCCCAATCTTCCCGGCTGGGTGAACATCCCCCTGCGGGAGCGACTCTCGGCCATGACCGGTCATCCGGTCGTGCTTGAGAACGATGCCAACGCCGCCGCGTTCGGCGAGTTCGTCGCCGGCGCCGGCCGAAACGTCGGCAGTCTCGTACTGCTGACACTGGGCACCGGCATCGGCGGCGGCATTGTGCTGGACGGGCGTGTCTGGCGCGGCTGCGACGGTGCCGGCGCGGAAATCGGACACCTGGTGCTCGTGCCCGGCGGGCGCCCCTGTCCCTGCGGCCAGGCGGGGTGTTTCGAACGCTATGCCTCGGCTAGCGCCGTCGCGGAACGCCTGGCCGAGGCCATCCAGGCGGGGGCGCCGTGCCGGCTGAAGGCGGATATCGATGCGGGCCGCACGCTGGACGCCCGGGACGTACTGCAAGCCGCGGCCAATGACGCCCTGGCTCGTCGCATCTGGGACGAGACCTGCCACTACCTCGCGTTGGGCTGCGTGAGCCTGGAGCGCATCATCAGTCCGGAGCAGATCGTGCTGGCGGGCGGCTTAAGCAACGCGGGGGAGCAACTGCTGGCGCCGGTGCGCAGCGAGTTCCAGCGGCTGCGCTGGCATCTGACCCCCGTGCGCATGGAGATTGTGTTGGCCACCCTAGGCACGGACGCCGGCACGATTGGCGCGGCGGCGCTGGCCCGTGCGGCAGTTACCGGACTCAGCCATCAACCAGAGCGCCCGCCCCATGGGTAGCCGGGAGGAACTGCCGGCCGTCGTCCTCGTCCAGAATCTCGAGCAGCAGAGCCACCAGGCCGGCGTCCAGGTCGCCCCGCTCAGCAGCCACCGTCAGCATGGAGCGGCAGCGCTCGGGCGGGAAGGCCGGCCGATACGCGCGCGCCGTACTGATGGCGTCGAACACGTCCGCCACCGCGACAATGCGCGGCAGTAGCGGCA
The DNA here is from genome assembly GCA_964647015.1 of uncultured Planctomycetales bacterium. Lineage (GTDB taxonomy): Bacteria > Planctomycetota > Phycisphaerae > UBA1845 > Fen-1342 > JAAYXS01. The sequence continues at coordinate 11,309 of CAZYGM010000061.1, read as the reverse complement.
ACTCATCGCCGCACAGGCCGTCCGGATAACCCAAGCCGTTCGGCCGCTCGTGGTGCCAGCGGACAATCGGGAGAACGTCCTGGAACGTGCGCAGGGGTTTGAGAATGTCGTATCCGACGACCGGATGACGCTTGATGATGTCGAACTCCTCATCCGTAAGCGGGCCGGGCTTGTTCAGAATCTGGTCCGGAACGGCGACCTTGCCGATGTCGTGAACCACGCCGCCGGTGCGCAGCGTGGCGAACGACTCAACGCCCAGACCGACGCGGCGTCCCAGCTCAAGACAGTAGGCACTGACGCGTTCGACGTGTCCCCGGGTGTATACGTCGCGGCCCTCGATGGCATTGGCGAGCGATGACACTACGAAGGTGGCGTCCTCCAGCGAGTCCGTGGCGCGCTTTAAGCGCGAGGCGTTGGACAGCCGCAGCGTGATCTCGGCCGGTGGGGCAGGCAACTCGATGCAGTCATCGGCTCCGCAGGCGTACACGTCCGCGCGCGACAACTCGCTGTCAGGCAGCAGGGCGAATATGATCGAGAGGAACGCCGTCCGGGCGTCGAATTTCACGTCGCGACACAACTCCGTATACGGCCGGCAAGGCGGCTCTGGACAGAGCAAGACGACGTCGATATCGGTCTCGCGCCGCAAGCGCCGCAGCACCCCGGCGGTCGAGTCTACCTGCGTCACCCGCCAGGCACCCTTGTCGGCCAGTTGCCGCAGCTCAGGCGGCGGCACGCCGCCGCACACCATCAATACGTGACCAGCCGTCAGCTTGCCAGCGCTCATTGTGAACATGCTCCGACCACGCGAAACGGCGCAGGGTCCGGCCACGGGAGTGCGGCACCCCCCGTAATGTGGCCAGGGGACGTATCGGTGCATACGGCGCCCTGCTTGAACTGGTCTGCCCGCCGCGGGGATTGAAGCCGTGCCGGATGGCGGTCGATGAACGGAACTGAGGTCCGCTGCCATCCGGACGGAGCGCGTGCGCCGCCGGAGACTGAAGCTCCGGCCGTAACAGGGGAGGCGACCGCAAAATGGCCCAACCAGCCGCCGCCATCGAAACTGACCGCAGTCCGGATAGTCTCGAACGCGAGATTCGGGCCCGGATTGGATCGCTGTCGTACCTGCCGACCACGGTGGCGGTGGCGATGAAGTTCGTCCGACTAGGCAAGGACCCGGACGCCGACGCGTCCGAATATGCGAAGGTTATCAGCGCTGACGCCTCGCTCAGCAGCAAGCTGCTGGCCCTCTCGAACTCCTCGTGGGCCGGGGTGCGCAACAAGGTCTCGAACGTCAAGATGGCGGTCAACCTGCTGGGGCTGGGGACGGTGCGCACACTCGCCATCAGCTACTGCATGACCGGACTGCACAACGAGCTGCGGCTCTCACCACAGGAGTCGCAGAGCTTCTGGGAATCCTCAGTGGCCAAGGCGGTGTCGGCCCGCAAGTACGCCGCCATCCTGAACGCCAAGTTGACCGATGAGGCCTTCGTCGCCGGTCTGTTCGAGGACCTGGCCCTAACCGTGATGTACTCCGTGGTGCGCGAGCCGTACATGGCCGTGCTGCACGATCCGCAGTCCAGCGCGCGCGTACAACTCGAACGCGAGCGCGCCATGTTCGGCATGGACCACACGGAAGTGGGCCGGCTGCTGGCCCAGAAGCTGGAGTTGCCGGATGCGTTCATCGACATGATCGCGTTTCACCACAACTTCGAGCGGCTCGACGAGTTCATCGACGAGCCGGCCCTGCGCGACGCCACCTATGTGGCCGGCTTGCTGCCACACGCGCTTAACAGTTGGAACCAGGAGGATGCCGAACTCCTGGCGGCGTTCCTCACCAAGCGCCGGCCCGACATGGATGTTTCTTCGTTTGTGGCCGACGTCCAGGCCGAGTTCATCGAGCTGTATACGTTCTTCAACGAGGGTGACGCCCCTGAAGCACAGTTGCCCGAGCTGCTCGCCGCCGCGGCCCGCGAGGCCGCCGACAACACGACCATGCTGGTCGGTCGCGTGGCCGAGTTCGTGCAGCGCGCCGCTGAGAATGGCGGCGACCTCAGTAAGCTGGGTGAGCCCGCGCAAGCGGATGTCAGCGCGACAGAACTGAACGGAGCCCTGGAGCGTGCCGCGTTCCTCACGCAGGCCGAAGGGCATCTGGCCACTGCCGCCCGGCGCGGCAAAGGCTTCGCGCTCTGCATTGTCGGCGTCGACAATTTCAAGACCGCCAATGAGATGCTTGGACAGGCCGTCGGCCGCGAGGTCCTGAAGACCGTTCTCGCCACCCTGCGCGACGCGCTTCCGCCGCAAACCCTGATCGGCCGCTTCAACTCGGACGAGTTCGCACTCCTGCTCGACAACTGCGCCGAACGTGAAGCGCGCGCCGCCCTGGGCCAGGCCGTCCTGCAGGCGGCCGCCTGCCAGACCAGTAAGTCAGGTCCGGCAGTTCAAGCCACGGTGAGTGCCGGCCTGCTGTACGTTCGCCCCAGCAATCACCGCCAGGCGTTGGACGTACTGCTCATGGCCGCCCAGAAACTCATGGCCGACGCCCGCACTGCCGGCGGCAACCAAGCCTATACCCGCATCGTCTGAGCCGACGTCGCGCGCCACCCTCGGCGTGAGCCGCCGGTCTAGGCGCTCAGCCCAGCGCGACGTCCAGCGACATCATCAGCGCAAAACCCAGCAACGCGCCACCGGTTGCGAAGTCAGTGTGGCCCGCCCGCTGCGCTTCAGGAATCAACTCCTCGACAACCACGAAGATCATCGCGCCGGCCGCGAACGCCAGGGCGTACGGCAGCAGCGGAGCCGCCGCCAGCACCGCCCAGGCCCCCAACACACCGGCCACCGGCTCAACGACTCCCGAGGCTTGACCGACGAGGAACGCCTTAACGCGCCCCATCCCCTCACGTCGCAGCGGCATTGCCACGGCCAGCCCCTCCGGGCAGTTCTGGATGCCGATGCCAATCGCCAGCGCGACGCCCCCCATGATCGCCTCGCGCGCCACGCCGACGTCGGCGGCGTGGGCCACCGCGCCAAACGCCACGCCCACCGCCAGCCCCTCGGGTATGTTGTGCAGAGTGATGGCCAGCACCAGCAGCGTGCTGCGCTGCCAGCTCGTTGACACCCCCTCAGCCTCGGCCATATCGAAGCCCAGGTGCAGGTGTGGCAGAATCCTGTCAATGCCGAATAGCAGCAGCCCGCCCGCCAGGAAGCCGATCACTGCCGGCCGCCAATCCCCGTCGGACAGCTCGATGGCCGGCGCCAGCAGCGACCAGTAGCTGGCCGCAATCATCACGCCCGCCGCCAGCCCCAACATCCCGTCCATAACCCGTTGGTTGACCCGGCGAGCAAAGAACACCGGCGAGGCACCCGCGGCCGTCATGAACCACGTGAACAGCGTGGCCACGAGTGCCATGGTCACCGGATGAAGCGGCTCAAACAGCGCGAATAGACCATCCTGCATGGAACACCTGTTGCCTGCCCATTGGTGCCAGTTACGTCCGGACTGGCGGATTCTAGCCGGTCCGCAGCACGGCGTCTTCGTCCCCCCGGCACGCGTACGGGCCGACCCTCGCCGGGCCAGTGCGTGGGCCGGAGCGCCGCCTTCTCGGTCACGGCCAACACATTCGCGTTGCCGGCCGCGTGACGTTATGCTGGTCGCTTGGTTCACGCCAGCGCGCCGGTATGGGCCGCGCGCAGAGCCCCGGACTGCAAGCAGGGGAGCCTTACTCATGACCGTGCTGGCCATCTTGCTACTCGTTGTCCTCTGGTTAATCGTGATGCAGAACTTCGCTGATGCCGTCACCGCCCAGACCCACCCGTTCTGCGCCCGCGATCTGTGGGACATGACCCGGGTCGGCGCACCCCAGGTTGCCCCCGACGGCGAAACCGTCGTCTTCACCTGCCGCGTAACCGATTTCGAGGCCAACAAGGGCCGCGATGACCTCTGGCTCATCAACGCCGACGGCACGCTGCCGCGCCGGCTGACCAGCCATCCCGCCGGCAGCAACAGCCCGCAATGGGCCGCCGACGGAAAAACGATCTACTTCCTCTCAAAGCGCACCGACAGTACACAGGTCTGGCGGATCCGGCCCGACGGCGGCGAGGCCGAGCAGGTCACCAACCTGCCCCTCGATGTCGGTTGCTTCCGGCTCTCGCCGGCCGGCCAACATCTGGCCGTCAGCCTCGAGGTCTTCCCGGACGCCGATCACATCGAGGACACCAAGCAGCGCCTGGAGGAACTCGAGCGGCGCCCGGCCACCGGACGCATCTACGACTGCCTGTTCATCCGCCATTGGGACACCTGGAAGGACGGCCGCCGCAGCCACCTGTTCGTGCTGCCGCTGGCGGGTGGCACGCCCAGCGACGTCACGAAGGGGCTTGACGCGGACGTGCCCTCCAAGCCCTTCGGGGATGCCAGCGAGTTCACGTTCACCCCCGACGGCAAGACGCTCGTCTTCGCCGCCCGCCACGTCGGTCGCGAAGAGGCCTGGTCGACGCGTTTCGACCTATACACCGCCCCGATCGACGGCTCCGCCCCGCCCACCGTATTGGTCGATGGACAGGGCGCCACCGTGACCGGCCCGGTCTTCGCGCCGAACGGCAAGCTGCTGGCCTATCGCGCCATGGCCCGGGCAGGCTACGAGGCCGACCGCTTCCGCGTCGGCCTGCTCCGCTGGCCGCGCGGCAAGCCCAGCATCCTTACTGAGAAGTGGGATCGCTCGGCCGGCCCGCTCACGTGGTCGCCCGACAGCGAGACACTGTATACGTGTGCCGACAACGTCGGCCAACATTCGCTGTTTGCCGTCGATGTCGCCACCGGCGACGTTCGCACTGTCGTCACCGAGGGCCGCGTCAGCGACGTCGTCGTGGCCGGCAAACGCCTGGTCTACGGACTGCGCCACCTGCGCAGCCCAGTCGAGCTGTACTCGATCAAACCCAGCGGCGACGACGCCCGCCCAGTCACAAATATCAACGGCCCGCGCCTGGCCGCCATCCGCATGGGCGAGCCCGAGCAGTTCTCTTTCTCCGGCTGGAACGATGAGAAAGTGTATGCCCACGTCGTCAAGCCGGTTGATTTCGACCCGGACCAGAAGTACCCCGTCGCGTTCCTCATCCACGGCGGGCCCCAAGGCTCATTCGGCAACGACTTCCACTACCGCTGGAACCCGCAGGTGTACGCCGGCGCCGGCTACGCCGTCGTGATGGTCGATTTCCACGGCTCGACCGGCTACGGCCAGGCCTTCACCGACGCCATTAACAACCACTGGGGCGACCGCCCGCTGGAAGACCTGCAGAAGGGACTGGCGGCGGCCCTGGGCCGCTACACCTGGATGGACGCGGAGCGCATCGCGGCCCTGGGAGCCTCCTACGGCGGCTACATGGTCAACTGGCTGCACGGTATCTGGCCGGGCCGCTTCCGCTGCCTGGTCTGCCACGACGGCAACATCGACGAGCGCATGGCGTACTACGCAACCGAAGAGCTGTGGTTCCCCGAATGGGAGCGCGGCGGCACACCCTGGGAGCAGCCGGAGGCCTACACCCACCACAACCCCATCGATCACGTCGATAAGTGGAACACGCCCACGCTCGTGATTCACAGCCAACTGGACTATCGCGTCGTCGATACGCAGGGCATCGCGACCTTTACCGCCCTGCAGCGCCGCGGCGTCCCCAGCCGGCTACTCTACTTCCCCAACGAGAATCATTGGGTGCTCAAGCCGGCCAACAGCTTGCAGTGGCATGAGGAGGTGCTGGGCTGGCTGGACCGCTGGACCAAGGCCTGATTCGCTGGCCGGCGCTTTGGCGACGGCCTGCGCCGCCCGGCGTTATGGACAGCCAGAAGTCAGACACAGCACGAACGGGTCAATGTCGAACGTGTTGACCCAGCCGTCTTGGTTAATGTCGCAGCCGCACAGCAGCGGACAGTCGGGATACGCGGCGGCGTGCGCGCCGGGGTTCGTCAGCGCCAGCACAAACGCGTCAATATCGAAGACGTTTACATCCCCGTCACAGTTCGCATCTCCCCGCGCCACCCCCAGACAGCCCACCCCCAAGGCGTCGGCCAGCGAGCTGGCGGTGTGAACGGCCGCACCGGTCAGCCCGTCATCTTCGTCCCCAAAGCCCAGGTAGATCTCCTGCGGCATACTGCTGCCGGCCTTGGTGATGCCGTAGCCGCCGATTCGCAGGAAAATCTCGGCCTCGGCGACGTCCGCCGGGACGGCGACCTCCACGTAGCCCAGCAATGTGGCATCCACTTCGCTACAGTAATGCCCGTCGAATTCGTCCCATGCCGGGTCGTTCTGCACGCCAGAACCGTGCAGGTATGCCAACCCGAAGATGTTGTCCACGCGCGCGCCAGCCGGGTTGAGCACTCCCTGGCTGACTGCATCCCACCGCTGGAACGGACCATTCGCGTAGTCGTAGAACCGCCACGCCCCCAGCAGGCCCCCGCCGCGCACCTCGATATCGAGACTCACGGCGTTCCAGGACTCCGGCCCGTCGAACATCTGCGCCCACAGGTACAACCGCTCGCTCGGGAATACCTCCGGGTTCTCAAGCGCCGGGCTGCCCACCAGCGGTGCCGACTCCGCTGCGCCGCTCTTGGCCAAGAACAGCCGCAGTTGCGCCTGGCTCGCACCTCCGAGTCCGCAGGCCAGCATCACAGCAAGCATCCCACGTCGCATCGAACCACGCTCCCGAAAGTGCCAGAATCCGACAAGACACATTGTCAATCCAGCCCCGCTTCGCCCAGGGCAAAAGTCGGTCGAGCCCGCCAACGCCACCGACGCTTACGAACAAACACCGAACCGGCGGGCCAAACGGCACTACACCGCCACCCTTGTTATCGGCAATCCCGCCGCTTCAGGCTGACGCCCGCCCAATCCGCCAGCATGCCTTGGGTCCGGTCGTTGCACAGCCGGGGTGGACAAGCCCCTATAATGTACTAGCCGCCGGTTTGACGGCCCGGAGGTCTTTTATGCGCCGGGGAGCCACGTCTGTCAGTCCGGAGCGTCCGACCGGCTGGTACCTCTCAAGGGTCGCCGTCCTCCTCGCGTTCGCCTCGTCGGCGCCCGCCGACGTATTCCACCTGACAACCGGTGGACGAATCGAGGGCGAGCTGCTCGCCGAGCAGGAGGATCATTACGAGATCCTGACGACGCTTGGCACCGTGCGTCTGCCGCGTGACAGTGTCGCCCGCGTCGAGGCCGGCCCGACGCCCTTCGCCGAGTACCGCCAGTTGCAACAACAGGCTGACGACACACCGGCAGCCCATGTCGCGCTGGCCGCGTGGTGCGCGGAACACGGCCTCTCGCGCGAGCGCGAGCGGCACCTGCGCCGCGCCCTGGAGATCGACCCCGAATTCACTCCCGCCCGTCGCGCCCTCGGACAGGTTCGCGTCGGAGATGTCTGGATCAACCCACCCCGCCATGCCGGCAGCCGCCCGACCGAAACACCCGCCCCGCCGGACGCCCAGACCCCGGAGGAGTTAGCGCAGCTCGCCTCGGCAATCCAGCTCAGTTGGCAGCGTCAGATCCAGGCGATCAAGTCATCGCTGCTCGACAGCGTACTGCCCACAGGCCCCGCTGAGGGCCGCCGCCGCATTCTCGAAATCCAGGACCCCCTGGCCATCGCGCCATTGGTGCGCGTCCTCGGAATTGGCGACCTTTCCTGTCGCCTTCTGCTGCTGGACGCGTTGCGGCAATTCCCGGATGACGCCGCCACCGCCAACCTCGCCGCGCTCGCCTTGGCCGACACCAGCCGCGACGTGCGCCGCGCTGCGGTCAGCACACTAACCAACCGCCGAGACCCGCGCGTTGTGGTCCAGTTCCGCGCGGCGCTGGAAACCGACGACGACGCGCTGGTTCGGCGGGCCGCCGAAGGGCTCGGCGCCTTGCGAGCGCGCGAAGCCGTTCCAGAGCTGATCGACGCGCTAACTGCGCTCCGGCACCGGATGGTCGAAGTACGGGCCAACACTTATCAGGGCAACTTCAGCCGGGCTTTCACCGGCGGTTATACCCAAATCGGCTCGCTGCGCGTTCCTGTGGGTGTGCACATCGGCGTCGCCTGGCCCGGACCGCCCGTGCCCAACCAGGAAGTACTCATGGAGGTCACTGTCTATCGCTCAGAAGTCCTCGAGGCCCTGCGAAAGATAACCGGCACGGACTTCGGCTTCGATCAGACCGCCTGGGCACGCTGGTATGAGGAGTACGGCTCATGAACAGAACCTTCCTGCTGATCGTGACAACGGCCCTTCTCCTGGCCGCGCGTTCACCGTCATTCGCCGGCAATCCGCCGAGCACGCCCGGTCCAGACACGGCGCCACTCGCCGCGGCCGACCTGGATGCGTTGGAGCAGGCCGCCCGGGCGGAGGCCACCGAGTCACTCGCACGCCTGGAACTCATACAGGCGCGCCAGGCGCTCCGCGACGAGCAATACGAATCAGCCGCCCGAAAGGCACGCAGCGCCCTTGAGTTGCTGCAACAGGTACCGCCGAATCGCGACGTCAGCGTGTTCGAGCTCCAGGCCGAGGGCATACTGGCCCGCGCGGGCCGCTTGGGCGCTGACGCGGCGCCGTCGCACCCCGCTGTGCAGGCCGACGCGCATGCGGCCGCGCGCTCCCGGCCTCCGGATGTGTCGGCGCCACCAGACTGGCGCGTCCAGTATCAGGCTCGCTTGGAGGCGGCCTATCGTGACTCGGAGGCCCGCGCCCTGGTTGAAGCTCACGCGGCCCGCGTGATCCCGCCGCGCGTTGTCACCTACCCAGACGATTGGCTCGAAATCGTCGAGAAACGCTCGCCCTGCGCCAGCGGCCTCGTTGCCCGCACGCCCGGCTGGCGGGACGATCAGGGGCGCGAGTGGTACACCGCGCTCTACGACATTCACGACATCATCCGCATGCCGGCCAACTTCGCCCCGCCGGTCAGCCATCCCGCCTGGTCAGCTATCGCCGCGGACGACCGCAACGCCCTGCGACAGTCCAGCTACATCTTCCGCGGCTCCGCGGACGATTTGGCCGCCGGCGTACCTCTGCTGCGCTACTTCGGCGGCGTCTACGACGCCGACCAGCGAGTCGGCTACAGCAAAGCTGAATTCGACCGCGTAATCCGCCTCATCGAGGCCTTCAGCGAGCCACCCACGCAAACGCCGCGCGTCATGCCGCTGGCTCCTTGACTTCGCGGGATTCGCCCGTAGCACGGAACGCAGACACGAAGATTGCCAAAGCGCGGCTCGCGTGATACCACTTCCACCATGCGGCACGATGGGCGACAACCTGATGCCCTGCGCCCCGTGGATTTGCTCCGCGGCTTCACGCAGGCGGCGCCCGGCTCCGTACTGATTCGCATGGGCGGCACACACGTCCTGTGCACGGCTACAATCGAAGAGGAGGTGCCGCCCTGGCGCGCCGCCAGCGGGGCCGGCTGGGTGACGGCCGAATACGACATGCTGCCCGGCGCCACCGGACAACGACGGCCGCGCAGTCGCCAGCGCCTCGACGGCCGCACGCAGGAAATCCAGCGGCTCATCGGTCGGGCCCTGCGGACAGCCGTTGACATGCCGCGGCTTGGCCCACGCACGATCTACCTGGACTGCGACGTGCTGCAGGCCGACGGCGGCACGCGCACCGCCGCCATCACCGGCGCGTACGTAGCCCTCTGCGACGCCGTCAGGGCCGGCCGGCAGCGTGACCTCTGGGGCCCGGACGTCATTGTCGCCGGCGTCGCCGCCGTCAGTGTCGGCATAGTGGACGGCCGGATGCTGCTGGACTTGGACTACACTGAAGACGCCGCCGCCGACGTGGACTGCAACCTGGTCATGACCTCACACGGCCAATGGATCGAGATTCAGGCTACGGCCGAACGGACCCCGCTGAGTGAAGATCAACTGGCGGCGCTGCTGGCCCTCGGCCGATGCGGCATTACGCAGTTGTTAACCCTCCAGGAGCGGGTGCTGCGCTCCGGGCACCCGAGCGACTAACCAATGTGCATCCGTAATCCTCAACAACCGCCGCGCTGGGTTGCCTCCCTGATCCTGTTGGCAGTGTCAGCCTTAGGCTGCGCGGCCGCCCACGGTCGCCAGTCTCGCTCGACAGGCACAGCCGACGAGCCCATGTGGGCCATCCGCTGTGCCACGTTGCGCGGCGCCGATCGGTTCCAGGCCGCGGAACAACGTGCGGCGTCCTTGCGGCAGGTCCGCCAGCTCAAGCCCAAGCTCGTCCAGGTCCTCAACTTGGAGGACGAGACGGTCGTCTATTACGGACAATACCGCCGCTCACACGACCCGGTTAAGAACGTCACCCGCTATCGTCCTGACCCGCTCAAAGACCTGGAGTTGATTCGCAGCCTGAGCCTGACGGCACCCGACCCGGCCACCGGCACAGAACGGCCAATCTGGCCCTTCGTATACGCCACGCTCGAAGAGCTCCCGGTCGGTCCCAGCCAGCGCCCCGAGTGGGACCTGGAGCAGGCCGAAGGCTCCTGGACGCTGCACGTCGCCGTGTTCTACAACGAGGGCCCGATCACCAACCGCCGCTACCTCGCCGAGGAATACTGCCGCGAGTTGCGCGTGGAACAACGGGTCGAGGCATACTTCCACCACGGCCCCGTGCGCAGCTCCGTCTACATTGGTCGATTCCCGGAGCGGGCCGTGCAGTCGATCACGCAAACCGACCCCTTGACCGGCGCGGTCATCGCCAAGAACCAGATCGTCGATCCCGAGTTGCTCGCACTGCAGGAGCGCTTCCCGTACAGCTATCAGAACGGCAAACGCGTCAACGAACTCGCCCGCGATCCGAACACCGGCGAGATCGTGCGCCTGCCGTTCAGGTCCTTCATCGTGCGCCTCCCCCGAGCGCCGGCACCGCCGCGCGGCGGCAGGTAAATCCATGCCCGAAGTCCTGCTGGCAACCAAGAATACGCGCAAGCTGCGCGAGCTGCAGGAAATCACCGCGGGATTCCCCCTGCGCTGGCGCACCCTGCGCGAGTTCTCCGACGCGCCCCCAGCCGTCGAAAGCGGCGATACCTTCCCCGAAAACGCCCGGCAGAAGGCCTTGCACTACGCTGCCGCCACCGGCTTGTTCACCCTCGCCGACGATTCCGGGCTCGAGGTGGACATCCTTTGCGGCGCCCCCGGCGTACACTCCGCCCGCTACGCCGGCCGGCCTCCTGACGACGCCGCCAACAACCGCAAGCTGCTCGCCGCACTGGCCGGCACGCCCCCCGAACACCGCACCGCCCGCTTCTGCTGCGCCATGGCATTCGTTCGGCCCGGCGAGGTGCTGGGCGAAAGCGCCGGCAGCGTCGAAGGCTTGATCATCG
>CAZYGM010000060.1:0-16241 GCA_964647015.1 uncultured Planctomycetales bacterium | reverse complement strand
GGCGGCTTGACGCCGTACTACGCTGCGTCGATTCAGGCCGAGAACGTGGATACCCAGCGGCGCGCGGCGTTCGCGGGCCGCGACGTAAATCGCCACCGCCTGGGGGCGACCTATCGGCGCCCGCGCTGGTCGGTGGGCCTCGAATACGAGTACAACGACGACAGTCTTTACCCCTATCAGGCCGTCCACACTAACGGGGACGTGGTGCTTTGGCAGAAGCCCACGCACCAGCTCGATGGCAAAGCCGCCGCATCGCAATACTGGTTCCGCGAGTTGAGCGACCTGATGGAGCGCGACGCACTGATTTGTGACCTCGGCCTCGCCTACCGGCACGTTCTGGCACGGTACCTCAACCTCGACGCCAGTGCCCTCTACCGCTATGAGGACGACCGGCTCTACGGGATTACTCACGGCGTAGACCTCACGGGGGCGCTCGAATGGCGCCTCGGCCACTTCTCGCTGCGCTTTGAGGTCGAGTATGACCTGCTCAACCTGCCGGGCTCGCGTGACCAGGCGATGTCCTTCTGGGTCAAGCTCAAACGGGAGATTCCAGTGGTAGGAGGAAAGCGGTCGTGAGCGCCCGCAACGTCGCCAGTCTCGGCTTCCTGCTGCTCGCGCTGGTCGGTTGCCAATCGCCGCCGCGACCGATCTTTCCGCCGATCGATCCGCCGCTGGTCTGGCCGCCGCCGCCGGACACGCCGCGCATCCGCTACATCGGCGTGCTGCTCGGCGAGGCTAGCCTCGGTGCCAGACCGCGGGGCTGGGATGCGCTCCGCCAGGTGTTGGCCGGACCGGAGCCGCAAATTGAATTCGTGCGCCCGGTGGCCGTCGCGGTTGTCGACGAGCGCGTGTATGTTGCCGACCCCGGCCTGGGAATCGTGCATCTGCTGGATCTTAAGCAGCGCAGTCACCGTGTGCTGACGGGGGCCCCGGATGACCCGCTCCGCATGCCCATCGACCTGGCCGTGATTCCATCCGGACGGCTGCTGGTGGCGGACCGCGGTCGGGCAGCGGTGGACATCTTCGATCTTGACGGCCGGTGGCGTGAGACTCGTCGCTGGCCGGAGGTGACCGGCCCGGTGTCACTGGCGTTCGATGCGGCCCGGGGCGTAACGTGGATCGCTGACGCCGCCGCGCATGCCTGCTGGGCGGTGGGCGACGGTGGCATCGTTGAGCGCATTGGACAACGTGGCGGTCGCGCGGGGCAATTCAACTACCCGTCGGCGGTGGCGTTCGACCCCCACGTCGGGCTGGTCGTCGCCGACGCCATGAACTTCCGCGTGCAGATCTTCCGGGAAAACGCCGAACCGCTCCGCGTATTCGGCCGCAAGGGCGATGCTGCGGGCGACTTCGCCCGCCCGCGCGACGTGGCCGTCGACTCCGCCGGTCACATCTATGTCGTCGACAACCAGTTCGAGAATGTTCAGGTCTTCACCACCGCGGGCGAACTGCTGATGGCCTTTGGTCAGGGCGGCGACGGCCCCGGCGAGTTCTCGCTGCCCGCGGGCCTCACCATTGACGAGCAGGACCGAATCTGGGTGGCGGATAGTTTCAATCGTCGCGTGCAGGTGTTCCAATACTTGGCGGAGGACGGCCCATGAGGCGCGGGGCGATCATTGCGTGCTTGCTGTCGCTGGGGGCCGCGGCGGTCGGCGACGACAGCATCGTGTATTCCAAGCACGATCTGTCTGTGTATGGGCCTGGGCCGGTACGGGCGGTGAACGAGGACCAGATCTGCATCTTCTGTCACGTGCCGCACAACGCGAGCCCCGCCGCCCCGTTGTGGAACCGCCACAATCCGACCACGCATTACCGCGTTTATCGCAGCCGCACGCTGGACGCCCGCACCGATCAGCCCGGCCCAGCCAGCAAGTTGTGCCTGAGTTGCCACGATGGCAGCATCGCTCTGGGACTCACGTTGAACCGGCCGGCCACTGACCCGATTGCTATGACCCACATGTACATGCCGACCGGCCCGCGCAACCTGACCAGCGATCTTTCCGACGATCACCCGATCGGTTTCCGCTACGACCGGGCCCTGGCCAACCGCGACCGCCAGCTTCGTCCGGTCGAGATCATTGACCACCGGCTGCGCCTGGGGCCGCGCGGCGAGTTGGAATGCACCGCCTGCCACGATCCACACAACAACGAGTTGGGCAGCTTCCTGCGGATCACGGACCGCGAGGGCGCCCTGTGCACCGCCTGCCACGCGCTGGACGGATGGCCATACAGTACGCACGCGCTCAGCCCGCGCCCGGTACCTGCCACGCTGACGGCCGGCGAGCTCCCGCCTTACGCGTCGTTGGCCGACAATGCGTGCCGCAGTTGCCACCTGTCGCACAGCGCGCCTTATCGCGACAAGCTCCTTTATGCGCGGCCGTCCCAGTTGTGCATCACTTGCCACGACGGCTTCACTGCGACGAGCATACTGCCGGTGCTGAATCTGCGTTCCGGGCACCGCGTCGGCAATCTGGCCGGCTACTCACGCCCTCCCGAGCAGCGCTTCCACCTGGCGCCCCTCGTCGAGTGTACCGACTGCCACAACCCGCACGCCGTCGCTGCGGAACCTTGGCGCACCATCACCGGCCGCGACGACAACCCGGCCGTGCCTGCAGCTATGCGCGACGTGCCAGGCGTTACCCTGGGCGGCGCGCCGATCGAGCGTGCCACCTTGTACTACGAGGTCTGCTTCCGCTGCCACGCTGATCGGCCGGTCCTCCTGCGCCGCCGAATAATCCGCCAACAGGACGCACTCGGGAATGTCCGGCGGCAATTCCTGCCGACCGCAGCGTCGTCGCACCCGGTCGCTTACCCGGCCCGCAACGCCGCCGACTCGCCCAGCCTGACCCCCGCGCTGCGCGCACGCTCCTTCATCGGTTGCCAGGACTGTCACAACAACCCCGAGGCGCGCGGCGTTGGCGGCGGCGGCCCCAACGGTCCGCATATGTCGCGCTACGACTTCCTGCTGGTCGACCGCTACGAGACCCGCGACCACACGGTGGAAACGCCGCAGGCTTACGCGCTGTGCTACCGCTGCCACGAGCGCAGCTCGATTCTCGGCAACGAGAGCTTCTCCCGCCACCGCGAGCACATCGTCCGCGGACGCACACCGTGCAGCGCCTGCCACGCAGCCCACGGCGTCTGGGGCAGCCCGAGCCAACACGCCCATCTGATCAACTTCGATCTCTCGATCGTGTCCGGCCGGCGCTTCTACCAGAGCACCGGCCGCTTTCGCGGAACGTGCACGCTGCGCTGCCATAATGTCGAGCACGTTAACTTCACGTACCAGCCGTGACGGTCGGGCCTCAGCCGGACGCCACCACTCGCCCCCACGCCTGCGGACACCTGTCCATGCCGAGAAGGTAATACGGCCTTGGTTGAGCAGGCAGCAGATGGCCCCGCATAGTGTAGTGCCTCATTGATTCGGTGTCTCATCCAGGGCCTCGTGGGCTCGCACGATCCTGGGCAGGATGTCTTTCAGGTCGGCGGTCCAGACGAAGGGCTTCGGGTCGTCATTGTGGGTGTCGATGAAGTCTCGAATCGCCGCTTCGAGTTGTTCGACGCTCCGGAAGCTGCCGCGACGGATGCGCTTGGTCGTGATCTCGCCGAACCAGCGTTCCACCATGTTCAACCACGAACTGCTCGTCGGAATGAAGTGCAGGTGGAAACGGGGGTGTTTGGCCAGCCCGGTCTTGACGTTGGGATGCTTGTGCGTGCTGTAGTTGTCGGCGATCAGGTGCAGATCGAGTTCCGCCGGTGTCTGCGCGTCGATCAGTTTCAGAAACTTCAGCCATTCCTGGTGGCGATGCCGCTTCAGGCACTGGCCCATCAGCTTACCGCTGGCCGTTTCCAACGCGGCGAACAGCGTCGTCGTACCGGTGCTTCTGTAGTCGTGCGTCAGCGTCCCGCAGCGCCCCTTCTTCAGCGGCAGGCTCGGCTGCGTGCGGTCCCGGGCCTGGATCTGGCTCCTTTCGTCCACGCTCAGCACCAACGCCTGCTCCGGCGGCCGCAGATACAAGCCGACCACGTCGATCAGCTTCTCGATGAACCGCTGGTCATTGCTGAGCTTGAACGTCCGCACGCGGTGCGGCGCCAGTTCGTGCGTCCGCCACACGCGCTGCACCAGCGACTTGTCGATGCCCAGATGCCTGGCCAGCGAGCGCGTACTCCAATGCGTCGCGTCCTTCGGCGTCGTATGCAACGTGACTTCGACGATCGTGCGGGCCCAGTGCTTGCGTTTGTGGGCCGGCCGACCGCGGCCCGGCTGATCGCGCTCGATGCCGGCCAGTCGCCGGGTCGCGAAGCGTTTCCGCCACTTGGCCACCGTGACGCGATGCACCGCGAGTTGGTCGGCGATCGCGCCATTCTCCCAACCCTTCGCCGCCAGCAGGATCATCGCGGCCCGCGAAACCAAGTCCCGCGACGCCGTGCGACTCCGCACCCACTTGCTCAGCGTGGTTCGTTCATCCTTGCTCAACTTGATCGCAACCGCGCGACGCATGGCTGTTATCCACCTGCAAAGACGCAGACACGCCAGATTACGATATGTTAGCGTATTTATGAGACACGGCGCCAGCCTGCCACTGCCCACGCGTGCCCGTCACCTCTGCCGGCTGTCGCTGCCGAAGAATCCGTCCGTGTTGACGTGTAAGGAGCTGCGCGTTTCCCCTCTTGGCGTCCGATCGGCTGCGCTTCCGCCTCACAGAACCCAACGGAGGCGGCCCGATGGGTGCGATGCGCGTGTTCCTCGTTCTTTTTCGCGTATTCTTCACTCCCCCGGGCAGCTCCGGTCGCTGAGAGCCTTGGCGCTCCGCCGGCAACTCGCCGTCTTCCAGGTGTCGGCGAAGCGGCCGAGGCTGCGGAAACGCGGCCGGGTCTTCTGGGTCTGGCTGTCCAGGCTCTGGCCGGGCTGGCGCTCGTGCTTGATGATCGTCAAACCGGAGACCGTAATCCGCTGGCATCGCGAGGGCTGAGCCGTCGCCACACTTCCGACACTGGCCCCCGGGGCACGCGAAAACTCCGCGCCTTCCCCGCAGAAACCCCGACATCGAAGTCCTTGAAGTGCGCATCCGACGGCCCGCTGGGCTCACGCCGCGCCACCGAACCACTACGGGCCGCTCAACAAAGCCTGGATGACATTCTCGGCAGGGACAGCCTCCGGCGTGGGCAACAGCGGCTCGATGAACTTCCGTTGCTCGGCCGTGACCAAGCGCAGCCATCAGCCATGACCGTCAGACCGGCAGGGCGCGGGCGAAGCTGCGCATGAGGATGTCCTGGCGTTTGTGATAGCCCAGGCAGACGAGCGGGTAGAGCGTCTTGCCGCAACGCCCGACGGCGCGGGCCACAAGGCGCTTCCAGTAGCTGCCGGTCTCGGCCATCTGGCGCTCGAGGTTCTTCTGCATGACCACCCAGACGTCTTCACGCAGGCGCTCGGGCGTGCCGAAGGCGCCGGCGGGAACTGCCTGGCCGGCCTGGATGCTGGCCAGCGCTTCGGCCGGCGTGGTGCCGTGGGTCAGCGTGAAGGCGGTGCCGACGCGGTGGGTGTGGGAATCGCTGCCGCCGACCAGGACCTTGCCGCGCCCGCGCGTAGCCTGGCACACGAAGGCGTTGTGCGAGTAGCTGCGGCCGCCGTTGAGGGCTTCGAAAACGGGGAAGAGCGCCAGCATCGCCTCGACCTGCCAGGTGGTCAGCACGCGGTGCTGGGCGGTCCAGGTCATGTGGTTCAGGACGAAGAGCTTGCCGAGACGGCGGAGGTAATCCACCAGGTCGTAGATGTTGTCGCGGAGGCGCCGGGTCTCGGCGTGCTGGGCCTCGTCGATGTCGAAGACGTTGACGTGGACAATCGTGCCGTCCTCGGGGAAGGAGACAGTCACCTCTTCGCCGAAGATGAAGTCGGGCAGGTGACCGCAGCGGTCGACAAGGGCCTTGCAGCCGTCGATGGTGTCGTGGTCGGTGATGGTGACGAAGTCCATGCCGCGCGCCTTGGCGAGGGCGTAGACCTCCTCGGGCTCGGCGACGGGGTGGTACACGAGGCCGGGCAGCCAGCGCAGCGTTTCGTCCGAGAAGGTGGAATGGCAATGCAGGTCGATGCGGACGCCGGGCGTGCGGCGCCAGGGGTGCGCGTCGTGCGGATCAGCGGCGCGGGCGAATTCGAGGATCGGTTCAAGCAGCGTATTCATCGGATATTCCAGTCGGCCCACGGCGACTATTGTCGGATGGCATTGTAAATCCGCGGTCAGGCCGGCGCAAGGTATTCGTGAGTATAGGCAGGCCACCAGGCGCGGCGACGCCGGCGGCCACAGCGACTGCGCCGCAAATTCAAACGAGTTCAAGGAGTAGTCGCACCTCGAAAGACTCGATCGTGGCCGGCGTGGGGGTGCCGGTGGGCGGCGGGCCGTACTCGATCTGCGGCGCGAGGCACTCGCGCGCCACGGTGTCGGAGAAGCGCCGGACAACCCCAGCCAACTCGGCCGGCCCGTCCACGAAGAGCTTGACGCGGGCTTCGTAGGGCAGGTTAGCCGACTTGCGCAGTGACTGGACCTGGTGAATCAGCTCGCGCACCACGCCTTCCTCGCGTAGTTCGTCGGTCAGCTCGGTGCGGACGACGACGACGCCGGCGCGGCCCTGGGCGGCGGACCAGCCCGGCTTGGCCTCCAGGCGTATGTCCACGTCTTCCGCGCTGAGGCGCAGGTGCTGGCCGTTGACGGCGACGACGAGTTCGCCGGTCGTGGCCAGGGCTTGGCGGGCCTGGGCCGCGTTGAGGGCCTGGAGCGCGGCGGCGACCTGGCCTTTGAGGGCGCCGTACTTGGGGCCGATGGTCTTGAAGTTGGGCTTGACCTGGTAAGAGACGTACTGGTCGGCCTCGGTGGTGAAGTCCACCGCCTTGATGTTGAGCTCCTCGGCGATCAAGTCGCTATGTGCCCGTAGCCAGTCGGTATCATCGGGCTGCGCGAGCACGATTTCGACCTGGGCCAGGGGCTGGCGGACCTTGAGCTTGGCCTGGGTGCGGGCGGCGCGGCCGAGTGAGACGATCTGACGCATCAGGTCCATCTGCTGGGCCAGATTCTCGTCGATGAGGGTTTCGTCCGGCTGGGGGTAGTCGCAGAGGTGTACGCTGAGCGGCGAATCCTCGCCGGCCGCGAGGCCCTGCATGGTGTGGCCGGTGCGGACGAGGTTCTGATACATGGTTTCGGCCAGGAAGGGCGTAAACGGCGCCAGCAACCGGGCCAGCGTTGTCATAACCTCGTAGAGCGTGTGGTAGGCGTCCCACTTGTCCTGGTCTTTCCGGCCTGTCCAGAAGCGGTCGCGCGAGCGGCGCACGTACCAGTTTGACAGGGCGTCGACGAACTGGTTGAGCCGGCCGGCGGCGGGGTAGTTCTCGAAGCTGTCGAGGTGGGTGCGGACGGCGCGGATGGTGCGATGCAGCTCGCTGAGGATCCAGCGGTCGAGCTCGGAGCGTTGCGGGCCGGGGCGCAGCGGGCAGTGCGGGCCGGCGGGGTCGAAGCCGTCGATGTTGGCGTAGATGTTGAAGAAGCTGAAGACGTTGTAGAGGCGCAGCAGGAACTCACGCTGCGCGTCGCGGATGGCGGCTTCCTGGAAGCGGACGGAGGTCCAGGGGGTCTGGGCGGCGAAGAAATACCAGCGCATGGCGTCGGCGCCGTAGTGGTCGAAGATGAAGTCGGGCTCGCGGTAGTTCTTGGTGCGCTTGGACATCTTCAGCCCGTCCTCGCCCATGACGTGGCCGAGGACGATGCAGGTCTTGTAGGGGTGGCCGGCGGCGGGCTTGGGCAGGTTGGCGGCGGGCATGAGGGCTTCGTCGCGCTGCTGCCCGAAGAGCAGCGTGCTGATGGCCAGCAGGCCGTAGAACCAGCCGCGCGTCTGGTCGATAGCCTCGCTGATGAAATCACAGGGGAAGCGCTCGGCAAAGGTCTGCACACTGCCATTCGCGTGCGGGAAGCCCCATTGCGCAAAGGGCATGCTGCCGGCGTCCCACCAGCAGTCGATCACCTCGGGCACGCGGCGCATGCGGGCACCCTTGGCGAAGGGGCTGTCGTACGTGACGGCGTCGATGTAGGGCTTGTGGACCTTTAGGTGTTCGGGGATCGCCGGGTCGGCCTGGCGGGCCTGCTCCCAGACCTCCGTGCCCTGCACACCGGGCTTGGCCAGTAGTTCGGCGTAGGAGCCGATGGCTTCCATCTTGCCGGTCTGCTCGCAGACCCAGATCGGCAGCGGTGTGCCCCAGTAGCGCTCGCGCGAGAGGGCCCAGTCGACGTTGTTGCGCAGGAAGTCGCCGAAGCGGCCGGCGCGGATGTGCTCGGGCAGCCAGTTGATGCCGGCGTTGTTATCAAGGAACTCGTCCTTGAACTTGCTGGTGCGCACGAACCAACTCTTGCGGGCGTACTGGATGAGGGCGTCATCTTCGGCCCGGGGGCAGAAGGGGTATTCGTGGGTAATCCGCTCGTGGTGGACGAGGATGCCGCGCTCCTTGAGCTCGCGCATGATGTCCTGGTCGCAGTCTTTGACCCAGCGGCCGCGGTAGGCCGGCGGTGCGTCTTCGCTGAACGTGCCGTCGGGCTTGACGGCGTTGATAAGCGGTATGGCCTCGAAGTCGGCGAAGCGCTTGCGCTCCTGCTGTAGCAGCTCGAAGTCGACCTCGCCGTACGCTGGCGCGATGTGCACGATCCCCGTCCCCGTGTCGAGCGTTACGAAGTCCGCCGCGAGAATGCGCCAGCCAACGTGGTCATATTTATCGATCGCTCCTCTCAGCGCCGCCGTAGTCTCTCCCATCTTACTGCCCGCGGGACTCGGTGGAGTGCGAAAGTAAGCAATGCCACCTAACGGTACCACAGGGTGCTCGTAGTAGCAGTCGAACGGCGGCTGGTAGCGCAGGCCGACCAAGTGGGAACCCTTGCAGACCCATTCGACTGCGAAATCGTGCTTGAGCTTGTCAGCCACCGACTGGGCCAGGGCGGAGGCGACGTACAGGTACTCGTCGGTCGTGCGATCGTGGATGAGGGCGTAGTCGATGTCCGGGCCGACCGCCGCGAAGTGATTGCTGATGAGCGTCCAGGGGGTGGTCGTCCAGACGAGCAGGGAGACCTTCTTATTCTGGTTGAGCAAGCGATTCAAGCGGCCGATTTCAGGGCCCTGCGCTTGATCTCCGAGATCGTCGGAGACGAGTGGGAAACGGATGTATACGCTGGGGTCGTCCACGGTCCGATAGCCTTCGCCGACCTCGCCGGCGGAAAGGGCCGTGCCGCCCTGGGCCCACCACCAGACGACCTTGTGGCCCTGGTAGAGCAGGCCGCGCTGGAAGAGCGTCTTGAGCCCCCACCAGACGCTTTCGACGTAGCGCTGGTGGAAGGTCACGTAGGCCTCGTCGAGGTTGACCCAGAAGCCCAGCCGGCGGGTCATGTGCTCCCACTGCTGGACGTACTTGAAGACGCTGTCGATGCACTTGCGGACGAACTTCTCGAGCCCGTACTGCTCGATTTCCTCCTTGGTGTGGATGCCGAGTTGCTTGCAGACCTCGACCTCGACGGGCAGGCCGTGCGTGTCCCAGCCGGCCTTGCGCTCGACGAGGCGGCCGCACATGGTCTGGTAGCGCGGGAAGAGGTCTTTGATGGCGCGCGTCAGGCAGTGGCCGGGGTGCGGCAGGCCGTTGGCGGTGGGCGGGCCTTCGTAGAACACGAAGCGGGGCTGGTTGCGGCGAATCTCCAGCGACTTGCCGAAAACGTCGTGCTTCTGCCAGAAGTCAAGCACGCGCAGCTCCGCCGCGGGGAAATCGCAACGGGCTGGAAGAGACTCAAACATCAGCAACTCCATCAAGCCAAGAGCACATATGCGCAGAAATAGTAAGGATACCCGTATGGCCGACCGCCCGCTACACCGCTTGATCACCCGGTCGCGCTGCGGGCGCTCCCGTTGCGGCCGCCGGCCGGTCGCCGGCCGGGCCGGCAATTGCCGATAACGGCGCCGCCGCGGGCTCCGGGCCGAACAGTCGGATCTGGCGCCAGCGGCCGCCAATCCAGCGCCAGCGCAGCATCAGCCCCAGTGCGATGATGTACAGCGCGCACGTGCCCCACGGACCCAGCACGCCGACCTGCGGTAACCACTCGCGGACGGCCAGGCCGCCGCCGACAAACAGCACCCAGCAGCACACGAACACCAGCACGGCCGGCCAGCGCGTGTCGCCGGCGCCGCGCAGGGCGTTGATGTAGGTGATGCACATGGCGTCGAAGACCTGGAAGACGGCCGCCCCCAGCAGCACCAGGCGTCCCAGATGAATGACCTCGGCTTCGTTGTTCATCAACCGCATCAGCGGCCCGCCGGCCAGGACAAACAGCAAGCCCATGCCGCCCATGTATATGATCGCGAGGCGCAGGGCGATACGGGTTTGCCGCACTGCCTGGTTGGGGTCGCCCGCGCCGATCGAATAGCCCACCTGGGAGCAGAGCGCGATGCCCAGGCCGATGGCGGGCATGAACGACAGGTGCATGTATTGCAGCCCAATGGCACTGGCGGCGACGGCGTTAACGCCATAGGGCGGCATGATCAGGGCGATAAACACGAGCCACGAGCCCATGTCCATCAGCCAGCCGAGCGTGATCGGCCCGCCGACGCGCAGCATGTCCAGCAGTTTCCGCCCGGACCAGGCCAACGTGCGCCGCGTGTCGTAGGTCTGGTCGAATTGCGGCAGCAACATCGTGGCGGCCAGAAGACCGGCACGCACGGCCCAGCCAATCACCGTGGCGGTCGCTGCCCCGGCGATACCCATGCGGGGAAAGCCCAGGTGACCGAAGATCAGCACGTAGTTGCCGACAGCGTTCACAACCAAAGACAGGACAACGGCGAGTAGCGCCACGCGCGGCCGCTGTATGCCCATGAAGAAACCGTTGAACCCGATACTGAGAACTGAGAACGGCACGGACCACAGGGCAATCCGCGTGTACTCGATCTCCATGGCCACCATTTCAGGTGAATGCTGGGCCACCCGGCCGATCCAGCCGTACCACTGGGCGGTCGTCGCGGCCACCGGCCATGTCACGAGCCCGCACAGGCCGGCGATGTAGAGGCACTGCCACGCGTAGGCGCCGGCGCGGCGGGGTTCGCCACGCCCGTCCGCCTGAGCCACAAACGTCTGGACACTGTTGGCCACACCCAGACCGATGCAGGCCACCACGAAGACCAGTATGGTGGCCGGCGAGATGGCGGCCTGGGCCGCCGTGCCCAGCGGCTTGACCATCAGCAGGTCGATAAAGCCCATCAGCATGCGCGAGACCATCATGAGAATGATGGGACCCGCCAGCGTCAGCAGAGCGATCGCCTGACCTCGGTTCGTGTCGGTCGCTGCGCTCCTGATGTCAGGCGCTGACATGGATACATCCTTCGGGCCCGGTCGGCCCGGGACTCCCTTCAGAGGAGGACCCCGGCATGCGCGGGCCTGCCGGGGTCCTGCTGGTTTCCGTATGCTGTTGCAGATCGTGCTGCGCACGCCGCAGCCCGCTGACCGCCGGGGCCACGCCAGCGTCGGTCTTGGGCCGGACAATGGCCAGGGTCAACTTCATCACCCACACACACTGCCCGGATGACCATAATACGCCCTATGCCGATTATCCCGGCCGCGCCGCCGCCGGTCAACCGGGCCGCCCCACGCCGCGCCGCCGGTCACTTGCCTTTTCGCCCGGCAAGGCCCATAAACTACCCGCGGACACGAACATGACGCCGCGGATACCTGGCCAGAGGGCCGGCACAGCAAACGATGTCGAAGCGGGTTGGGACCATGTTGATCGCAACGCTGCTGGTGACGGCCGAACTGCGCGCCCAGGTTATTGACGGTGAGGTCACGGCCGCAGGCTTCCGCTCCTCCTGGACTAGTGGGCCTCAATACGTTATCCGCGCTGGGCAGTGGGCGCCGGTACAAGTTCGCCTCGGCATTCAGGGCACGCAGGTCTTCCAGGGGCAACTACGCGTCGAAGCGCGCGACCTCGACGGCGACTTCGTCGCCTATCGCGAGACGCCCGTTACGGTTACGTATGACGCGCCAGGCAAGCGGGCCTGGTGCTACGCCGCCTGGCTAAGCGAGTCCATCAGCTACGGCAATCCCGGCACGGTGGACGTTCTGGACGCCGCCGGAGCCCTGCTGCGCCGACTGGACATCCCGCCCGTCGAACTCATCCGCAACGATACCCTGCTGGTGCTCGATATCAGCCGCAGCCGCGTCAAGATCCTGGACACTCTGCGAACCGCGCCCACGTGGCGCGCCCTGGACGACATGCCGGGTGAGCGACGCTTCTACCGCAACGTGATGGTGGCCGCGATGCCGGCCGACGAGTTGCCCGATCGCTGGCTCGGGCTCGAAGCGGTCGATGTCATCGTCTGGGACGAGCCTGACCCGACCCTCCTCAGCATCGCCCAACTGAAGGCCCTGCGGCAATGGGTACTGCACGGCGGCCAGTTGGTCATCGGCCTGGGTTCAAGCTGGCCGCGGCTGCGCGGCAGCGAGTTGGAGACGTTGCTGCCGTTTCAGGGCCGGGCGGCGGAAAGGCCCGGCGCGGCGGCCGGGCACGCCACCTTCGAGGTCACGAGCCTGCGGCAGTTCTTCGAACGACTGGCCCGGCCCGGCCCAACGTCCTTCCCGGCCCCGGTTACGCTGGCTAACGTCGAAGCCGCCCCGGGCGCACTGCGCAGCTTTCGAACGCAGCTCCCGGACGGGCGCGTGGTGGACCTCTTCGCGACACATTGGCCAGGATCCGGGCGCGTCACAGCCTGTGCCGCACGGCTCGGCGACCTGGCGGCGGTCCCCGTCAACGAGGCGTTCCTCGACCAGGTTCTGGACCTGAGCCCGGTTACGCCGGCGTTCCGCGAGAGTGAAATCAACGCCCTCCAGCTCGTAGCGGGACTGACCGAGCCGCGTTCGCTGTACCACGGCATAACTGCGGCCGTAAGCCTGCCCGGCTGGCGGGGATTGCTGGTACTGGCCGCGTTCGCATTCGTGGTGGCGTACATCGGCGTCGCAACGCTGTTGAGCTG
The DNA here is from genome assembly GCA_964647015.1 of uncultured Planctomycetales bacterium. Taxonomy (GTDB): domain Bacteria; phylum Planctomycetota; class Phycisphaerae; order UBA1845; family Fen-1342; genus JAAYXS01. The sequence goes on along the minus strand of CAZYGM010000060.1, from coordinate 3,209 downwards.
GTGGTGGCTGCGCCACCGGCGGCTGACGACACTGAGCTGGACGGTCTTTGCGGCGGTCGCCGTGGCAGCGAGCCTGCTGAGCCTAGGTACCGTGGCGGTGCTACGGGGGGCTTCGCGCGGCGTGCAGTCATTTGCGCTCGTTGACGCCGCGGCGGGCAGCCGCAGCGCGCGGGCCAGATGCTACTTCGGCTATGTCAGTCCGGTACGGCAGCGCGCAGACCTGTCATTGGCCGGAGACAACGCCTTCCTGCGCCCGCTGGCGGCAGGCCGCTGGCGGTCCACGTTCTACGCCACGCCCGAGCGTTACTCGGCCCTGGCCGGAACGGCCTTGCTGCAGGATGCGCCGATGCGGGCAACGCTCAAGCAGTTTGAAGGATTCTGGCAGGGCGAGCTTGACGGCCCGATTCGCGCGGAGTTGACGGTCGATCGGGCGTCCGGCGCGCTGACGCCGGGCAGTTGGATCCAGAACGACCTCGACGTCGGTCTGCGCGGCGGCTGCCTGCTTTACGTAGACCCACGTTTTCCGGGCGATGGGGCGCTGCGACCGGCGGGGCAAACCCGAAACTGGTGGGGTCGCGCGGATGTGCCGGTGAGTCTGAACATCCTGGCGGTGCCCATAGGCGGGCTGCCGGCCGGCGGGCAGGTGACTAATCTGGGCCAGGCAGAGTACGCGGCGGTTGCGCAAGCGCGGCGCCGCTGGGAGTCGCTCAGCGACCGCAAGCCGCATACCTGGCCCGACCTGCCCACGCTCTGGGATGCGCAGCAGGCCTGGATCGGAGCGGCGCGCTTGCGTTCAGCGCTGGATGCGGTGGACGAAATCGACCGCGCCGCCCTGCTGGCGTCGACGCGCAATTGTTACCTCAACTGCACCGCTCAGAATCGGGAGGACTTCAATACATGCACGCCGCACCGCATTACCACGGACGGGCTCATGAACCTCGACGTCACGCACTGGCTCATGCAGGGGCGCGTCAAGGCGGCGTCCGCGACGTCGGCCGATCCCCTGCTGGGCCAGGCCGTGCTGTTGCTGCTGGCCGACGATCCGGGGCCGGCCCGGCTGCGGCGCAACGGCCGGCCGCTGACCGCCGTCGGGGGGCGCACGCTGTATCGCGTCCGCGTGCCGCTAAGCTACCGCGGCGAGCCGCCCGCGCGGCCCTGGGGGCTTGAACCTTGATAATTCAGACAATCAACCTGACCAAGCGATACGGGCAACTCGTGGCGCTCAACAACCTGCACCTCAACATCGAGGAGGGCGAGTGCTTCGGTTACATCGGGCCGAACGGGGCCGGTAAGACCACGACCATCCGCATCCTGGCGACGCTACTGCAGCCGACCTGGGGCGAGGCGCGCGTCTGCGGGCACGTGGTGGGCTACGAGTCGCGCAAGATTCGCCCGCTGATCGGCTACGTGCCGGATTTCTTCGGCGCGTACGAGGACATGGTCGTCCAGGAATACCTGGAGTTCTTCGCCAGCGCGTACGACATCACCGGCCGACAGCGCGACCAGATTGTCGGTGACGTGCTCGAGCTGACCGACCTGGCCTACAAGCACGATGCGCTGGTTGACTCGCTCTCGCGCGGCATGAAGCAGCGGCTGAGCATCGCGCGCGTGCTGCTGCACGATCCCAAGGTCCTGCTGCTGGATGAGCCGGCCAGCGGCCTGGACCCACGGGCCCGCATCGAGATACGCGAACTGCTCAAGGAGCTGCATCGCATGGGCAAGACCATCCTGATCAGCTCGCACATCCTGCCCGAGCTGGCCGACCTGTGCACCAGCATCGGCATCCTCGAACGGGGCGAGTTGATTTACCAGGGCTCTGTGGCCGAAGCGCTGCGCCGCGCCCGTGTCGGCAGCGTCGTGCACGTGGTTACGCCGGATGATGCCGAACGTGCCCGCCAGGTGCTGGCCAAGCTGCCGGAGGTGCAGACTACCGAGCTGCGCGATGGCGAGATCGTCCTGACGCTGGGGCCCGACATGGCCGACTTCAGCTTCATTGCTCGCGCCATGCTAGCCGCCAACTTGCGCATCCATGAGATCAAGCAGGAGGAGGTCAACCTGGAGACGGCCTTCATGCGGCTGACCAAGGGGATTGTCCAATAGCCGACCGGCCGGGCCGGTGGAGCTGTTCATGACCAGATCGCGGCGCGTCCGGCATTCACCCCTGCCCCAGGTGGCCACGCCCGCGCCTCAGCCGCTGCTGCCGCGCCGCCTGCACTGGGCCGCGCTGCCGCTGCTGCTGGTAATCGCGGGCACACTGGCAGTCTCGTCGCTGGTGGGTGACAGCAGCACCTTCGATGAATCCAGCCACCTCGCCAGCGGCATGAGCTACCTCAAGCAGCACGACTTCCGTTTGGCCCCCGACCATCCCCCACTGGGGAAGCTCTGGGCGGCCGCGCCGCTGCTGTTGGTCGCGCAGGAATGGCCCGCCCCGGACACGAACGGCTGGCGGCGAGCGAGCCACTACGAGTTCGGCCAGACTTGGCTATTCGAAGTGAACGCGGGGCGGCCGCTGCTGCTCATCGCGCGAATCATGATGGTTCTGCTGCTTCTGGGCACGTGTCTGGCGGTGTATGCGGCGGCGCGGACGCTGGCCGGCCCGGACGCCGCCCTGCTCGCGTTGATCCTGGCCACATTCAGCCCGACGCTGTTAGCACACGGCCGGCTCGTGACGACGGACATGCCGGTGGCGTTATGCGCCATGCTGGTGCTGCTGACCGGCGCGCGGCTGCTGGAGCACGTCACCTGGCCGCACTTCCTGGCCACGGCGGCGGCACTCGGGGCCTTGAGTGTAGCTAAATTCTCGTGGCCGCTGGTTCTGATCGGGCCGCTGGCGATGATGCTCGCCGTACTCGTTCGCCGGCGCCCGCTGGAGCTTCAGCTAGCGCCGTGGCAACGGGGCGCATCCCGGCTAGTGCAACGGCGGGCCGGCCGGGCGGCGGTTCTGGCGCTGCTGGTCGGGGCGTTTGCGGTGACGACCTGGGCAGCGGTCTGGACCTGTTACGGATGGCGGTACACGATTACACCCGCGGCGTCCAACGACCCCTCGGCTGCCGAACTCCAGCGCCAATATGACGCCAGTTGGCGGCAGGTGCTGACCGCCGACGAGAATGCCGGAGGTTTGGCGCGAGCCGGGCTGAGCCTGACGCGGGTCGCCCGCGACGCACGCCTGCTGCCGGAAGCGTACCTGTACGGCTTCGCCTGGACCCTGC